>JAFZHD010000022.1 GCA_017555085.1 Muribaculaceae bacterium | reverse complement strand
GTTTTGATATTCAAGAAATTACACTTACTTTTACATTCCAAAATGGAGGTACAAGGCAAAAACGGTGTTGAAAATCACTAACTTACACATTCTCAACCACTTGCCAAACGGGTAGTTGTACCTTTTAGAGTGCTAAATGACTGATTGATAATCATCTACACTTTCTGCATCGGAAAGTGACTAACGCCCTCTAATGCACACTAATAAACGCTAACGCCCACAAATAGCCTCATAAAATCCTGCAAAAATAGACGAATAAATCCCGAAAGTTAGACTCGACTTTCGGGATTTTTCTATGCCTTAATGTCTACAACAAAAATATCTCGCCAAGTTTGCAATGGAGTGCAACGAGGCGCAATGAGTTGCAACGAGCCGCAATAACAGGGCGAATAAAATTGTACTTTCTATGTAAAATGTGATAGTTCTAGGTGGCAAAAGTTATTCGTATCATTTAATGACTTTATAAATTCATCAAACAAACACCTATGTACACATCTGTCTTAATTATGAAGTTTAGCATCCATTGATAAATACTCAATAGCCAAATTATTATACTTTATTAAATCCATAAAAGTAAACCTCTCTGTTAGTTGTTTTTCTAGATTTTCATATGTTAAATCACCTTCTTTATTATATACCATTCGTCGGAAATTTGCGCCTATACCGCAAAATGGTAAAGGCATAAATTGTAAAATCATTATAGTTGTATTAGGCTTTTGAATTAACCATCTACCTCTGTCTAATGGAAACAATATATCAAATGCTTGCAGTGCATTCTCAATCTCATTGGTTGGAATGCCTGTAAATTTTGAAAGTAACACATACTCATCTTCTTTTTTATCTGTAAGAATAAATCCACCAAATAGAAAAATAAATATCTGCCAAAAATGAGGATATAGATAAAAGTAAGTATGCCCCTTAAGGATGGTTATGGCATTCCTGAGATTTGAAGCCAAAGAACTTTTCATCGCATTTTTTAAAAGTACTGGCTCGTGCTCCGCATCAATCATCACTTCTATACATTGTTTTAAAATAGTTAATCTACAGATTAATTCAGAATATAGAGCAACATGAAGATAATGTTTTTGGCCTCCACTGACTTCGTAAAATATTTTTCGGAATGTGTCAGGCAAAATTCCAGAAGCAACTATTTCTTCAAAATTTCCTCCTCCTTCTCTCATCATTTTATCAATTCGAGCAGTAATATTTTTATATTTTATATAGGCCTCAAATACCTCTTGAATTCTTTTATTCGTATCTCCTAGAAAAAAACTATGTTGGGTAACCTTTCTTATATAATCTCTAATATGAGAACATGCACAAGAATTGTTAGGGTCTTTAGTTAATGGTTTTAAGTACTTATCTATCAATATACGCTCTAAACAGAAAGAGTATCTAAGACATGCTACTGCATAATCAAATGTTTTATCTTCATCGTTAGATATCCCATAAGCCCTTTTGAAAGATTGAGCATCAATCTTTCCGTCAGCTGTAATATCAATATTGAGAAGGGTTATTTGAAGTACCTCCGCAACATGTTGACATTGCTCGAACTCCTCTCTACTATTATTAAGGCTTATAAATGATGCTTTATTGTATTTTAAGAAATCCAACCATCCTCGCACCTTAAACACATCTGGCATGCCCCATTTGCCAGATTTGATCTCAATTAATGTCTTGTCAATGCCATCTGAAGACAATTTAGTTGATACTACATCTAATTCCAGAATATTTATAGGTTCTAACATTTCAATTCTTTTTTCTATGTAAAAACCTCCAATACACAACATTGATGCAATAAAATCCTCATAATACTCCCCCTGGGGTATTTGAGGTAATCTTAAATGTTTATCATTTGTTTCTGCCATAATATAAATCTAAAATAATCAGATGTTATACAAAGTTAATATTTTTTATGAAAATGATAAAAAATTACCCATTCACAAACCTTCTTACAAACGCCACCCTATACTTAATATGAATTAACTCAAAAAACAATTAAAATATGGAACAAAAAGTTGTATCATTTGAGCAGATGCCGGAGCTCATTCAAAACCTGGTAGAGAGAATCGAATCACTCGAAAAGACAGTTCGTGATAAACATCAACCCTTACCACTCGAAGGCGAGTTGATGAGCGTGGAAGATCTGTGCAAACTACTTGGTAAATCAAAATCCGCGGTATATCGAACGGTGAGATATCGGGATATCCCGTATATCAGACAAGGCAATAGGCTTTATTTCGACCGAGCGACTATCAAAAAGTGGCTCGATAAAAAGCACCATTTGGATGCAATCACTCGTATGGAGCAGATTGAGAAGATGATGACTCCCGACCCGTGGCGATATAGAAATCGACGCTAGTAAAGTGGGTTGATGGATTAGACTAAGATTGGCAAGGCGGATTTAGTCCGCCTTTTTCTTGTTCATATTAGACAGAACAACAATACCTCTTCTACCTTATATTTGTAAGATTGTTCACAAACTTTTTCGCAATATCACCTCAATCTGACAAATTTTGCTTATTTTTGTAGTGTGGGGTGTTTATACCCTCTAAGAACTAGATTTTTGATATGAGAACCTATATAAGTTTATTCAGTAGTGCAGGCGTTGGTTGTTATGGATTTCATAACAAGTTCCAGTGTATTGCTACAAACGAACTTCTAAGTGATCGAATAGACATTCAGCGTGCAAACAATAAGTGCAAATACGAAAGTGGTTATATCTGTGGAGATATAACATCTCCGTCTATTCAACAATCCATATATGACCAAATTGCTTTATGGAAAGACTTTGAAGGTCTTAAACAAGTAGATGTTGTATTTGCAACACCTCCTTGTCAAGGTATGTCTACTGCTAATTATAAAAAGAATGATCAGGAGCAGATTCGAAATTCTCTTGTTGTTGAAGCCATTAAAGTGATACAGGCCGTCCAGCCCAAAATTTTTATTTTTGAGAATGTGAGGGCTTTTATGAATACAATTTGTACCGATACAACGGGTGTTGATATGCCTATCAAAGATAGCATATTCAGCAATCTTTCTAACAATTATCATATTTCTTGGAAGGTTATCAATTTTAAGGATTATGGTGTTCCTTCAAGTCGACCTCGTACGCTTGTTATAGGTACTCATAAATCATTAAGAAATATTAGTCCGCTCAATTTATTCCCGACTCGTACAAAAGAAACTACTTTAAGAGAGGCTATTGGCAAATTACCCTCATTAGAATATGGAGGTAAGGACAAAACTGATTTCTTGCACTTTGCTCGTAAATTTCCAGAATATCAGTTACCGTGGGTTAAGGATCTAAAAGAGGGGGAGAGTGCATTTCAGAACCCAATAGAAACCCGCCCACATAAAATTAATTCAGACGGAAAACGAGTTGAGTTAAAAGGAGCGTACATGGGTAATAAGTACAGGAGATTGATGTGGAATAAACCTTGCTCTTGTATAGCTACACGTAATGATCAAATAGCAAGCCAAGATACTATTCACCCAACAGATAATAGAGTGCTTAGTATTAGAGAGTTGATGAGATTGATGTCTATTCCTGATACATTCAAATGGACATCTATGGATCATCTTATTACACCAGAAAACTCAGATCAATACTTAAAGCGCAACGAACTTAATATCAGGAGGTGTATTGGAGAGGCAGTTCCAACGCATATTATTGATGATATAGCAAACAAAGCACAAGTACTGCTAGATTACGATGATTTTGTAAATACATATGAGTCAAAATTATTAGATACTTATCTTGAAGATAAGCATCTAACCAGGAATTTTTACATATATACTTTTTTACAAGAGCAAAAAATTGAGGATGCAAAACAATCCGGAGCTTTCTACACTCCACAGTGTGTCGTGTATGATGCTCTTAAGGATGTAGATACAAATAAGAATACGGTCCATATACTTGAGCCTGCTGTTGGTCTTGGAGCATTCCTACCTCAATTGAGTGGAGTGTTCTCTGAGAGCGATATGGTTTATATAGATGCAGTTGAGATTAACCCAGAAACAATTCAAACGCTAAAATCTGCATTAAAAAAAATAAACCTTGGTTCTAACATTCATATCAATTTTATTTGTGCTGACTTTTTAACTTGGAAGGCACAGAGACATTATGATCTTGTTGCAACCAATCCACCGTATGCAACAGCTACAAAAGTATACAAGGAGATTATAGGGAATTCACACAAAACGAAAAATTTATTTGCATTATTCCTGGTAAAATTATACGATATCGCAGATGAAATTGCTTGTGTGATTCCCAAAAATTTCATTATGGCTGATGAGTTTGCTTCTATTAGGAAACTATACGAGAGTTATCCTATTGTAAGCATATGTGATTTTGGTGTTAAGTTTTTTAAAAAAGTGTTTGTCGAAATTATAACCATACACTTTGCTAAGAAATACGCATCTGAGATTCGAGTGACAGATTATGTCAATGATGTGCAATACACACATAAGCAGGGATATGTATATCATGATAAGGTTTGGCTCATCTATAGGGACGACTTTTTTGATAGATTTGTAAAAAAACTGCAGTTGGATGTGTTTACATCTTTTCGAGATAGACAGATCACTAACAGTAAAGTAAGTACTCATGGTAAAATATGGGTATTGAAATCCAAAAACATTTTGGATAACGGATCAATTGTACATAAAACAGGATACGATAGATATGTAGATTCTGTGGAGGAGTTTACAGTTGGGCAGTTTCTAAATACTAAGTCTATTATTATGCCTAATTTCACCTACAACACAAGAGCTACAATCCTTCCTGATAATACTATCCCCAACGGTAGTATTGCTATACTTACGCCTAAAGTGAAGAATGTTAAAGTTGATTTAGCGTTTTATGCTACAGACGAATTTCGTCGATATTATGCAATAGTAAAAAGCTTGTCTAGGTTTACACTTAATATTGATAAGTGTTCACTATATTACATTGGAGCACCTAAATAATTTCATATTATGAATCGCGATATAACCCAAATGCTGATAAGCAAACTGTCTGGTTTAACACTATCGACAGATACCGGTAAATTCTTAGCAGATAAATCGTATGGCTTTGATACAATGTTCTTTGCATGTCGATTTATACAGAGATTTCGTTTTGGCGATGTTTATAAAAAACTTGAATTGCAGGAGAAATCTAATGCTTACATCAAGGATTTATTCTGTTTGAGGACTGCTTCTCAAATTCAAAATTATTTTACTGAAGCCGTTGCTTTATTAGTATTTTGTGGTGTTCTACGCAAAACTAGCAAACGTGGCGTGTATGAAATTATTGACGACGAGTTATTGGATTTTATAAGTTCTAGCTTTGAAAATGCATATATCTTTCAATATATGCTTTGCTATTGTGTTTTTGTACATGATGGCATATGGGATAAGTATAAAGAGTTCTGTAAAGCTCAAACACTCGCACATAAACAAGGAATCTATTTGCAAATCAGAGAAATTTTCATAGAAAAAGACAATCGAGTAATAGATCCAACTAGGAAGTGGGCTAATTTTGTTCCTAAATATCCGATGGTTGTATTAAACTATGCTAATCATCAGAATATGATTTCACGAACAACTATTGTACAAACACGAGATGTTAAAATTGAAGATATTTCCTTGAATACAGAAGGAACAAGAGCGAATATGGATTTGCCGAAAAAGAATGCATACCTCCATGACTTTTCAGATTCATATGTAACCGAAACCTTAAGACCATACCTTATCACTCCTGCGTCTAAATATGATACAATATCATATTCAGATTCATTCTCTATTGATGTAGCAGACACCAAATTGGATATGCTTGATGATGATGGTAGAACATCCGACATGAAAGAAAAGATACTAAAAGGCAAGTATAAGATATCTGCTCGTGGTGTTCAAACAAGAACTGTTCAGGGAGAGTTTAGGTCTGCTCTTTTTGTTAAGACTCCGCACAAATGTCCTGTTTGTGGATTTGATTTTAAGAATCTCCTCATTGCTAGTCATATAAAGCCATACTCAAAGTGTGAGGATACATATGATGCAATGAATCCGAACAACGGTTTGCTTATGTGTCCTATATGTGACAAGTTATTTGAGCACGCTAATTACATCACTATAGACTATAAAACAGGCAATGTAATATATGATACAAATATTGAAGATGAAAAATCTTTGCAGTATTTACACGATTGCACTGTCTCATATGACTACATTGACGGCGAAAGACGACATTATCTTAAATGGCATAATGAAACATTCTATGAGAAGCATTCTCATATGACAAAAGAATAGTATATATAATTTCTCCGATAGTATGACGCTTAGAAAACAGAAAAAACATAGATGGGGAGGATTTTGGACTGAGGAAAAATTGAATGCTTTCTCTAAATATGTCGGAGCCTATCTTACTATAATGAATAAACATCGTGATAAGTATAGATGGCAATTGATCTACTTTGACGGTTTTGCTGGTAGTGGTAGTCGTGAGGAGGAGCATGGTTCGGATACTATTGATATGTTTAAAGAGTTCGGCATATCTGTTGATGATACAACTCTATACAAAGGCGCAGCAGAGCGTGTATTGAGCATTGAACAACAAGGTTTTGATTATTACTATTTCATTGATAAGAGTGAAGAGTCTTCTAATGCATTAGAGAAGAAACTTGCACCTTTTAGAGAAGGAGGAAAGAAACTTGAGTTTAGATGCGATGATGCTAACTCACAATTGGCAAAGTTGGCAGAAGCACTAAAAGATAAAAAGTATAAGGCTCTGGTACTTTTAGATCCATTTGGTATGCAGGGACTCAATATCTGCATTGGCTGGGACTGGAACAGATTTGTGGATACTTATACCAACTGGTGTCGTGATAAATAGGCTTTAAGATAAAAAAGGGCAACTAACGCATATTGAAAAGCTAACTGATTTCTTAGGTATGACAAAGGAAGAAATCGAAGCTGCATTTTATGAAAGGACTATTATGCCTACTTTGTTTGGTGAGATAGAAGAGGTGCATAAAAAGCAACAGCCAATAGAGAAAATTGCACAGTTGTACATACAACGGTTAAATACAATTTTTGCGAATGTAACATCAGAGCCATTAGTTATGCGCAATAGTAAAAATAACCCTATTTACCATTTCGCTTTTGCATCAAACAATAGTACGGCGGTGAGTATTGCAAGTGATATAATTGGCAGTATATAATGAGAACTACAAAAATAGAGTGGACAGAGCGAACCTGGAATCCAGTGACTGGATGCACTAAGACGTCTAAAGGTTGCATGCACTGCTATGCCGAGGTGTTAGCAAGGAGATTGCATGCTATGAAACAACCTAAGTATACTAACGGGTTTCTTCTAACACTTCATCCGGAGTCTTTGTCTGAACCCTTTAAATGGATAAAGCCCTCAACTATATTTGTATGCTCAATGAGCGACTTGTTCCATAAGGATGTACCGTTTGAGTTTATAGATAGAGTTTTTAAAGTAATAGAGGATACACCGCAACATAATTATCAAATACTAACAAAACGAGCAGAGCGTATGACGGAGTATTTTGAAAATCGCCACATACCTCAAAATGCTTGGATAGGTGTTACAGTAGAATGTAAAGAAACAAAAGAAAGAATAGATTTTATTAGAAACCTTCACGCATCTGTAAAATTTCTATCCTGTGAACCTCTCTTAGAAGACTTAGGCGATTTACATCTTCAAGGAATAAATTGGATTATTGTTGGCGGGGAAAGCGGATTGCAAGCACGTCCCATGAAAGAAGAATGGGTCTTGAATATAAAACGCCAGGCCGATGCGAATAATATTCCATTTTTCTTCAAGCAATGGGGAACTTGGAGCAAAGATGGCGTAAAAGGTAATAAGAAGATAAATGGCAAATTATTACAAGGTAAAATAGTACAGAATATGCCCTATGTAAATCGAAAATAATATGTTAAAGATTATGAAAAAGTTCTGGAATTACATAAAAAACACGCCTCTAAATCCCATCTTGATAATTCTGTTTTTTACGATTATGGGTGGTGTGCTATTGATATCTCTTGATGGTAATGAAAATAGTATGGAGTATTTTCTTACTTGCGTGGGACTTGGCATTAGTGCCGCTGTAGTGCAATGTACGCTAATACAAAACCAGATTCAAAAGGACAATATAAAGATACAGCTCTTTGATAAAAGATATAGCGTATTCCAGTCTGTATTAGATACGATCACTCTTATAAAGAGAGATAATTGGGATAGATACATTCTTTTCAATGAAAATGACATCAACAAACAGATGATTTTCATTGAAGAAAATCTGTATAAATCTGTACAACTTTCGGTATGCTTGTTTGATAACGATATGCATGCTAAATTAATTGAAGTAAATAATGCCTTCTGTAAAGTCACAAAGGCGTATAAAAATATGCTCACAGCTAGTTTGGCAAATTTGGAAGATCAGAATAATGCGCAAGAATATATATCTGTACTAACTACACATATTTTATCTAGCACAGGACTTGGCTCAGAAAAATACGAAACAGATCTTAAGGAAAAATTCCCGAAAGTATATATCAACTTAATGGAGTTTTCCAAAGAGTGCGATGCATATATTACCTTTGTAGAAGAATGTGGAATTATTAAAGATCTTGGTAAATATATAGTTGTTAGCAGGTTAGATAAATAGAAAATTTGTTTATGACCAAAATATCAATTAGATTCTATAATGACCGTGAGGTGCGAGCTGTTTGGGATGAAGAAAAATCCAAATGGTGGTTCTCTGCGGTCGATATCGTGGCTGCTATAACAGAAAGCCCTCGTCCTCGCGTCTATTGGGGTACGGTAAAGAGTCGTTTGAAGAACAAAGACTTTCAGTTGTATTCAAAATGTATACAACTGAAATTAACCGCTACCGATGGCAAAAAATATGCTACCGATTGCTTTATCCAAGACGACATCATAGCATTAGTAAAAGCCATTCCAAGCAAGAAGGGTGCGGACTTCCTTGATTGGTTCACGTATAACGACAATACTATTGACGGTCAGAGTCGTAAGAAGGCCTATTCTCTGTTTGAGAGTGGTATATTGAATAATTTGGAGCCAGGAAGCATCAAGTGCTTACAGCAGATTCACGCCTACTTGTTTGGTGGTTTGTACGATTTTGCCGGTCAAATCCGCACGGTGAATATTGCCAAGGGAGGTTTTCAGTTTGCGATGGCTCAATTCCTTCCGCAGACACTCGCAACCATCGAGCAGATGCCCGAAACAACTTTCGAGGAGATTGCCGACAAATATGTCGAGATGAATATCGCCCACCCATTCCGTGAGGGCAATGGTCGTGCGACTCGTATCTGGCTCGATTTGATTCTCAAAAAGCAGTTGCAGAAATGCGTTGATTGGAGCAAGATTGACAAGAACGACTACTTGAATGCGATGCAAAAAAGCGTCGCAGACTCATCGGATATCAAGCGACTTTTGCAGTCCGCTTTGACCGACAAAATCAACGACCGCGAAACCTTTATGAAGGGTATCGACTACTCGTACTACTACGAGCAGGAAGAGTAAAGAAAATTTCAAAGTGCCAAATTTAAAATTCCAAAGAGCCAAAATGGCACTTTGAAATGGCACTAAATAAAGTTAAGCAACTCGTGAGGAACACTCACGAGTTTTTTTTATCCTATTAACCATTATGTCGTCTTGCTTTTTTGTGGCATTTTGACTTGTGTTTTTGTGATAAAGAAACAGGGCCAGAACGGCACTTTGAAAAACCATCTTCACTTTCCAAAATAAAAAGTAAAGTTTATACCCTAGTGAGCAAAAATGCCTCAAATAGGGAATCATTATTTATTCACCTTTTAACACGATTTTCTATGAAAATTTACTATCTTTGTGTCAGAGTCAGGGCCCCAAGCGCAAAAATTGAGAAGTGTGCATTTTCTGTAATAGTATGGCACAAATATCTACCCTATTTCGGCCTAAACTCTGCAACTTATTGATTATCAACACCTCATTTACGCTGCATCGGCAAGTAAAGACTACAAATAAAAGAAGTTTTTGTAGTTGAAGGTTGTCAGCCAAGAGGGATTGTCATTCAATGCTTTCATCCGTTCGGGGATTTCATGGAGCGGAACGCCCTCATCTAACAATGCTCTTAATTTGGCAAACATTTCCTCGTTTGCTTCTTCGATGTGGTGTTGTAGGGTTATGATTCCATATTCTTCGGCTTCCTGTTTGTCTGATATAATCATTCCGGAAAATAATCCATGCAATCCTTCTTTTCGGGCAAATTTGTCGGCATGACACCATATTCCAATGATATTAGCGCCATGTTGTCGCAAATGGTATGCGTGTGGGTGTCCTACAATAATACGGTCAAACTCTGGCTCCTTGTCATCAATGCGTGAGAAAAGCCCGTTATCAGAGCCATGCCCAAGAAGCATAATTCGTTCACGTGGTGAACAATGATGCAGCAGATGCTCAATCTCTCGCTTGGTGGCTGTCTGGTCAATGACTGTCGATTCTGTCCCTATATACAAGTTGGTCAAAACACTTGTAGTTATATCTTTTGGATGCACAACTAACATAGGCTTGCGTTATTTGAGTTGAAATTAATCTTATGTGGTTTGTTGTTCCCTGCAACAGAAAATGTTGCGTGTTTTATTCTTGTCGCATCACTTTGAGTGTGATTTCGCAGCGCTCATCATTATAAAAAGAGTGGAGCACCTCGCCAAATATATCATTCGGAGAGAGGTAATCAAACATCGTCAAGCAAGAGCGAACTTTAATGGCATCAATATCGCCAAGAATTGACACTGCCGTTTTATCCTTGTGTTTGAGCAAGGCTTCGGTTATTTCTCGTAATCTTGTGCCAAGGATAGGGTGCTGCAAGTAGTTCTGCGCCTCATGTTTGTCGGCTATGCCGTAGTAAAGCGCCCTGTGGCTGCGGCCCAAACAGCGTAGTTGTGGGAATATGTACCAAATCCAGTGATTGATTTTACGGCCGTTCTTGACCTCCGCCAAAGCGTGTTTATATCCGCAGATATATGGAATTTCCTGTGCTTCGACGAAGCGATTGATATCAGTGTTTTCAAGCATAAGTTTCTGTTTGTTAGGTTAACAACGTTGTCCAATACGCCCTAAAATTGGGACGGATGTAAGGAATAATTTAAATTGGTGAATTAAAACGGTAGAATTTGAGCGTGTATATCATAGCGTGGTTTGTGTTATATATGCAAATATACAAAACAATGTACTGAAAAACCAAACTTTTAGAGTTTTTTTATTCTATATAAACATTCCACCCCCGGCTGTGAAGTCGGGGGTGGGGTATGGTGATGTCGGTCTATGGGGCAGACCGAGGGTTTATGCTTATCGTGTGCCGAAGATGCGGTCGCCGGCATCGCCGAGACCGGGAAGGATGTAGTTTTTCTCGTTGAGACCTTGGTCGAGGGCGGCAAGGTAGATGTCAACATCGGGGTGCTTTTCGGTTACGGCGTTGACGCCTTGTGGCGAGGCTACGAGACACATCAATCTGATTGATTTGTAGCCGTCTTCTTTGAGGCGTGAGATGGCGTCACATGCGCTGCCACCGGTTGCTAGCATGGGGTCGGTGACAATAACCAAGCGGTCTTTGTTGATGGGCATTTTGTAGTAATAGAACACTGGGAGGCAGGTTTCTTCGTCGCGATACATGCCGATGTGGCCGACGCGGGCCGAGGGGATGAGTGTGGTCAAGCCTTCAACCATGCCTAATCCGGCGCGGAGAATGGGGGCGATTACCACTTTTTTGCCTGCGAGTTTGGGCGCATTCATTTTCATCAATGGTGTTTCAATTTCTTCGTAGGTCAACGGAAAGTCGCGAGTGACTTCGTAGCCCATAAACATTGAGATTTCTTTTAGCAGTTCGCGAAACTCCATTGTTGAGGTTTCTTTTTTGCGCATAATGCTGAGTTTATGCTGCACTAACGGGTGGTCTATTATATGTAATGCCATTTTGGGAGATTTTTTTGTTACGACGACAAATTTAGTATTTATTTTGAAAAAAGGCATCGTATTAGGCCGAAAATCGCTATTTTTGCGAGAAACTTAATTTTGTTGATTAAAATATGAAAAATAGCAATAATCTCAATGCGTTTCAGAAAACGGTTGTCGGGGCCCAATTTTTGTTTGTGGCTTTTGGCGCAACTGTGCTTGTGCCGCTATTGGTGGGGCTAGACCCCTCGGTGGCTCTTTTTACGGCCGGTATCGGCACTTTGATATTTCATGCGGTAACCAAGGGTAAGGTGCCAATTTTTCTCGGTAGCAGTTTCGCATTTATTGCGCCGATTATCAAAGCCACAGAGTTGTATGGTCTTCCCGGAACGTTGTCGGGATTGGTGGCCGTGGGTGCCGTGTATGGGCTGATGAGCGCGTTGATTCGCATTCGCGGAGTGGGCTTTATTGCCCGATTGTTCCCGCCCATTGTAGTCGGCCCGGTAATCATGCTCATCGGTTTGTCGTTGGCGGGTACAGGTGTTAACATGGCCAAAAGTAATTGGCTATTGGCAATTATTGCGTTGTTGACCACAATAATCGTTTCGCTGTTTGGCAAAGGCCTGCTGCGATTGATTCCCATTTTTGCAGGTATTGTGGTGGGATATATTGCCGCACTATGTTTCGGTATGGTCGATTTGCAACCGGTTATCGACGCACCATGGTTTGCGTTGCCGGCATTTGTGCGTCCCGAGATGTGTTGGGAGGCCGTAATTTTCATGATTCCTGTAGCCATTGCTCCTGTGATTGAGCATATTGGCGATGTGTATGCAGTCAATGAAGTTACCGGTAAAGACTATGTCAAAGACCCCGGATTGCACCGCACCATGCTCGGCGACGGATTGGCTTGCGCGGTAGCATCGTTTATCGGCGGACCTCCCGTGACCACCTATTCAGAGGTTACCGGCGCCATTTCGTTTACAAAAATAGCCAACCCCGTGGTTATTCGCATCGCGGCCGTATTTGGCATCTTGTTCTCGGTGTTGGGCAAAGTTAGCACATTGCTCAAAACCATTCCAGAAGGGGTATTGGGCGGCATCATGTTGCTGTTGTTCGGCACAATCGCCTCAGTGGGCATCAACACATTGGTGAAAAACAAAGTTGACATGGGCAACTCGCGCAACCTCATCATTGCGTCGCTCATACTCACGCTTGGCATCGGCGGCGCCGAATTGACATGCGGAAGCATAACCCTCAGCGGCATTGGCTTGGCAGCATTGGTAGGCGTGATACTCAACCTCATCATCCCCCAAAGTAAAGCCAAATAATCAGTCGATTTACGACCGTAATACATATACTAACGCTCATCTTGCAACGGTTGAGATGAGTGTTTTTTATTAATCAAAAACAGAAATCATTTGTATGAAAGAAATAGACCCTGCGACGACATCGCGAGCATACGCATTTGAAATGTGGATGAAAGCACCCATGCCTATGGTGACGCTATTCAAAATGCTCAATGTATCGCGCCTTGTGAAAATCAGCCGAAAGACCGGCCTGAAATTCAACATGCTCATGTGTTGGTGCATCGGCAAAGCCGCAAGCAAAATCAAAGAATTTTATTTTTTGCCCGTAGACGGCAAATTGATGCAATATGACAACATTGCAGTGAACACAATCGTGGCTAATAGCAAAGGCGAAGTCAGCTCATGTGACATCCCTTTCAGCGACGATTTGGCGCAATTTAATGCCAGCTACCTTCGCCTGACCAAACAAGTAGCCGACACATGCGCCAATCATGACATTACAGACAGCATGGTTATTGGCACATCGGCACTCGTTGATTGCGAAATCGATGGCGCAGTGGGCATGTATAGCGGAGTGTTTAACAACCCATTCATAATTTGGGGCAAATACCGACGCCAATTGTTCAAGACCACCCTTACCATATCATTCCAATTTCACCACACCCAAATGGACGGTGCCCACGCCGCCCAATTCCTCACCACCCTCCAAAACGAAATTGATAAATTATAGGCGCGATTCAAGATGAGGCATAACTAAAAATAGAGCTGTGGGTTGCAAAATTGGAAAAAGATTAGTATCTTTGCACTCGCTTTGATGGAGAAGAGTGTCAAAGGACGAGAAATCGGCCAATATATGTACGCTCAAATCACACATCAATAGGTCCTATAGCTCAGTTGGTTAGAGCACCTGACTCATAATCAGGGAGTCCTTGGTTCAAGCCCAAGTGGGACCACAAAACAAAAACGGCAAGTGTTTTGCACTTGCCGTTTTTTGTTTATTTATATAGAGATGCAGTCTTTATTCGTATTTATGGAGCCGTTTTGTGTTTCGCGGATGGAAATGTTATTGCTGTCTAGGGCGGAGGGTGCTCCATGTGTGGAAGCGGCATTGGGATTCGAGGGTGGCTTCGAGGTCGTCGGGGAGGGCGTGGAAGAGGTCGTGGCCTGTGACTGCTTCGATGCTGTCGATGGTTACTGCTGCTGCTTGCATGCCGCCGGGGACTTTGGCGTTGGGCATGATGAAGCCGATGCCGCGTGGGGTATTGGCATAGGGTGAGATGATGGCTTTGAAGAAGCGCTGTGGTACGGCTACGCGTGAGTCGCCGATGTATTCTTTGATTGGGTCGGTGACGATGGGGCCGCATACGATGATGATTGCGCTATCGATTTGTGCCCATGTGCGGCATTTGTCTTCGAGTTTTTTCCATGTGCCTGAGTTGAGGCTTTTGGCTTGCGGGCAGATATTGGTGAGCAGGAATGATTCTTCCATGGCTTTTTCGCTCCATTTCATGTCGGCTGCGGGTGCCATGTGGCCGCGGTCATAGCCTGAATAGGAGTAGTCCCAATGGTCGGGGCAGCCTGGTACGAGGTCGTCGCACAAGAATCGGTCTTTGCGGGGGAGTGTGCCTTCGGTTTCTTGGCGTGTGAGTTCCCATGATACCCAGTTGGGTATGTGCAGTTTGGGGTTGAATGACACTGTCATGGCTGAGTAACTGACGAGGTGCTCGGGCGTTTGTGGCGCTGTGGCTACGGATGTGAGGTCGTCAAATTGGGCTTCGGTATGCTGTTTTTCGCTATTTATTGTGATGTTGCCTGTGGCAAAGATTATGAGTGCAACGGCGATTATTATCAGCATTATCCACTTAAAAATGTAATTGCTGTTAGATGTTTTCTTTTTGCGTTTTGGTGTCGCGGGTTTGCGTTGTGTTTTAGTTTTTGCCATAGTTGTGAGATGTGGTTGGGTTAAATTTATAAGGGTTGATTAGAATGCGTTTTTTTCGCCTTGAATGGCGTTGATTACGGTGCGTATGATGATTTTAACATCAAGGAGGAATGTCCAGTTTTCGATGTACCACACATCGTGCTCGACGCGTTTTTCCATTTGCCACAGTTGCTCGGTCTGTCCGCGATAACCGTTTACTTGTGCCCAGCCGGTGATGCCAGGTTTGATGGCATGGCGAACCATGTATTTGTCAATGAGTTGGCTGTAATCGTGGGTGTGTTTGAGCATGTGTGGGCGTGGGCCTACGACTGACATGTCACCGAGAAATACATTGATAAATTGGGGGAGTTCGTCAATGCTTGTTTTGCGCAAGAAGTCGCCTACGCGTGTTTTGCGTGGGTCGTTTTTCTCGGCTTGTTTACTGTCGCTGTCGGTGTTGACTTTCATTGTGCGGAATTTGTAGCAATTGAAGTCTTTGCCGAGGTGGCCGGTGCGTTTCTGCTTGAAGAATACGGGGCCTGGCGATGACAGTTTGATGGCAATGGCCACGGGGATAAACACGATGGGGGAGAAGAGCAACACTATTGACGAGAATAACAGGTCAAATGAGCGTTTGAGCAATCGGTTGACAAATCGTTTGAGCGGGTTGCGTCGCAATGTCATTACGGCTACTGGGCCCATGTTGTAGAGGTCAAATCCGCGGTTGATGTATCGGCTGATTTGTGGCACAAAGTAGAATTGAATGACATTGTCATCGGCGATTTTGATTACTCGGCCTATGGTTTCGTCGTCTTGCCCTGATATGGCGAAATAGATTTCATCGATTTGTTGGGCTTTGACATAGGCGTCGAGGTCTTCGATAGTGCCGAGGTAGTTTTCTTTGAAGTCTTCGGGGCATTCTTTGTCGAAAAATCCCATGACTTTATATCCATAACCGGCATCAGACAACATTTCGTTATAAAGGCGTAATGCTGTGGGATTTGTGCCAATGATTACTGCTTGGATAAAGTTGCGGCCAATGCTTCGGTAGTATTTTGTTATGCGTCGGGCTATTGACCACCACAAGGTGAAGCCGGTGAACATGAGCGTATAAAAAAACAATAATGTTTTGGCTGGTATGTGCCAAATTTTTAGCACATAGGACATGGTTACAAATAAGAGTGCGTGTATGCCAACGGTCTGTATCACATGCAAAAATATGTGGTCCATATAGATTGTTCGCTGGCTGGTGGTGTTTTTAAACCATAGTGCGATGGGGAGATAAGAAAGGTTGACAAGAAACATTGTGACACGGGCGTGCTCACGAATCATGTCGTGTGAAAGAAGGCATGTCAAAACAAAAATAATATTGAGCAGAATCAAGTCTGATGCTGTCAATATGAGTTGTATATAGCGTCCGTAGCCTTCGTTATTATTTGCTTTAGTCATTGTTAGCCGATGGTTTTATGAGGTTTCGTTCCATGGTATAGCAACCGGGCGGTAATGTTGTGTGTTACCGCCCTGTTGTATCTTTAATTATGAAACGAATAATTACCGGACTTTATTGTGAGAACTGCCCGGAAAATTTATTCGGTATTGAATGACTTTTTCGAGAATTGTTAGAGTTTGCTATCGATTACGCCGATTTTCTTTTCAAGGACTTCGATGTCGTCTTTGATGCGTTGCATTTTGCGTTCCATTTCGCGCACCATTGAGTCGCCGCTCTTAGACTTGCTGTTGAAGAAACCGAGGTTGTTTTCGTAGGTTTGCAATTCTGCTTTCTTTTGTTCATAGGCGCGCACAAGGCGTTCGCGTTCGCGATAGAGCTTGTCTTTGTTGCCACTCATTTCGTTGATTGAGTTCTCAAAGTTAGCAAAGTTTGCCTTTGTTTCTTTGATGTCAAAGCGCTCGTAAGCCTCGTTTACGGCTTTGCGATATGCTTCATAAACGGCATCTTTCTCTTTGAAAGGCACATGGCCGATTTGTTGCCATTGAGCCATGAGTTCTTTCACTTTGGCGATAGCTTGGTCGCGGGGAGTTTCGTTATCAATAGCGACAATTTGTTCAATAACTTCTTTTTTAGCGGCGAGGTTGGCTTGCTCGGTGCGACGGGTGCCTGATGTGCTTTTTTTCTTTTGTTCAAAGAAATAGTCGCAAGCGGCCAGGAAGCGTTTCCACACGGTATCGCTATGTTTTTTGGCAACAGTGCCAACAGTTTTCCATTCTTTTTGCAGAGCCACCAATTCGTCGGTAGTCTTTTTCCAGTCGGTGCTGTCTTTGAGAGCTTCGGCGCGTTCGCAGAGGGCGATTTTCTTTTCGAGGTTTGTTGCCAATTCGTCTTTTGTGCGTTTGAAGAAGTCGGCTTTCATTTCAAAGAAGCGGTCGCAAGTTTGGCGGAAACGGGCAAATAAAGCATTGTTCATTTTCTTTGAAGCAAAGCCGAGTTTTTTCCAGTCTTCTTGTGCTGCGAGAATGGTTTTAGTCATTTCGTCCCAAGCAGCAGCCGATTTCAATGAATCGAAATCGAGAGCTTCGACGCGTTCGCAGATAGCGGTTTTGGCATTTTCGTTTTCTTGTTCGCGCGATTTGCGTTCTTCAAAGTGTGCCTGATATTTTTTGTTTACGGCCGCAGATGCGTCTTTGAATTGGGTCCAGATTTCTTCGCGAATGTCTTTTGCCACAGGGCCTGTTTCACGCCATTTTTCGTGAAGGTCTTGCAAGCGGCGGAATGCCACGATAACATCGGCTTCTTCGTCAAGTTTTTGTGCTTCGGCAATGAGCAACTGTTTGATTTCGAGGTTTTTCTTGAAATCATAGTCGCGTAAGTCTTTATTGATTTTTAGTTGGTCGTAGTAGCGCTCGATAGCGTCTTGGAAGCGTTTCCATTGTTCGCTCATTTCGGTGGCGGGCACTTCACCTACTGTCTTGAATTCTTGTTGCAAGTCTTTGATTTTGTCAAAGTGGCGGTTTACATTGTCGGTATCGGCTGCGATTTCAAGAATTTGGTCAATGATAGCGTTTTTGCGTTCAAAGTTTGCTTGGCGTTGTGCTTCGAGTTCGGCAATGTAAGCGGCTTTCTTTTCTTTGATGACAGCCACAATTTCTTTGAATTTTTCTTCAAGTTCGTCAACGCGAGGAGCAAATGCAGCTTCTTCGTTGCCTTTTTCGATAAATTCGGCTTTTTCTGCTTCAATCTCTTTTTTGCGAATTGCGTGGAATTGCTGTTTGAGTTTGTTCACCTCCTGAGCAATTTCGGCCGCGGGCTTTTCGGCCAATTCGGCGGCTAATTCAATTAATTGTTCTTTTGTAGGTTCTTCGGCATTATTTGCTTCTGAGTTAACTACTTCTTCATTCACATTTTGGACATCTTGTCCGTTCTCCAAGATTTGGTCTGTTTCCACGATTTCGGGATTAACAGACTGTTCACGCAATTCCATATAAAAAGAGTATAAAAAGATTATTATTCTAATTGCCCATTGAGGCAATCAAATGTCGGTGCCAAATTTAGTAAAAATTTTAATACAAAATGTATATTTAAGAATAAAAAGATTTTTTTAGCACTGTCAAGGAGCGCGAGAGTCACTGGCGGAGAAGCGGCAGGGCATGACAGATGAAAATGAGGAGGGGTATGTGTTATCTATAAGTAAAAGGCTAATTGTTTTAGAAATGATACAATAAAAGATATGAAAAGAACAACGAGTAGAAATGGTGTTTTTTTGTTGCATAAGAGAAATTTATTATATTTGCCTTATAAAACTAACATTGTAATTTAGAGTAATCATGGAAACCAATAGTTTGTCAAAAGAAGCCGTTTTCTATTTTGATAACAGCGAATATGAATGGGATGAGGTGAAAAAATACACCTTTGAAGAAAGCCTTTCACGAGATGAATCGCCTGAGAGTTTGTCTGAATTAGAGGACAAATACAATGGGGAGGATTATAGCGATTGGATGTGTGATTATTATGTGAGAATATTCTTGCCACAAGATAAAGATTGCGATATTTATATCTGGAATGATTTTGATATAAAATTGTCTGATGGCCGAATGTGTAGTGCTCAACAAGGTGGTTATATGTATTTATATGAAGATTCGATTGAAGATGATTGCATGGAATATCAGTCAAATGAAATCCCGCAGGAGATATTGAATGAATTGTGTGAAGCAAACGTGGTTAAGAAGATAACTGTTAAAGAATTTGAGCAAATGCATGCCGATATGGATTACTATTTGTCGTTAACAGTTAGGTGTAAACAGTAATAGTAGGTGCTCTTGGATTATGACACAAATGAAGATATTGAAGATACATCAAAACCTTTGAGTCGTGCATCTTTGATTAAAAAGTATATTAATGGCGAAATTTAATAAGTCATTAACGGCTTAAAAAACATACATAATGGAACTATTCTATCACGGAACATGTCGTTTGTTTGACAGATTTTCGTTGTCGCATCTTGGCGAGGGCGAAGGCAAATCAAAGTTTGGACACGGGGTTTATCTCACATCAAGATATGCCACAGCCGCACTTTATGGATCAAAGGCCGCCAAGGCTAATGGCGTTGGCATGGTGTATGTTTATACTGTCGAAGTGCCTGATATCACTGATGATAACCATGTGCGTTTACTTTGTCCTGTGAATGCCGACATCGTGGCTCGCACCGTGGCCAAACTCGGGGAAGAGATGCCCGCAGAAGTGTTGGCTGACGGAAAACTGTTTCGCAAATATCTTGGCAATGTGCTCACAAATAATAGAGGCACGGTCAAGAAGATGTCGGACAAGGCCGATGCAGCAGCCGAAAATGCGGCCACAGTGTTTCTTGACGAAATAGGTGTGAAGTATCTGGTGTGGCCAGTTGTTTATAGCAAACCCGACGGTGATGTCAATTGTGCCGTTTTGAACGGAGATAACATCACAATTGTCGGAGTGGAGCAGGTGAGAGTAGATGATGAGAACAAACTTGTTGAAGGCTCGCAAATCAAGGTAAAGTAATGAGTTTTTATAGTATCTCATCATTTATTGAAGAGTTTTATCATGATTATTATGGATATGAAACCTATCCTAAGTCGCAGTGTGTAACCATTCACAAGGTGGACGAGGAATGGGGCATATTCTGCAATTTTGCAGCAACTCCCATTGAGATTGACGGTGTGACATTCAAGAGCAGTGAGCACTTGTTTCAGATGATGAAATTTACCGATGCCGAGGTGATAGGGCGCATCAATGACAACACAACACGCAGTGGCAAAAAGTGTTACCAAATCAAGAAAACGGTAAAGAGTTACGAAAAAGACTATCGTCGTAGTGATTGGCCGCAGATGGTGATTGACGCGATGAAATTTTGCCTGACAAAGAAATATGAGCAAAGCGAGGCATTTCGTGCCAAACTTGAAGAAAGCAAAGGATTCTTTATCGTAGAGGACCAAACTACCATGCCAAAGAAAAAACCTGATGCGTGGGGCGTAAAGCCTGACGGCGATAACTTTGTAGGCCCAAATTTGCTTGGTCGCTTGCTGATGGAACTGCGCGATAACGGCAGTTTGCAATACACCTTACCTGACGATGCACTATTGTTTGTCGGGGTGATGAAGGGCGTCAAACAGGATTAGCAATTACTGCGGGAACAGCAACAAATAATCGCGAACGATTGCCGGATCAACAATTTCGGCCGGCACAAAACGCCAATGATTTAACGGGCGGGGGCTGATGGTCCCTGCTTGTTTTATTTGTTGCATCATATGATAGCGCAAGTCGATGTCGGTTGACCAAATGACGCGGCTTGTGAGTTGGTCGGAGGGTATTCCCGCGCCTTGTGTGAGCAGGTTGCCGCCGCCGTTGCCGCGATAGGAGTTGACGGCCACGGTATAGGTTGTGGCAGGGTCAAATCGTTCGCCGTTGGCAAGTGATGTGATAGTGATGCGTTGGCCGTATGGCTTGGTAACATCAACGGTATATAAGATGCCGGCGGCAGAGTCAAAATTGTAGGCGGGATTTTGCAAACGCGCCTGTTTTGTGTCGTTTTTGAGTTTGAGCAAATGGTCGTTGGCCGATGTTATTGTGTTTATCCAATTTTCATACGACAATTCAAGATGTCTCTTGATTTCGGCGCCTGTGAGGTGCATGGCGTAGAGCATGTTTTCAAACTTGTAAAGGTTAAACATGTCGGCCATTGTGATGTCGCCTTGCTTGATTGATGCGTCAAACGACAGTGGTGCGGCAAGCGAAATTTGAGCGCCGGTAATGGATAGTTGCAGTTGGTGGATGAAATCGACAAATGCCGACGGACCAAAGTAGGCATCGCGTGTAGTGATTGTGGTGTCGCATTGACCGATGACTTGTGACACAAACTGTTTGACAGTTTCTTGTGCAGGCGCAAACAGTGAGCTGAACTCTTTTTCAGAGGCAAGTTCTTTGACCGACTGTATTGAGGGTGTGATAGATTTTTGTGTGATTGTGCCGTTGGCAAGGCATATTTTTACATCGGCAACAGCCACGGCATGGGCATTGCTTGCGGGGTTGAGGATGATTGTGTTTTTGCCATCAATGTTTGTGATAGTATCAAGGGTGTGACGGTGGTCGTGTCCCATAAAAATCACATCAAAGCCGGGTACTTGTTGCGCGACTTTTGCCGATGCGTTTTCGTCATACCCCGATGTTGATGCACCCGAACTGCCCGAGTGGAAAAGTCCGACAATGAGGTGGGGATTTTCGGTTTGTTGAATGATGGGAACCCAATGACGAGCGGTTTCGACCATGTCGTCAAATTTCATTCCTTGCCACAGATTTTCGGGCAACCATGCCGGAATGGCAGGCGTTGTCAGGCCCAATACGGCAATCTTGATTCCGTGGCGAGTGATGATGGTGTATGGCTTGAAATAGGGTGTTTCGGTAGCGGTTTTGATGGCGTTGGCGCCAAGCATGGGAAAGTCGCATTGCGCTACCCAACGGTCATAGACGGGGTGTCCGGTTTCGATGTCGTGATTGCCCACGGTCGCCGCATCATATTTCATGTGATTCATCATGCGGGCGGTGATGTGGGTCGATGTGGTGTCCATGAAATTGTAGTAATAGACAGTGGGCTGACCTTGCAGAATGTCGCCGTTATCAAGGAGTATCACATTTTCGCTGCCCAACTCATCGCGCTGCTGTTTGACAAATGTTGCAACCTGTGCAAGGCTGCCTTTCCATGGGCGGCTGTTGATGAAGTCGTAGGGGTAGAAATTGCCATGCACATCGGTGGTCTCGATTAGGCGGAGATTGACGGTAACGGTGTCGTTGGCAATAGATGTCATAACTGAAATGGTTGTAAGCAGTGCGGTGATGAGTTTGCGCATATTATATATTATAATGTTAATCAAATTTCTTGGTTGTGTATAAGCAGCATATTTTGCCTATGGGTAGTTGGCCTTCAATTCTGATGGGAATGCGGCGGTTGTCGGACGAAATCCACGCATCAATGTCGTCTGACGATTTTTTGCCGTTGTGGGATGTGAATACAAAACTCACATGGTAGGTGTCGTAGGCGATATTGTCGTTTGTGATGCTTTTTGCACCTTTGAAAGTGATGTCGAGTTTCTCTTTTTCTTTGCCTGAGAATATCGACATTGTCACTTTGTCGCCTTGTTTCATCGATTTGAAATCTAATGAGCGCAGATGATAAAACACGCTGAGCATGTCAACGGTGTGTCCCTTTGCCGATAATGTTATCGATGATTGGGTGCGGGGTTTGTCTTTGGCCTTTTGGCGAATGCGTGTGCAGTGTCCGGTATAGGTGTCGCCGTTGAGGCTGTATTTGACTATGTCGTGGCTGAAATCGCCGTTCTCATGGGCTATTTTGTCGTAACGAATGGGCGAGAGGTCGGTGATGCGCATTTGGCTGATGAGCGTGTCGCGAATGGGGAAAATGCGGTCGGCCCAAGGCTCGGTGCGCGCAACCATCAGTGCGTTATATTGAGCGCCGTTGTTTGACAGTGACAAGGTGGCTCGTCCGGCTTGACTGTTAATCAGCCCCCATTTGTATGTTACTTTGTAGTTGAGCACCTCATCATTCATCGAGTGAGATTTGAAGCTTGTCAGCGACCCGATGATTGTCAATATGATAAAAAATAACTTTCTCATAGCCTTGTGTTTTTATCTATTGACAAACAAATAATGAAAGGGTTTAATCGATGGCTATTTTAACGCATAGTTTGCGGTGGTTGCCGATACCTATGTTGGGTGCGTGGGCGTCTTCGGGAAAGAAGATGATAAACTGTCCGGGGCGCACTGTGATGTGACATTGAGGCTCGTCGCCAAAAAATTCTACATCGCGGTCTTGGTCATAGGGATTGATGCAGTTTTTGAGATTGTTGATGGGCGACCAGCCGAAAGTCTCTTCTTCGGACTGCGGAACATGAATGTCGATGTGTCGGCGATGGGCTTCGAGCATTTGTTGCGGCATCATGGCCACCTCTTCGCTGTTTACGCGAATGTGCTCGTCAATCTCGATGGTTGATTTTGGAAAACGCTGATTGTGGTTTTCTTTGAGCCAGGCGAGTGCTTTGGCAATATGTTGATTGTCGGTAAAAGCCGACATGTTGTTGATGTCTCCGAGTATCATAGTTTATGAAATGTAAAGGTGATTAATCGTTGAAGAATGGCAAACTGTCGCGTGTAGCCTGTTCGATGCGTTTGTTGCGCCAACATTTGCGGCACACGGCAATGTAACGGTCATCGCCGCCGATTTCGACTTGTGCGCCGTCTTCAACAAAGTCGCCGTTGCTGTCGATGCGGGCATTGATGATGGTTTTGCGGCCACAGGTGCAAGTCGATTTTACCTCGTCGATAGAGTCGGCAATTTCAAAGAGTCGGCGTGAGCCTTCAAACATTTTTGACTTAAAGTCGGTGCGCAAGCCATAGCACACAACATTGCTGCCATAGTCGTCGACAATGCGGGCGAGTTGGTCCACTTGCTCGGGAGTGAGAAATTGGGCCTCGTCGATGAGAAACCAATCAATAACCGAAAGGTTTTCTTCAAACATTTCCTGCGCTAATTGATACAAGTCGGTGTCGTTGTAAATCCAACGGCATTCACGCTCGATGCCAATGCGCGATTTGATTACATTTTTGTTATCGCGAGTGTCGATGATGGGCTTCATGCACACATATTTCATGCCTCGCTCTTCAAAGTTGTAGGCGCTTGTGAGCAGCAAAGCGGTCTTTGCCGAGCCCATTGTGCCAT
Organism: Muribaculaceae bacterium; assembly: GCA_017555085.1. Taxonomy (GTDB): domain Bacteria; phylum Bacteroidota; class Bacteroidia; order Bacteroidales; family Muribaculaceae; genus RGIG4079. The sequence continues at coordinate 42,969 of JAFZHD010000022.1, read as the reverse complement.
AACGGAAATATAATTTGCCTTTTCGGTTCATATCGTTTTGCGATGTTGTTACGGGTGTAAAGTTAGTAAGTTTTCGCTTAATAAGATAATTTTATCAACGAAACTTTTGAACATCTATTCTTGAATGATTAGCGAAGCGGTGCGTCCCGATTTTATGCCGTGGGTGCGCGCTGTGAAATACTGCTTGGGGTTGCAATGTGAGCAAATGCCCGACAGTGTGATGTTGTTGTTAACCACTCCCGCTTTGACCAACTGTTGTCGGCAGGCCTCTTGCAAGTCGATGTGGCTTTTGAAATGCTTGAATTTGAGAATGTCGCGGTTGTAGCCAAACACTTGGCGAAATTTCAGCACCACATCGTTGCCCACCTCAAAGCATTCCCAGCAGATTGACGGTCCGATATAGGCCTTGATGCGTAGGGGCGATGCGCCGAGTTCGACCATTTTCTGCACGGTTTTGGCGGCGATGTTACCAAATGTTCCGCGCCAGCCCGAGTGGGCGGCCGCGATGACTCCGGCATTTTCTTCGGCCAACAAAATGGGTACGCAGTCGGCGGTGTTTATAACCAATGCCACGCCTTTGAGGTTGGTGACAAGTGCATCAACATCAATGAGCGAGTCGGGATCAAACGGCACGCTGTCAATCACTGCAATGTTGGTAGAGTGGGTTTGGCGCGGAATGATTAACTGCTCGGCGTTGATGCCAAGATGTGTGCACAACTGTTGGCGACACTCGTCGATGTGTTGCGTGTCGTCGCCGGTGTAGTGGCAGATGTTAAACCCTGCATAGGGGTTGCTGTGGTCGTCGGTGCCGCGTTTTGAAAAAATCGCCCTCACCGAGGGGGCGAGAGCGATTTCGCGTATGGGAAGTGTTGTGTTACTTGTCATATTCAAATGGTTCGTTTTCGTCGTCCCAATCATATTCGATGTCTTCATCATCCCAATCTTCGTCCCATTCTTCAATGTCGTCATCGGCAACGGGTACATTTTCAAAGATGAACTCGTCTTCTTCTCTCACTCGGTGGTGGCCGTCGAGCGGACGGTGAGTGATGGTTGACGGCTCAATGCGGTTGCTTTCGTCTGTAATAGCGCGCCACAAGATGTCTTTGAGAGCAGAGATGCCCATGCCTGTAACTGATGAGATGAACACATGGGGGAGGTCTTCGGGCAACTCTTTTTCAATTTCGGCAATGAGTTCGTCATCGAGCATATCGCTTTTTGAGATGGCGAGTACGCGTTGCTTGTCAACCAAGTCGGGGTTGAATTGAGTCAACTCGCGCAAAAGAATTTCATATTCGGCTTTGATGTCGTTGGCATCGGCGGGCACCATGAAAAGCAATACGGCGTTGCGCTCGATGTGGCGCAAGAATCGCAAGCCCAAGCCTTTGCCCTCGCTTGCGCCCTCGATGATACCGGGAATATCGGCCATCACAAATGAGCGTGCATCGCGATAAGAAACGATGCCTAATTGAGGCTCCATTGTGGTGAACGGATAGTCGGCAATTTTGGGGCGGGCGGCCGAAACCGATGAAAGCAAAGTCGATTTACCTGCATTGGGGAAGCCTACAAGACCCACATCGGCAAGCAATTTCAATTCGAGGATAACGCTCTTTTCAATGGCGGGTTCGCCGGGTTGAGCATATCGGGGAGTGCGGTTGGTTGCCGATTTGAAGTGCCAGTTGCCGAGACCGCCGCGTCCGCCGCGAAGGAGTTTTACCTCTTGTCCGTCGTCGGTTACTTCGCACAAGTATTCGCCGCTTTCGGCCTCGAAAACGACTGTTCCGCAAGGTACATCAACAATAACATCGTCGCCGTCTTTACCAAACGAGCGTCCGCCAGTACCGCTTTGTCCGTTGCCGGCAAAGATGTGTCGACGATAGCGCAAGGGCAAGAGAGTCCACATGTTTTTGTTGCCTCGCAAAATGATGTGACCGCCACGACCGCCGTCGCCACCGTCAGGACCGCCTTTGGGTACATACTTGGCACGGTAGAAGTGTCGAGAACCAGCGCCGCCTTTACCCGAGCGGCACAATATCTTTACATAGTCGATAAAATTAGAATCTGCCATAATTTCTTCGTTTTAGTGTGTTGGACATATTATCAGAAAAGGAAAGGATAATACAAAGTTACAAAAAAAGACTGAAAATATCATCGGACTATTGTCAAAATGTGAAATATAATATATCTTTGCGAGTGAATAACGGGAAACACGTGAGAATCGTGTGCTGTCGCGCAACTGTGAATGCCACTATGTGGTAAAGCCAGGAACCGGGGCCGATGAAAGGGCGGCCGTTTAGTCACTTTCGCACGAAAAGTGGGGCTATATCACATATATTACATCAGGGCGAGAGTTCCCGTAACAGAGTGATTGTCATCATCTAATAAGGCGCAGTGGCTATGGATGAATGACAATTTTTTTGTGTAATAACGATATAAAAACTTTACAAAATGAAAACTCTGAGAGCTGTGGGAAAATGTGTTGTGGCAATGTTTGTGGCAGCATCAATGGTGGCTTGTGATGACAACGGCGAGCCTACTGATGACATAGTGTTTAACTTGTCGAAATACAGCGTGGATTATGATGCAGATGGTGCTTGGGTCGATGCCTATAATGTTGATGTGACACAAGTGGAACTTGGTGGTTTTGAATTTTCACACACGGGTATCGCTACGGAGTGGGACGGCATGGTGTATTCTTCATATTACGGATTTGTGCCTTCGCGTTCAAGTGACAATGCCGACCATTCGGGCGATGATTGGGTGCAATATCAATGGGGCTCGATCACCGGTGGCGGGGTTAGCGGCAAAGGTTCACCCTTTATGCTCGGCTCATGGAATGTGATGGAGGACTTGTCAATGGTGGCTGCGCCTTACTTGTCAATCACTTATGGCGGGCAGATGTTTGACCCCGAAGAGGTGTATGTAACCAACAGTGCTTATGGTTATTATGCCATGAAAAACGGCACGGCGTTTAACAAGCAGTTTGGCGCAGACGATTGGATGAACTTGCACATTATTGGTGTCAGAAACGGCGTTGAAACCGGCAAGGTTGATGTGGCGCTTGCGGCCAACGGCAAGTTGCTCGACAGTTGGAAGCGCGTTGACCTTGATGCGTTGGGCGATGCCGTTAACATGATATATTTCCAATTCTCATCATCAGACAGCGGTCAATGGGGCATGAACAATCCCGCATATTTCTGCCTTGACCGCCTCAAAATCGAATTAACCGATAATACAAAATAAGGTAAAATTATAGTTTACGGGATATGGTTATCATCCCATTAAGTCAGAGCCGCGATGTGAATCACGACTCTGATTTTTTTAGTGCCTTTGTGGTTGCTAACATTAATTTATGGGTATATATTGTTGTGACGCCAAAAAAATTGCTAAATTTGTAGTAAAATACAATGCAGGCTTATGGCATCAGGCAGAAGAACAAAATTAATCCAGGAAACGACAATCAAACCAACAACGACGCTCAGTCCCACGCAGGTGCAGTTTGTAATGATGCTCGGAATGAGTGGCCCTGCTGTGGAGGAGGAAGTGCGTCGTGTTTTGCAAGACAATCCTGCTCTTGAAAAGTGTGATGACGGAGAGGGGGCGGATGAGTCATATATGGACAGCGACTCGGACTCGGGAACTGATGATTATCGTGGTGATGATGGCAGTGACTATGGCGATGATTATGACGATGACCCCATGGACCGCTATAACGGCAACAATCGCAGCCGTGACGACGGTTATTACACTCCCACTGTTGTTGCGCCCGTTGACGGACTTATTGATTCGCTTGATTCGCAACTTGGCGAACTTGATATCAATGACCGTCAGAAAATCATTGGCGGATACATTATCGGCAATATCGACTCTAACGGTTACATGACGCGTCAATTGCAAGAGATTGCCGATGACTTAGCTTTTCAATCGATTGATGTTTCGGTTGCAGAAGTGAAATTTATGTTTGAAAAGGTGAGAACCTTGGAGCCTGCCGGTATCGGTGCGGTTGATTTGCGCGACTGCATGTTGTTGCAACTATATCGCAAAGAAAGCACCGACTTGGTCAAAATGGCAATCGAAATGGTAAAGAACTATTTTGACCTCTATTCAAAGAAACATTATGAGGCTATTCGCCGTCACATGGGCATCAGCAGTGAAGAATTGCGTGAGATCGATAACCTCATACTTTCGCTCAACCCCAAGCCCGGTAGCGTGTTTGGCGGAAGTGACATCAACGACTACATCACTCCCGATTTTCGCATTGAGGTTGATGACGATGATACTATTCGCATAATTTTGCTCAACCGCATTCCCGAGTTGCAAATCGAGAGTTCGTTTTCGGCCAATAACGAAGAAAAATCGCCAAATATGTCGCGTGGCGAAAAAGAAGCGCAGATGTTTAGAAAACGCTGGCGTGATGAGGCAAACACATTTATACAAGTGTTGAAGATGCGTCAGGAGACACTCATGGAGGTGATGAAAGCCATAGTGAAAATTCAGCAAGACTTTTTCCTCACCCGAGACGAAGAACTTATCCGCCCCATGATTCTCAAAGATATCAATCAGTTGACAGGCAAAGACCTCTCGGTGATATCGCGAGCCATAAGCAACAAGTATGTCGAAGTGGGTTGCGGCATCTATCCGCTCAAATTTTTCTTCAACGAGCGTCCCAAAGACGATGAAGATGCATCATCATTTGAAATCAAGGCGAAATTGAAAGCGATTATCAACGGCGAAGATAAAAAACGTCCGTTGAGCGACGAAGCCATCACAAGATTGTTAAATCAACAAGGGAGCAACATTGCTCGTCGCACGGTAGCAAAATATCGTGAACAGATGGAGATTCCTGTTGCCCGATTGAGGAAACAAATCACTGGTTAAAGATGAACATTTATGCTTAAAAATTTATCATTGTTTTTGTCGGCTGTATTCAGCCCGTTGATAATTCCAACTTATGGCATTGCCATGGCGTTGTCGATTTCGGCACTTAACAGCACACCATTTAATGTCAAAATGTCGGTGGTGCTGATGGTTGCCGCCATGACATTTTTGTTGCCGCTGATAGTGATGTGGCTTATGCTTCGCGTGGGCTATATCTCGGGCTTTGCGTTGGAGCATCGCGAAGAGCGTTTTGTGCCGTTTTTCGTGGCTATTTCGAGTTATTTGGCCTGTTGGCTCTATCTGTATAGGGCAGGTGCGCCGTCGTGGCTGACAATGTTTGTGGTGGGCGCGATTGCGGCAGCTTTAATAGCGTGTCTTGTGACACGATGGTGGAAAATCAGCATTCACACCACCTCGTTAGCCGGGCTGTTGGCAATGGTGTGCAGCATGGCTATAAATGGTCAAGCCCATGGCGATATGTTGCCGTTAATCTCGGTGTTTGCATTGTCGCTTGGTGCAGTCGGAACGTCCCGTTTGGTGCTTAACCGTCACACCTTGGCCCAAGTGGCGGCAGGAGCGTTATGCGGATTTTTGTGCGTGTTTATCGCCATGTCGCTGGGTTGAACATAAAATGAAATTGTAACATAAAAAATATATAAATCATGACTCCACTAGTAAGTATTATCATGGGAAGCACCTCTGACCTTCCCATCTTGGAAAAGGCTGCAAAGTTTCTTGACGAAATGGAAGTGCCTTTTGAAATGAATGCACTTTCGGCTCACCGCACTCCCGCGCAAGTCGAAGAGTTTGCACGCAATGCACGCTCACGCGGCGTGAAAGTTATCATCGCTGCTGCCGGTATGGCTGCCGCATTGCCCGGTGTTATTGCAGCTATGACTCCGCTGCCCGTGATTGGTGTGCCCATCAACTCTACTCTCGACGGTCAAGATGCATTGCTCTCAATCGTGCAAATGCCTCCCGGTATCTCTGTTGCGACAGTGGGTATCAATGCCGGATTGAATGCCGCAGTGATGGCTACACAAATGCTTGCGTTGAGCGACGAGCAGTTGGCCGAACGCTTTGACCAATATCGTGCAAAATTGCAAGACAAAATCGTCAAGGCTAACGCCGAACTCAAAGAAGTGAAATATAAATTTAAAACCAACTAATAAACTGCGACATCGAATGAGTGTCTTTGACTACAAGCGTCGAGTGGCCCACACCGTGACTGTGGGAGGTATTCCCATGGGCAGCGATTATGCTGTGAGATTACAGTCGATGACATCGACATCGACCATGGACACCGAGGCATCGGTTGAGCAATGTTGCCGCATTGCCCAAGCCGGCGCGTCGTTTGTGCGACTCACAGCCCAAGGGGTGCGCGAGGCCGAGAATATGGGCCGCATCAAGCAAGAACTGCTTGCCCGAGGAGTAGATGTGCCTCTTGTTGCCGATATTCACTTTAACCCCCGTGCTGCTACGGCAGCCGCTCCGTTGGTACAGAAAGTGCGCATCAATCCGGGTAACTTTGTTGACCCTGGTCGCACCTTCCGTCAACTTGAATACACCGACGAGGAATATGCAGCCGAAATAAAGAAAATCGAGGCTGCATTAGTGCCGTTTTTGCAACTGTGTCGCGAGCATGGCACAGCCGTTCGCATCGGCGTAAACCACGGCTCGTTGAGCGACCGCATCATGAGTCGCTATGGCGATACGCCTGCCGGAATGGTAGAGTCGGCCATGGAATTTTTGCGAGTGTGTGTGGCACAAGATTTCACACAAGTGGTGATTTCGATTAAAGCCTCAAACACTGTGATTATGGTTGAGACCGTGCGACGATTGGTTAAGGCCATGGAAGCCGAAAATATGGATTTCCCCTTGCACTTGGGTGTTACCGAGGCTGGTGATGGCGAAGACGGTCGCATCAAGTCGGCGGTGGGAATAGGCGCGCTGCTCAGCGAGGGTATTGGCGACACAATCAGAGTGTCGCTCAGCGAGGACCCCGAACTTGAAATTCCAGTGGCAAAGACTCTTGCCGACTACATCGCATCGCGCCACGATGCACAGCCCATTGATGGCTGTTTTGCTTCGGACTATGATTATTGCTCGCCTGTTCGTCGCCAATCGGTGGCTGTGGGCAACATTGGCGGCAGCAATCAGCCCGTAGTGGTTACCGACAGCACATGTGGCGACTTTGTGGCCGGACTCGAACCCGACTATGTCAATGGCATGGCACTTGTTGCCGATGGTCGTTTTGTCGAGGTTGATGCCGCAACCGATGTCAATAGCGTAAAATCAATGCTCACTGTCGACAAGGTGGTGGTGCTATATAGCAATCACAAAAATGTCACAGGTCACATGCAGGCTTGGTTGCACGGCGCAATGGCTGCCGGATTGACCAACCCCGTAATATTGCGTGTTGACTATGGCAATGCCGATGCCGAAGATGTTGCCATTATGGCTGCTGCCGATTTGGGTACAATGCTCTTGAACGGATTTGCCGACGGTGTGTGGATTCGTGCTGCTGCTCTTGCTCCGGCACTTATCGCGCGCTACTCTTTTGGCATTCTTCAGGCAGCACGTTTGCGCATCACTCGCACCGAGTATATTTCATGCCCGAGTTGCGGTCGCACACTCTTTGACTTGCAATCGACACTCAAAGAGGTCAAGGCGGCAACATCACACCTCAAAGGGTTGAAGATCGGCGTAATGGGCTGTATTGTGAATGGTCCTGGCGAAATGGCCGATGCCGATTATGGATATGTTGGTGCGGCAATGGGCAAAGTTAGTCTGTATAAAGGCAAAGAATGTGTTGAGAAAAACATTCCGGCCAACGAGGCCATTTCTCACCTCATTGCATTGATAAAGCAATCGGGAGATTGGAAAGATGAATAATATGTCCGCAACAATGTCTGACGAAATTTCGTTGCACACCTTGCCCTCGGGTTTGAGAGTGGTGCATCGCTATTGCAATTCGCCTGTCGAGTATTGTGGCGTGGCGGTCAATGTGGGCAGCCGCGACGAAGCCGTTGAGCATTATGGATTGGCCCACTTTGTGGAGCACACCATTTTCAAAGGCACGCAACGCCGCCGTTCATGGCACATCATCAACCGCATGGAGGCTGTTGGCGGCGAACTCAATGCCTACACCACAAAGGAAGAAACCGTGCTTTACTCGGTGTTTCCTCATGGCAACCTCAACCGTGCTGTTGACTTGATATCAGACTTGGTTATCTCGTCGCAGTTTCCTGTGGCCGAGATTGACCGTGAGCGCGAGGTGGTGGCCGACGAAATCAATTCCTATCTCGATTCGCCGTCCGAAGCCGTGTTTGACGATTTTGAAGATTTGATATTTGCCGGGTCAGAACTCGGACATAACATATTGGGCACGACTGACAAAATTGCTGGATTCACATCACAAGTGTGTCGCGATTATCTGTCGAGTCATTACAATGCCGCCAACATGGTGTTTTTCTATATGGGTAGCACGCGTTGCGACAAAGTGTTGCGCAGCGTTGAGTCACACTTTGCATCGTTGCCCGCAGCCGACACCCCCCGCAACCGTGTTGCGCCTGTTGAGGTTACACCCTTCGACATTCGCCGCGACATTGACACCCATCAGGCCCACACGATTGTCGGAGCGCGCTTGCCGGGAATGTACTCGCCGATGCGTTATCCCATATCGTTGCTGTCAAACATATTGGGCGGACCGGGTATGAACTCGTTGCTTAATGTGGCATTGCGTGAGCGACGCGGATTGGTCTATACGGTTGAGGCAACTACGGCAATGTTTACCGATGCCGGTGCGTTGATGATATACTTTGGTTGTGACCCAGATGATTTGAAAAAATGTCGCAAGTGGGTGAATAATACTATTGACTCGCTCGCCAACAACAAACTGTCGCCACGAGCTCTCGAAGCCGCCAAGAAACAATATCTCGGACAGTTGGCCGTAGCGTCAGAGAACCGAGACCAAATGGCTTTGGCAATCGGCCGCTCGGTGTTGTATCACAATCGTGTGGCATCGCCAGGCGAAACACGACAACTCATTGCCGACATCACTGCCGATGACCTGCTTCAAGCCGCTCAACTCATCGCATCAACCAACTGCTCAACCCTCACATTGGGCTAATGGCATAAACAAAAAACGGAGAAAATTGCTATCTCCGTTTTTTGTGATTAAGTAGGCGAAATCCAGGAATTACATCCATGTAATTTAAGATATATTATCTTACCTTATATACCGAATCTCCCAATATAACAATATAAACGCCTTGCGGAACTGAAACAACTTTTTGCGATGCTTCAACTTTACCAAAGTCAACCATTTTCCCGTCAATCGAATAAATAGAATAAGACTGTGTAAAATCAGTTTCTTGGATATTTTCTATATACAATAACCCATTTGACCAATACACTTTTGTATTTGATTTAGACGCATATTTTGTCTCCTTTATTCCCGACTCAGGGAGTTGGTTTGTCTCAACAAACTTTGTAAAGTAACTCCAATCTTGTGCATTGCTGTATAGGTTTGATGCTCCCAGTGGAACATATATAGTGGCATCATTACAATTGTCAAAAGCATGGCCGTCGCAATAAGGCGGGGTCTTAGATAATGAAAAGATTTTTTTGATATTTTGCCATCCGTTACAACTTCTGTATCCAATAAGAGTCAATGATGCAGGAAACACTATTGAATCGGGACAACAACTATCAAAGGCATAACCTTGTATAGTACTTAGATTGTTTGGCAACGTTATGTTTTTCAGAGAATTACACATCTGAAAGGCACCATATCCAATTTCGGTTACCGACTCGGGAATATAAACTTTTTCTAGTTTAATGCTATATGCGGCAAAATAAGTTGGAATGCTCTTAATCCCATCAGGGATGCGAAGTTCTTTCAGGCTGTCGCATAAACCAAACACAAACTCGTCTAACATTTGACATGAATTTGGCAATATCGCTTTTTTCAATTCACCCGAGCCATAAAACGCAGAGTTTTCGATACTCTCCAACCCTTCGGCAAATTCCACCTCTTCCATGCGCGTATTATAAAATGCCACTTCTTTTATAACTTGCAAAGATTTTGGCAATATCAGTTTTTTGAAGTTCTGGCAGTTGACGAAGCACTGACTTGGTATTTCGGTTATGCCCTCCGGAATAACGAGAGGATCTACATTAAGCCAATGACAGTTGGCAAAACTTCCGATATTTAATTTCTGCAAAGATTTTGGTAAGTTTATCTTTTTCAATTTCATGCGTTGAAAAGAGCCTGTACCGATTTCAACGATGTTATCAGGCAAAATAATTTTGTGAATATCCAAATAAATGGGAACATCAACATCCCAATATTGTTTATTGCCATCATACAACGCAAAATCTGGAATTTTAGAGTTCTCAACCTCCGCTTTTTCAAGGTTTAAAACATTTAGCGTACCTTCAAAGGCACATTTCCACATTGTTTTAAAATCAGAGGCATTTATTGGTCCGACAACTGCCAATGAGTCTATTTTATCCCAATTTTCACCTAACACACTTTCCAATTGGCCATATTCCTTAACCTCCGCCTCAAAGCCAACGACTTGAGATTTAGCATAAAATGGGAATAACAAAACCGCAATACCAATTACAAAATTATAAATATGTCTCATAACTGAATATTTTTGCCAGTATATCTGTTGCCCGCATAAGGCCAGGCAACAGATATCGCTGATTAGACATTCTATTTATCAAATTTTAAGTTGTCAACAATTTGACCGTTAACAACAAGAGCCAAAACATACAAACCATTCGGCAAAGAAGATGTATTTATTCTCATTGATTTTACACCTACTGGCACAATGACTTCCGGCATTGAATATGTATGATCAAGCGAGTTCACAAAGATAGTCGTTTCAGTTGAATAAATCTCATTTTTAAACTCTACATCTATGAAATCTTCAACTTTAATAGTTGGTGTTGCTGATTGTATTCCTATAGGTGATTCTAATGTTATACTACCGGTTGACATTTCGCCTTCGTTATTCAATGCTGTAATTGAGTATGTGTTATTTTTCGATGTTGGATACACTGTGATATTGCCACTATTTCCTATGATTGATCCATTACCGTCAGTCCATTTGGTGTAAGACTCAGTCTCGTCCAAATTCGTTTCTAGCAATATATTCCCGTCTCCAATCTCTATGGGAGTTATAACTATTGGCCCCCAACCTTTATAAACAGGAGATTCCACTATAAATGTTTCGCCTCCTACAATATTGCCGTATTCATCTCGCTGTATCAAGTCAAACGAATAAGAAACATCAACCAATGATGATGTGTGAAAATCAACTTTAAGACATATCTTCTCAAATTCTTCCCCATACAAGTTAATATTTTCAAGTTTACTTTGAGCAGATGTAAATCTTACTTTCAAGGGGTCGGAAGACGGAGTATATGTAATACTATTGCACTGCAATCCGCCTCTTTCCCATGCATTATATATCGGATTAGATAAAGAAATTTCAACTTCAGCCTTGTCAAAGATGTCATAATCTAAATATTGATATGGTATTATTTCAAGAGAATAATTATGGGATGTATTATAAATATTGCGGACATATATGTTTGTTCCTTGCTGAAGTTCTGTTTTACTTATTATTGACACATTTTTTTGTGCAATTTTTTTATCTCCCTTAACATCAAAATAATTATACGAAGTAGGGTCATATGCGTCATCAAGATAGGTGTCCATAATACGACCTATTAGGCAAAAGTGATGTTTTTCTGTCCCATTATCTTCAACTGTCCCCATCATGTCTGCGGGTAATGCCCATGTAATAGGCACAAGACTATATCCTCCAGCTGCTGTTTCTGGTATTTTTGACGCTCTAAGATGTTCCCCAGTGACAACTTCATTATTATATAACTCGCGTCCTTTCCATGTTTTTACAGTTATTCCCGTTGAGGCTTTAGCCCAATAAACATGAGCCCAAAGGTTTGCACTACCATCATAGTCTTTTTTACCCCTATTATGCACTTTAATATATACCGTTGCGGCTTGATGGTCAGCTGAGTAATACGGGTTTTCGTGAGTCTCAACACAATCTGCACTATTGCGCACCCAAACGCTTGGGCTTTTCCAAAATGCATCTGTAGTGAAATTTGGTTCTTCCCCTGTATCTTCTTCATTATCTTTTATGTATAAATCTACAGCAAACGCAAGTCTATCAAATGCCAGATCATCTCCAACTGATACCGGAGTTGAGATATATTGAGGAGTTTCATTTTGAGTATCTAATTCTCGCGCATACTCAAACGCTTCTTTCATTGAAACAAACCCATCACCATTTGCGTCGGAGCAAACAGTTGCCCCATAAGAATTAACCCCGTTTACAGCTGAAGTCCAATGATAAACAAACTCATCATATGGTATATCTAAGCATGCCCACGATGACTCATCCCCTGTAGATGCTGTTGCAACAACACATCCCACTTTAGTCAAATCATCAATAAAACCGCCTGAGTAACATTGTCCTAAAACTACATTTATATTAACATATTTGTTTGATAAGGGTGTTAACAAATTGGCCAAATTATAATCATACAATTTTTCATTTCCCCATAAACAAATATAGGACTCGCTATCATAATCTGTAGTTCCACCATGGTCTATTACAAATATGAATAAATGGTCATCTTCATTTAATTCGTTAGATAATTCACTCAAAACTGTTTGAACATTAGATAATGTTGCTGCATATTGAATATCATTAGTCCCGTTATTATCTAAATCCAACGGAGACGATATATGTCGGTAATCAGTAGTTAGCATATCCACGGCTGGATTAGTTCCGTCAGACATTATTACACTGATGTTGTCATATGGAATGTTATAACGCTTTACTAAGGTTTGGTAAATAAATGAGCAATCATTCCAATAACGTTCATAATTAGAATTTTTATTTACTCCACCACTAAGTATTACCGCATAAGTCCGCTCCGCTACATTGGTGTTAGGATTAGGACTATTTGAATATGCAACATTAGGTTTTTCAGTGGCACTTATACCATAGCGGTTTTTTACTTCTATTGGTACAAGAGTTTCATCAGGTGGTAATCGTAATAATTGTATTGTCGGGTTAGGGTCACCAGTCCAATTGTTTGGCCCTGGAAATGTATATACTGCACAATCATGCTCCCAGCCTTTCAAAGGATCTTCATCAACAAATATTCTCCAACCATTGTAGTCTGAACATAAATAGTAATCCACATCGCGACTTCCATAATAACTTTTCACAATTGAAAGCGCCTGTTGTTGTGTCATGCTTTCTCCTTTTGCACTAATTACGCACAATGCAAAGCAAACTGTTGCAATAAAATGTTTTAGTTTCATGATAATCAGTTTAGTATGTTTTTAATGATTGATTTAAAGTTTTGATTACCCGTTTTAGAGAAAAAGACCACAAGCAACATAAATAATCACCTATGTTACTTATGGCCTTTTCGGAAGTTTTTTACTCAATGGTGTATTCGCCGGAGTAAGTAGAACCGTTGTCGGTGATGAGAGTGATGGCATAAGAGCCTGCAGCTGACGAAACAGAAACGGTTTCAATACCGCTGTCGCTACAAGTATCATCACTCCACAACTCGCCAGTTGTGAGATTGACTACATCAACATCCATGCATCCCAAATCCTCATTAAACTGAAGATAGATTACTCCGTTTTGATAATACGCCGAGATTTCCGAACAATAATCGGGCGTGCGTGGACGATTAATTTCTGGAGGTTCTTTTCTAATAGGCACAGGTTGTGCCACGTCCGGAATCTCCGGATTTTCAGGTTTTACATTCCCACTAATTACTGTACAAAGCAATGTAGTGATAGTCAATATTAGTTTTGTCATATTTATATATTTTGGGGGTTTATGACAAAACTACTAGAAAAATGTCATTTGGGCGTTATTACTTTGTTCCCAATATGTTCCCAAATACACATAGCGCTACAATTAACTAACTCTCAGCATATAGATTGTATAAACACATCCCAATCCCCAGCCGTACCAGTGTTGTTAAATACTTTCTGATACAACCTTTTTCGGGCATTACCCAACCCTCCCTTGCTGATATTAATGAGAGTTGATATTTCAGTAGGACTTAAACCGCATTTTAATAGCAAACATATTTGATACTCAGTTCTGTTCAAATTAGTCAAATTGTTTAATTTCTGGCTGAAGCCTTCAAAATGTCTATTTACAAGTTTATCTATATCAGCCCAATCTTTTCCCTTTAATGATTGCTGTAATTTCGCGCGTTCTTTTAACTCTTTTACTGTTTCACTCTTATCAAGAGTCAATTTTTTTTCTTGGTATAATACTATATTGTGCTCAACAATATTTTTATAATACGTCAGCTCTTCCTTCTGTTTTTGTATTTCACTTATATGCTCGGAATTGCATTCAGATAATTTTTCTATCTCTTTTTTTATGCAATCCAATTCTTCTTCGCTTCGCATTTGAATTTCTTTGTTTAAAGACTCCAACTGCAATATCCTAACTTGCTTTTTCGCTGTTTTATGACGGGCATATTGAATATAAGCGATTAACGATATTAATAGGACTATAACACTTATTATTGCAATTATTAGATAAGACGAAAACAACGACGCCTTAAAAGCATTAACTTCGGCTTGATGGTTATGATAATTTCTCTGAGCCCTAACGACTGCCTGTTGCCAAATTTCCTGAAGAGTTGAATATCTCTTAATATTTATACTATATTCCCATTTTAATGCATTTCCATAATCGCCTATAGTTTTATAATAGCGACTACGGGCATTTGCTACTGCGACTGAATCTAACGCAAAACGAGATAATTCCTCTCCTTTTTTTAGATAGTAGGCGGCACTATCCATTTTATTTTCATGACTATATGCTTCACTCAAATGGCAGTAATCAACAGCATTGACCGCCCGATTGTAGCCCATTAAAACAGTCATTAACTGTCTTTTCACCGCGTCAAAATCTAACTGCACTTTTCGAACATGTGCATACCCTCTGATTGCACGACAAATCAATGTGGTGTCTGCAATGCTATTTGCAAACTGCTTTGCTTCTAAATATATTTCTTCACTGCAGGGATAGTCTTTTATGTTATTATATGCCTCTGCAAGGCTTATCAAAGCATTCCCAATATACTTTTCATCGCCATGTTTTTGGAAATGCTCTAATGATTTTTGCGCGCATATCAACTCCTCATCAAAGTTATATGAGTAGTTATGTATGTACATCATTAATGAATATATCATTCCAAGGTATTGATGATTATTTAAGTCAAGAGCATGTTTTTCGGCTTCAAGACAAGATATTGATGATGTCGCAAATTCATTGGCATTGAAATTAACCACCGCATGATAATAATGAGCAAGCATGGCGTAGTGGTGGTTGTTGGTGGGGGCGAAATAATCGACGGCGATTGAGATCAGCGAATCGTCGGTGAGGTCGATGTAGTTTTTGTCATAGGCTTGCGAGAGCAACAGTGCGTGCATGGCGCGACCGCGGTCGGTAGTGAGATTGTCGGGGTTGATTGCCTGCAACAGCGTCAATGCCGAGTCGGGATATTCCTGCATCACGGCCTCGGCTTGCTCGAGCGTGTTGCTGATGTGACGGCTCTCGCCACACGCAACGGCAATCATCACAGCCACAACAGCCAATAATATGTCTCGCACTCGTTTCATGGTACAAATATATCAATAGTTACACTTGCCACCAAATAATACAGTTCACATTCTCCGTGAATTTAGACAAAAGTACATCAGCGAACAAGTTTCATTTGTGTTGCTTACCCCCTCCGGCGAAATGCATCTCGTCCCCCCTATTTTGCAAGCAAAACAAGGGGAGACTTGCTGATGCTCGGTGTCGGAATATATCGCGGACAAATTCTCCCTCTGCCACAAATGAAACGGAGTGAAATGCAGTGGATAGGGGGAGTGTGGCAGAGCCGGGAGGGGTGAAAATCAAACTCATTTGTTTAATCTGACCCCTCAGTCCCTCCGTGACAGGTTACGTCGAGTCTCGCAACCGTGCATTGACAGATTGTCATACATTGCTCGCTCGCACGTGAGCACTTCGTGGTTCTCTATCATAGCAGGGGCGCATTTATAAAAAGGACTTATTAACACACAATTTATTTGTCATTATCCTAATAAGCGCATAAAATAACATAAGCCGTGTCGGGTGACGCGGCTTGTGTTGGTTATAGGGTGTTGTGTTATTGCTTATTTGCTCAGTGCATCGGCCATTGCTGCTGCGGCACGGCGTCCGTCGCCCATGGCGAGGATTACTGTTGCACCACCGCGAACGATGTCGCCACCGGCATAGATGTCGTTGAGCGATGATTTCATTGATTCTTCATCAACAACGATTGTGCCACGGCGTGATACTTCAAGTTCGGGAATTGCGTTGGGAATAAGGGGGTTGGGAGATACGCCCACGCTCACGATTACCAAGTCAACGGGAATTTCCTTGATTGCACCTTCGATGGCGATGGGTGAGCGACGGCCCGATGCGTCGGGTTCGCCAAGTTCCATTTCTTGAACGAGCATCATGTTGACACGGCCTTTTTCGTCACCGCGATATTCGATGGGGTTGTGAAGTGTCATGAACTCAACGCCTTCTTCTTTGGCGTGTTTCACTTCTTCAACGCGAGCGGGCATCTCGTCTTCGCTGCGGCGATATACTACCATTGCTACTTCGGCACCCATGCGACGGGCTGTGCGCACCGAGTCCATGGCTGTGTTACCGCCACCGATAACTGCTACTCGCTTGCCGCGCAATACGGGGGTATCCCAATCGGGACGACCGGCGCCCATGAGGTTGACGCGAGTGAGGTATTCGTTACTTGACATCACGCCGTTGAGGTTTTCGCCAGGAATGCCCATAAAGCGGGGGAGACCTGCGCCTGATGCCACGAAGATGCCTTTGAAGCCCATTTCGTGCATGTCGTCATAACTGAGAGTTTTGCCCACGATGCAGTCTTTTTCAAATTTCACGCCCATGTTGCGGAGACCGTCGATTTCAACCTCTACAACTGCGTTGGGCAAGCGGAATTCGGGGATACCATATTTGAGCACGCCACCGATTTCGTGCAATGCTTCATATACGGTTACATCAAAACCGCGTTTGGCCATGTCGCCGGCAAAAGACAATCCGGCAGGACCAGAACCCACAACAGCCACTTTGATGCCGTTGGGAGCTTCCATTTGGGGAAGTGCAGTGTTGCCGCTGAGGCGTTCGGTGTCGGCAGCAAAGCGTTCGAGATAACCGATAGCCACGGGCTCTTTTTTCATTTTGTGATACAAGCAGCGCGATTCGCATTGTTTTTCTTGTGGACACACGCGGCCACACACTGCGGGCAATGCGCTTGTCTCTTTCAATACCACTGCTGCTGCGTGGAAGTCGCCACGCTCGATGTTTTTGATGAAGCCGGGAATGTTGATGTTAACGGGACAGCCTGTTACACATTGAGGATCGGGGCAGTCCATGCAACGAGATGCTTCGATAACAGCCTGCTGTGCGTTAAGACCTTGGTTGACCTCGTCGTTGCAAGTAACGCGATATTGAGGGTCAAGTTCGGGCATTTTCACGCGAGGAATTGCAGTGCGTTCCTTTGCGGGCATTTTTTTGCGCAACTCATCGCGCCATTGGGCGTCGCGAGGTGCTGATGTATTGTTGTTGCTCATAATAGTCGGTTAATGGAGATTAGTTGTAAGAACGCAGACGCATTAACATTTCGTCAAAGTCAACTTGGTGGGCGTCAAATTCGGGGCCGTCGATGCACACAAAGCGTGTTTTGCCGCCAACGGTGATGCGGCATGCGCCACACATGCCTGTGCCGTCAACCATGATGGTGTTGAGTGAGCACACTGTGGGCACTTCATATTTCTTGGTGAGCAATGACACGAATTTCATCATAATGGCGGGACCGATGGTTACTACTTGGTCAACCTTTTCACGCAAAATCACTTCTTCAACGCCGTTTGTTACCAAGCCTTGGCGGCCATAAGAGCCGTCGTCGGTCATGATGATAACCTCGTCAGAGTGAGGACGCACTTGGTCTTCGAGAATGATGAGGTCTTTTGAGCGTGCGGCCAACACGGTGATGACGCGGTTGCCTGCTGCTTTCATAGCCTTGATGATGGGGAGAAGCGGAGCAACGCCTACACCGCCACCACAGCATACTACTGTGCCCACTTTCTCAATGTGGGTGGCTTTGCCCAACGGTCCAACAACATCGGTGAGATAGTCGCCGGGGTTGAGAGCGCAGATTTTAGAAGATGATTCACCAACGGCTTGCACAACAAGTGTGATAGAGCCTTTTTCGATATCGGCATCGGCGATGGTCAAGGGAATGCGTTCGCCGTGCTCGCCAGTACGAACAATTACAAAGTGTCCGGGACGGCGAGATTTTGCAATCATGGGTGCTTCAATGACAAGTTTTACAACTTTCTCAGAAAAGTACTCCTTTTCAAGTATTTTGTTCATTTTTGTTCATTTTTGATAAATGCAGTTAGATATTATTTGCAAAGTTATAGAAAATTTCCAAAATAACGACCGACTTGCTATCTTTTTATTATGAAAGAGTGATAATTTATTACTTTGGGCAATGATTTTTGTTGAAAACTTGTAAAATTCGTCGCTGTCGGGCAACAAACGAAAAATCGACGACGGGTGAGGTCTCCGGTTTCGTGTTATGGCTATGTGTCAGAATATCGAGGTGGGGAGTGTCGGTTAGTCGTGTAGTTTGCTGAGGGTGAATTCAAATTTTAGTCCTCCTCCCAGACGATTGGTTACGGTAATCAACCCGCCGTGAAATTGAACTGCGTGTTTGACAATAGCAAGTCCGAGTCCGGTACCTCCCAATTGGCGTGAACGGCCTTTGTCAACGCGATAAAATCGCTCAAAGAGTCGAGGCAGTTGCTTTTCATCAACACCGCAACCGTCATCTTCAAAGCTGATTTTGCACGCAAGGTCGTTGTTTTCTAGCAATGAAATGTAAATGTTTTTGCCTCCCGAGTAGGCTATGGCATTCTCTGTGAGGTTGCGGAATATGGAGCCTATTAATGAGAGGTTGCCATTAATAATGACTTGTTGGTTAAAGTCGGCATGAAAACCCATGCGTTCGTCGTCTGGCATGATTTCAAGTTCGCTGGCTATTTCGTCAATGATATTGTTGATGACTACAGACTCTTTTGCTATAAGTTGGCTACCGTCTTCCATACGAGTAATAAGAGACACCTCGCCCAAGAGTTTGCGCAGGCGTTCGTTATTGGTGTAGCATCGTTCGATGAGTTCTTGTTGTTTTTCTTCGCTCAGGTTGATTCCCGACAGCAATGTTTCGAGACACACTTGTATTGATGCCACGGGGGTTTTTAGTTCGTGGTTGATGTTGTTGGTGAGTTGTCGTTTAATTCTGATTTTTTCTTGTTCTTCTCTCAACGCGGCTTCGTGGGCAATATCGCGGTCTTTAATGGTTTGTTGCCATTGGGCAAACAGTTGAATGATGTGGTTGGATATAGAGCCGAGTTCGTCGTTGGGAAATTGCTTGTCGTCAACAAAGGCTTCGCCTTTTTCGGCTTTGGCTGCAAAACGGTTGAGTCGCTCAATGTTTCTGCCCAATCGTCGTGTGGCGAAATAGGCCAATATGCTCATGGCGAGGCTTATCGAAATCATGACAAACAGAAAAGTCCAATCGGCGCGCAGTAACTCGCGCAATGAGGCCGAATAGGGGATTGCTGTGCGCACAATAAGGCTTTGGCCTCGTGTGGCAGAGTAGAAGTATTCACGGCCGTCGCTAGTCGATAGTCGTCCGATGTGATATGCTGCACCTTTTGTCAATGCTCCGGAAATTTCGGGTCGCAAACGATGGTTGTCGAGCGAGTCGATTGAAATCATGTTGTCATATACCACTTCGCCCGAGAGGGTGATAATGGAGATGCGTAGTTGGTCAAAGGGCTTGGGTTGTGACGCAATGAGTTCTTCGTGCGAAAGACCGTCGTCAAGTGTCAGCAACAAATGGGTGTTGAATAGTTGTAACTGAGAGTTTAGATACTCTGATTTATATTGCTTCTCGCGCATATACTGAAAGCCGATAAAGCACAAAATTATCGACCACGCAAATATAAGCAACATCAAGAACAGTCGCTTGTGATATGAAATTTTAATCGCGGAAGCCATATCCAAATCCTGAACGGGTTACAATATATGAGCCGTAATTGCCTATTTTTGAGCGCAGACGGGTGATGTTTACATCGATTGTGCGGTCTAATACCACAACTTCGTCGCTCCACACTCGGCTCAAAATCTGCTCGCGTGAACATATTTTGCCACGGTGTGAAATCAGGTAGGCAAGTAATTCAAATTCTTTGCGGGCAAGTTTCACTTCGGCGCCGTCGACTGTGCAACTTTTGAACTCTATGTCGAGTATCAAGCCTTCGACTTGCAGTGTATTGTTTTTGGGAGTTGAGGCAGCGGGTGCTTTGTTGCCCGAGGTGCGGCGCAACACGCTTTTTACGCGCGCAATGACATTGCGAATGGTGTATGGCTTCATAATGTAGTCGTCGGCGCCGATGTTGAGGCCCATAACCATGTCGTCTTCGCTGTCGCGTGCGGTGCAGAAGATGATGGGAATGTTGGCGGTGTTGATGTCGGCTTTGAGCATTTTTGCCATTTTTATTCCGCTGATTTCGCCCATCATGATGTCGAGGAGAATAAGTGAGTAGGACTCTAACTGCATAGTCAAAGCCTGCTCGGCACTAAATGCAATGTCAACATCATAGCCTTCGTTTTCAAGATTGAGTTTTAACACCTCGCAAAGTGTTTCTTCGTCATCAACAATTAATATGCGTTCTACTGCCATAACCGATATATTTTAATCGTTCGCAAAATTAGGGAGAATAAATGAGTTGGCGAATATGTGAAATGAGATTTAATAAAAATGTAATATTTTAGGAGATGCTAAATGTGATTTAACCAAAGCCTAATTGTTTTGTTATATTTTTGAAACAATATAGGAGTTATTTTGCATCAGATTTTTTAGAATAAACTATTTATGAGTATTTTACAAGTGTTTACACTGTTGGGAGCATTGGGAATGTTCCTGTATGGAATGAACTTGATGAGTTCGGGACTGCAAAAAGTGGCAGGTGAAAAATTAAGAGGATTTTTGTCGGCAATGACATCAAACCCATTGAAGGGTGCATTAACCGGGTTGGGAATCACTACGGTTATTCAGTCATCATCTGCTACAACAGTAATGGTGGTTAGTTTTGTCAATGCCGGACTGTTGTCATTGACACAGGCTATTAGTGTGATTATGGGTGCCAATATTGGCACAACGGTAACAGCGTGGCTGGTGTCATGGTTAGGCTTCAAAGCCGATATTTCGGTTCTTGCTGTGCCCTTAATGTTACTCGGTTTCCTTTTCTCAAATTCAAAGAAAGATAAACGCAAAAATATAGGTGAACTAATTGTCGGTTTCAGCCTTTTGTTCCTCGGCTTGTCATTTATGAAAGGCGCAGTGCCCGACCTTAGACAAACTCCCGAGGTGTTGAGTTTCGTGACCGAATGGGCCGGATATGGTTTTGGCTCGGTGTTGTTGTTCCTTGCCTTTGGCACTATACTGACGCTTGTGCTTCAATCATCATCGGCAACAATGGCCATAACGCTGATAATGCTCAGCATGGGGTGGATTCCTTTTACAATGGCTTGTGCAATGGTGCTTGGCGAAAATATCGGTACGACTATTACTGCAAATATTGCGGCATCGGTAGGTAACACACAAGCCAAGCGAGCGGCGTTGTCACACACATTCTTCAATCTGTTTGGCGTGTTATGGGCGTTGATATTGTTTGGCCCGTTCCTTCAATTGGTCGGAAAAATTACCGAAGTGTTGTTTGGTTTGCCCAATCCCGCTGCTGAGGGTTTTGTTGTTACCGACTCGGCATCGCCCGAAGGTGCAGCGGCATTGTATGGATTGTCGATGCTTCACACAATGTTTAATTTAATCAACACATTGGTGCTTGTGTGGTGTACCCGATATATGGCCAAGGTTGTAAGTTGGATAATCAAAACACCCGAAAATCAAGAGAAAGAAATTTTCCGTCTCAAATATATTTCGGCCGGTCATCTTGCCACTCCCGAGTTGTCGGTGGAACAGGCCTTTGATGAAATTATACATTTTGCCCAGATATCAAAGAACGGAGCCGCTTATGCTCAATCGGCAATCAAGGAGCAGAACGCCGAGCAGTTTGAAGTGTTGCGAGGAAAGTTGGTGAAGTATGAGGAAATCTCTGACCGCATAGAATATGAAATAGCAACATTCCTCAATGGGGTGTCGGCCGATGAAATCAGCGAAAGTACTTCGGTCAAAATCAAAGCGATGTATAAAATTATCGGCGAATTGGAGTCGCTGGGCGATTCGGGCAATACAATCGGTCGCATTCTCTCGCGAAAAAATATGCACAAGAAAGAGTTTGATGCCGAGACAATCAACAATCTCAACACAATGGCCAATGCCGTGGCTAATGCTTATGATGTGATGATTGAAAACCTTGTTGCGGCCCACAAAGGTGAACTTGATGACATTATGAACGCCTATAATGCCGAGGAGCAAATAAATGTTATCAGAAACGATTTTAGAGATATAGTAGTGAGTGAAATCGATAATGGCACCAAGAACTATCAGACAAGTGTTTACTTTATGGATATCATGAACGAATATGAACGCATGGGCGACTATATGATAAACATATCGCAAGACCTGGAACGAGCATTCATCGGTAAATAATCAAGCATAATAGCGAAAATGAAACCACAGAAGGAGAATCTTCCGACTGTGGTTTTTTTTGTCAAAAATGTTGCAATCGATTTAATTGAAGACACATTGTTTTGTAATAATTATGAAATTTCATGCAAGTAACTTTGCAGTGAGAAATTAAAACAGAAAACAATGAAAAGAAAAATGATTATTGCAGGCTTATTGACCTGTTGCGGCATCTCGGCACAAGCACAAGATGTCAAAGTTGAAGAGCCTAAGGGCAAAGCGATTGTGCAAGTGTTTGGTAACTTTTACACCGGATTTGGTGCTGAAAAAAATGACCGTGGATTTGAACTTGAACGCAGTTACTTGGGTTATGAGTATAAATTGGGTAAAGGCTTGTCAGTAAAGGGAGTGATGGATATCGGTAAATCAAATGATGTATCGGATTATCAGCGAATAGCATATATCAAAAATGCGATGGTGTCATGGAAGACCGGAGACTTAACGTTGAACGGAGGTCTTATCTCAACCACTCAGTTCAATTTCCAAGAAAAGTTTTGGGGCTACCGTTACATTTTGAAATCGTTTCAAGATGAGTACAAATTCGGAAGTAGTGCCGATTTAGGTATATCAGCCTCATATAAGTTTGCCGATTGGGTTTCTGCCGATGCTATTGTAGTAAACGGTGAAGGTTATAAGAAAATACAGAAAAACGATGGTCTCAATTATGGATTGGGCTTGACTTTAACACCAGTAAAGGGTTTCAATGTGCGTTTGTATGGAGCTATCAATGAGAGTGGCCAAGACGGGAAAGCCGATATTGTAAACATGGCTGCATTTGTGGGATATAAGTGCGAGAAATTTACCGTAGGAGCAGAGTATGACCACATGTTGAATTCTTCAAACACCGATGGCAAAGATCAATATGGCTATTCGGCATTTGTGTCGGTAAAGGCATCAAAGATTGTCGATATTTATGCTCGATTTGATGACTTGTACTCAAATAACAATTGGAATATAACCAAAGATGAACAAGCCGCAATACTCGGCGCTCAAGTGAAATTGGGTAAGTATGTGAAGATTGCGCCAAATTTCAGAATGTCTGTTCCCAAGGCCGTTGGAACTAATAACGAATATTCGGCATATGTGAATTGCTACTTTGGTTTTTAATAATAACTCACTTATAAATAGAAAAATAATATGAAAAAGATTTTTTCGTCAATTATGACATTGATGCTTGCGATTGCAGTAGTATCATGTGGTGGAAATGCAACAAATGATAGTCGTCAGGCCCAAGAACTTTCTGGCGCCGGAGCAACATTCCCTCTTCCTTTTTACAATGTGGTTTTCGAACAATTTGCTCATGTAAATGGTGATGCTGTGGCATACGGTGGCATCGGTTCTGGTGGCGGTGTTCGTAATTTGCGCGACAAGATTGTGGATTTCGCGGGTAGCGATGCATTTCTTTCAGAAAAAGAAATGGCCGAAATGGATGCAGTAATTCATGTGCCTACTTGTATGGGTGCGGTAGTATTGGCATACAACCTTGAAGGCGTAAACGAACTCAATCTTTCGGGTGAGGTAATTGCCGATATCTTTGCCGGTAATATCAAGATGTGGAATGATGAGCGTTTGGCCGCTCTTAATCCCGGCGTAAGCCTTCCTGCCGAATCAATTATCCCTGTATTCCGTTCAGACGGTTCGGGTACAACATTCGTTTTCACCGACTATTTGTCAAAAGTTAGTCAAATGTGGAAAGAAAAGTTTGGTGTAGGCAAGTCTGTAAATTTCCCTTCGGGTCAAGCCGCAAAGGGTAATCCAGGTGTGGCAGGCGTAATCAAGCAAACCAAGAACTCTATTGGTTATGTTGGCTCGGAGTATGCCTTTGCACAAAAGATTGCGTATGCCAAGATTCAGAACCAGCGAGGCGAGATAGTAGAGCCTACGGCAGTAAGTATCTCCGCAGCCGCTTCGGGTGAGATTCCTGCCGATACACGATGCTCAATCACAAACTCAGATGCAGCCGGTGCATATCCTATATCTACCTTCACATGGATGATTATCTACAAAGAGCAGAACTATTCAAACCGCTCACAAGAACAGGCTATGGCAACACTCGACTTGTTGCAATATATTCTCTCTGACGATGCACAAAATATCACATCGGAAGTTCACTATGCTCCTCTTCCCGCAAAAGCGAAGGAGATTAGCTTGACAAACCTCAAATCGGTTACTTATGACGGAGTGTCAATTCTTCAAAGATAAATAATCGATGAACGATAAAATATATAGAGTAATTTTATTTATTGCAGCATTAATAGTGCCGATAGTGTGCGGGGGCGTGATTTACGCCCTCGTCACTGACGCCTATGATGCGTTTCAGCACTTCGGGTTCTTTAAGTTCCTTACATCGTCGGAATGGAGTTATACCGAAGGAGCCGAGCAGTATGGCGCATTGCCGTTCATTACCGGCACGCTGATGACAACGCTGTTGGCTATTATCTTTTGTATTCCGTTTTCACTCCCGGTAGCGTTGTTTGTGGGTGAGTATTTCAAGGGAACAAAGGTGGCAGCGGTGTTGAGTACCGTAACCGACTTGTTGGCAGGTATCCCGTCAATTATTTACGGCTTGTGGGGATTTTACACTCTGCGCCCAATAATTATGGCACTTAATATATCTCCACAAGGTTCAGGTATTCTTACAGCCTCGTTAGTCTTGGCTATTATGATTATCCCTTATGCCGCCTCTCTTAGTGCCGAGTTTATAAAAATGGTGCCGAACGACTTGAAAGAAGGTGCATATAGCCTTGGCGCAACACGGGCCGAGGTTATTAGAAAGGTGGTATTCCCTGTTGCGGGGTCGGGTATCTTCTCGTCATATGTCTTGGCAATTGGCCGAGCATTGGGCGAGACAATGACTGTGACAATGCTAATTGGCAATACTAATAACATTCCTGTTTCGATAACATCTACCGGCAACTCAATGGCTTCAATTATTGCCAACCAATTTGGCGAAGCTGACGATTTAAGACTCTCATCACTTATTGCTATTGGTTTGATATTGTTCTTGATAACCGCGGCAATTAATATGGTGGGTAAGATAATGATTAAACGAGCAAGAATAGCGTAATATGAGTAAATTCAAATTAAAAAACCGCTTGGCAAAAGATAAATTAATGCTCTGGGGAGTGTGTCTTCTTGCTGCACTTACGGCTGTGCCTCTGCTCGCCATCTTGGGTGAGGTGATATTTAGGGGCTATGACCAACTGTCGTGGTCATTCTTTACCGAACCTACACCAACGGCGTATAAGGCTATGAAGGCTATCGAGGCGGGAGAGCCTATTCCTGGCGGTATTGCAAACGGTATTATTGGCACGATGATAATGCTTGGTATGGCAGTTGTGGTAGCAGTGCCTGTCGGTATCTTGTGTGGTGCGTTCTTGGCCGAAAACAGCAAAAAGCGATTTGCTCAGGTAGTGAGTTATTTGACTGACCTCTTGCAAGGAACGCCATCGGTAATTATTGGTATTATAACTTATGTTTGGGTTGTTGTGCCCATGAAAGGTTACTCGGCTATTGCGGGTAGCGTAGCCCTCTGTATTATGATGCTTCCGCTGATTATTCGTTCAACGGAGGAAACGCTGAAAATTCTTCCAGCATCGCTCAAAGAGGCTGGGTTGGCATTAGGTGGTAACAAGGCTCGCGTAATGTTAAAAGTGCAGTTACCGGCGGCTTTTGGCGGTATATTTACCGGCATTCTGCTTGCAATCTCACGAGTAATCGGAGAAACTGCCCCCTTGATGTTTACGGCTCTCGGCTGCTCGCTTATTCGTTTCTCGATTGACAAGCCTATCTCGGCAGTGCCATTGCTAATTTGGGAGTTTTTCAACGACCCTAATCTGCAAGAGTTGATATGGGGCGCATCGCTCTTCCTCTTGTTGTTTGTACTCACATTGAATCTAACGGCTAAATATCTTGCAAAAAAATGGAATCAGTAAAACCTATATTGGAGTTTAAGAAGACTTGTGTATCATATACCAAGCAGACGATGGCGGTGAAGTATGTTTCGGCTGCTATCGAACGAAATACAATCACAGCTATTATGGGCCCTTCGGGTTGCGGTAAATCAACACTGTTGCGAGCGGTAAACTTGATGCATAACCTCTACCAGAATATTCGTGTTGACGGAGAAATTTTGCTCAATGGCGAGAATATCTTGTCGATGGAGCCTATTGATGTGCGTCGTCGTGTCGGCATTGTGTTTCAACGCCCTGCGCCATTCCCCACGATGAGTATTTATGACAATGTGCTATCGGGATTTGCGTTGAACGGAATCAGATTGTCAAAAGCCGAAAAAGATGCAACCGTAGAGCGTTGTTTGCGCAGTGTAGCCCTTTGGGATGAAGTCAAAGATGTGCTCAATAAGAAAGGGACATTCCTCTCGGGTGGTCAGCAACAGCGTTTGTGTATTGCTCGCGCTTTGGCGATGAAGCCCGATGTCCTTCTGATGGATGAGCCTACATCGGCGCTCGACCCGATTGCGACAAAGCATATTGAAGAGTTGTTACTTGAATTACAAAAAGAGGTGACAATACTGATTGTTACTCATAACATGGGGCAAGCAAAACGAATTTCCACAAAGTCAATGTTTATGTATTTGGGCGAATTGGTTGAATATGGAGATACCGAAACGATGTTTCTAAATCCTTCCGATGAACGCACAAGGGCATATTTGACAGGTAAGATGGGCTGAGAAATTAGAGATAGATTTTTCGTAATTGGACAGCACTATTAATGCTTAAAATGAGGTTGATTTTGACAAAGTTAAGGAAAATCGTTAACTTTGTGCAATTAAACCATAAAAACATTGGATTATGAAATATCTTTTTAGCAGTTTGTTGGCATTGGGCATGGCGTTCTCGATGTCGGCCGATGATAAGGTGGTTGAAGCCGATAGCACCGGTTTCAAGTTTACCGATGTCAAATTAGTTAAGACTACTTCGGTTAAAGACCAAAACAAGTCGGGTACATGCTGGTGCTTTGCCGGCACATCTCATTTTGAAGATGAAATCATGAAGGCAGGAGGCGATTCGCTTGACTTGTCAGAAATGTTTACCGTTCGTCAATGTTATCTCGAAAAAGCCGTTCGCTATGTGCGCATGTATGGCTCGACTGGATTCTCGCCAGGCGGTAGCATTTTAGATGTTCCCTATGTGTGGGAAAACTATGGTGCATTGCCCGAGGAGGTTTACAGCGGTCTTGGCTATGGCGAAGAAAAGCATAACCATGGCGAGTTGCACGCAGTGTTGTCGGCCTATATCAGAGCCGTTGAGTCAAACCCTAACAAAAAGCTCACACCCGTGTGGTTGAAGGGTTTTGAGGGTATTCTTGATGCATATTTCGGCAAAGTGCCCGAAACATTCACTTACAAAGGCAAAACTTATACACCCCAATCATACGCCGAATCGTTGGGACTCAAAGCCGACAATTATGCGGCTATCTCATCGTTTACACATCATCCCTACTATAAGCCTTTTATGCTTGAAGTGGCCGATAACTGGTTGTGGGGTCAGTATCAAAATGTGCCCATGGAAGAACTTAAAGCAATCGTTGACAATGCCATTGACAAAGGTTATTCAGTTGTGTGGGCAGCAGATATCAGCGAAGGCGGTTTCAAATGGAAAGAAGGTTATGCGTTGATGCCCAAAGGTAAGTCGGAAGGTGATATGGACGCAACCGAATTGGCTCGTTGGGTGAAACTCTCGGATAAAGACCGTTTGGACTCAAAATATGACATCAAAGGTCCGGTTGAAGAAGAAGTTATTACACAAGAATCTCGCCAGGCAATGTTTGACAGCCAAGAGACTACCGACGACCACGGCATGGTGATTATCGGCACAGCTGTTGACCAAGAAGGCAACAAGTATTACAAGGTTAAAAACTCATGGGATACAAACCAAGTGTATGACGGATATTTCTATGTGTCAGAGCCTTATTTCTATGCTAAAACAGTGAGTATTCTCGTTAACAAAAAGGCTATCCCCTCAGATATTGCTAAGAAAATGAAATAATATCTCTGCCGAGATAACACAAGTCAGCCCAAGGTAATCCCCTGGGCTGATTTTGTTTAGATAGAATCTATAATGTATATAGTGACTATAACAGGGCGTTTAGGCGTGTAAATTTTAGGTTTGATATGCATTATTAACCTTTATGGTTAATTGTTTGGGGGTGGGGTGTGTGATTTTATGGGCTTTTTTCGTAACTTTGCACATTAATATATTAAGATTAAGGAAATGCCAGTAAGAGTCCCCGTATCGCTTCCGGCTGTGGAGGCGTTGAGAGCTGAAAATATATTTGTGATTGACGAGCAGCGTGCTTCGTCACAAGACATCCGTCCGTTGCGCATCGCTATCCTCAATTTGATGCCGTTGAAGATTATGACTGAGACTGACTTGTTGCGTCTCATTTCAAACACTCCGTTGCAAGTGGAACTTGACTTGATTGATACAGATAGCCATGTGTCAAAAAACACTCCGCGCGAGCATATCGAGGCCTTCTATAAAAAGTTTGATGAGGTTAAGCACAACAATTATGACGGATTGATTATCACCGGTGCGCCTGTCGAAAAGGTTGATTTTGAAACAGTGGATTATTGGGAAGAATTGACCGAGATTTTTGATTGGGCCAAGAAGCATGTCACCTCAACACTTTATATTTGTTGGGCCGCATTGGCTGGCTTGTATTATCATCACGGAATACCCAAATATGTTCTCGACAAGAAAATTTCGGGCGTGTTCAAGCATCGCATCGACGATGAGTTAAACCCCATTTTCCGCGGCTTTGACGATGTGTTTTATGTGCCTCATAGTCGATTTAGCGAGGTGCGTCGCGAGGATATTGAGCGCGTACCAGAACTCAAAATCATTGCCGAGAGCGATGAGAGCGGCATTTACATGGTGATGGCTCGTGGCGGTCGTGAGTTCTTTATCACAGGCCACTCGGAGTATTCGCCCGGTACGCTCGACTTTGAGTATCACCGCGACTTGGAAAAGGGGATGAATCCGGCTATCCCCGTCAACTATTATGTTGATGATGACCCTGCCAAAGGTCCTATCGTGCGTTGGCGTTCGCATGCCAATCTGCTTTTCTCTAATT
Organism: Muribaculaceae bacterium; assembly: GCA_017555085.1. Classification (GTDB taxonomy): domain Bacteria; phylum Bacteroidota; class Bacteroidia; order Bacteroidales; family Muribaculaceae; genus RGIG4079. The sequence continues at coordinate 13,137 of JAFZHD010000022.1, read as the reverse complement.
GGCTTAACTACTTTGTTTACCAAGCTACTCCCTATGATATCAGGGATATTAAATAGGGGTATTGAAGTGTATAAAAATGACTAATAATATAACAATATCAATATCAAAGGATAAGATTGCGGAGTTGCCGACGGTGATATATGAAGGCTATATCTCGCTGATTGACACCGAGAAAGAGGCAAAACACGCTATCGAATATTTGAAAACGCAACCCTTGTTGGGCTTTGACACCGAAACCAAACCGATGTTTCGTAAGGGTAAGCCAAACAAGGTGTCGCTTGTGCAGATATCGACCGACCGCCGCAGTTTCCTTTTCCGTGTCAACAAATTGGGCTTTATCGATGAGTTGAAAGATTTGCTCGAAGATGAGTCGGTGATGAAAGTGGGCCTTTCGCTCAAAGACGATTATGGAGCGTTGCGCCGATTGGGCGACTTTAATCCGGGTGGATTTATAGATTTGCAGGCTTATGTGAAAAATTTTGGCATTATCGATAATAGTTTGCAACGCATATATGCCATAGTGTTTGGCGGCCGCATCTCAAAGAGTCAGCGATTGTCAAATTGGGAAGCACCCGAGTTGAGCCAGTCGCAAATGGCCTATGCCTCAATCGACTCATGGTCGTGCTTGCAACTTTACCGTCATTTGTCGGCGGGCTTGTTTGACCCCGCGACATCGCAGTATATTGTAGAACCACAAGAAAATCAATAGAATATGAAGAATAAAGCGGTTGTAATTCCGTTGGCCTTATTGGCCTATTTGGGCGTGATGAGTTACATCGGTTTGCCCATGTATCATGCCGGCGAGTATTTTCAGTATTTTGGCATCATCGGAGTGTCGTTGTTGGTGATAGTGCTGTTGCATTTCAGCATCAAGCGCCGTGAGCGTTTGCGCCGTGAGCGCGAAGAAGATGTTCGCAACGCCAAAAACGAAAAACAAGACCAATAAAACGAATAAAGTATGAAAAAAGTAGCATTATATACAGTTATGACAGCAGTAGCCGGTGGCATCGTGTCGTGTGGCAACAGTAAGATTGTTTATCCCGAGGCCCCTCGTGCCGATGTGGTTGACGAGTATTTTGGCATTCAGGTTGAAGACCCTTATCGCGCTCTTGAAGATGATACTGCCGAGGTGACTGCTCAATGGGTTGAAGCACAACGCAAGGTCACAAACGACTATTTGTCAAAAATACCCTTCCGCGATGCGTTGCGTGAGCGTCTCACTCGCCTCAACGACTATGTGAAGCCCGGCATGCCCTCAAAACGCGATGGCGTGTATTATTTCTATGCCAACAACGGTTTGCAAAATCAGTCGGTGTTGTATCGCACCGATAGCCTTGATGCCGAAGCAGAGGTGTTTCTCGACCCCAATGCTTTGAGCGAAGACGGCACTGTGGCGTTGACCGGCACATATTTCTCGCACGACGGCAAATATCTTGCTTACACTATTTCTCGCAGCGGTAGCGATTGGTCTGAAATATATGTGATGGACGCCAAGACCAAGGAGTTGTTGCCCGACCACATTGAGTGGGCTAAGTTTACGGGTGCTGCTTGGCACGGCGACGGTTTCTATTACAGCGCATATCCTCGCCCCGAGGCCGGCAAAGAGTTTTCGAGCGCCAACGAGTATCACTGCATATATTATCACAAACTTGGTACAGACCAAAGTCAGGACCGTCTTGTGTATAAAGACCACAAAAATCCCTTGCACTTCCACTATGTAGATGTTACCGAAGATGAAACGATGATGATTCTCTATGCATCGGGTCAAGGTCTCGGCAACTCGGTGATGGTTAAAGACCTCACAAAGCCTGCTGCCGATTGGGTAACTATCGAGCCTTCGCAAGACTATGAAATCTCTATTCTTGATGTGATTGACGGCACAATGTTTATCTCGACCAACTATGAGGCTCCTCGCTATCGAATGATGACTGCAAGTGTCAAGGCTCCCCAACGCGAAAATTGGAAAGAACTCGTGCCCCAAGGTCGCGGAGTGTTGAGCGGAGTGAACTTTGCCGATGACAAATTGATTCTTACCTACGATATAGATGCCTCAAATCACTTGTTTGTTTACACTCGCGACGGGCAGCAAGTGAGAGAGATGCAGTTGCCCACCTATGGCTCGGCAAGCATCTCGGCAAGCAAGAAACACAATGAGGTTTTCTATGCGTTCACGTCGTTTACCTATCCCACTGCAATCTATCGCTACGACCTTGATTCGGGCGAGTCGCAGTTGTATAAGTCGGTTGACATTGACGGATTCTGCATGGACGATTATGTGACCGAGCAGATATTCTATCCAAGTTATGACGGTACAAAAATCCCTATGTTCATTACCTATAAAAAAGGCCTTGAACTTAACGGTAAAAACCCTGTGTATCTCTATGGCTACGGCGGCTTCAATGTGTCGCTCAACCCTGGTTTCTCGGCTCAACGCATCGTGTGGCTCGAAAACAGCGGCATCTATGCCCAAGTTAACTTGCGTGGCGGTGGCGAATATGGCGAAGAATGGCACTTGGCTGGCACAAAGATGAACAAACTTAATGTGTTTAACGACTTTATCGCGGCTGCCGAGTATGTGATTGAAAACAAGTATTCGTCAAAAGACCTTATGGTAATCGAGGGTGGCTCAAACGGCGGTTTGCTCGTTGGTGCGTGTGTCAACATGCGCCCCGACTTGTTCCGTGTGGCAATTCCTCGCGTGGGTGTTATGGACATGATGCGCTATCACTTGTTTACAATCGGTTGGAACTGGGCGCCTGACTATGGTACAAGTGCCGACAGTAAAGAGATGGCGCAATATCTTCTTGATTATTCGCCCATCCACAATATCAGCAACGACGGCACTCCCTATCCTGCGATTTTGGTGACAACTGCCGACCACGACGACCGTGTGGTGCCCGCTCACTCGTTCAAGTATGCAGCGGCATTGCAAGCGGCCAATACCGGCGACCAAGCCAAAATCATTCGCATCGATAGCAAGGCCGGTCATGGCTCAGGTAAACCCATTGCCAAGGTTATTGATGAGCAGGCCGATATCTACTCGTTTGTGTTCTACAACCTCGGCATCAAGCCTCAATTAAAATAATAACGGAGATGATAAAACGCTTGTTATCGGTCGGGTTGCTGATAGTGGCAGTGATGTCGCTCGCGGGATGTTTTACCGGAGTGGAAAGCACGCCCAAAATCACGCTCGACGATGTAAAACGCGAAAAGGTGACTTACAGCGCCGAGCAGGCTTTTCTTGCTGATGTTGCCGGACAGCCTTTTGCGTCATGGACCGCGGGCAAGGAGTTTTATGTGACCGACAACAAAATCAACCTTATATTTGGCGCGACAGTGACGGCCCAAGACTCGTTGGCGGGCAAGATACTCACCTATGAGCGCGGTAATGTCGTGACCTCGATGCTCGGCGACTCGGTGGTCGAACTTGTGTTTGCCAACAGCGGTCGCGAGTATGTCTATCGCACGGGTGCAACGCTTGCCGAACTCAATCAACGCAAGTCGGTTGATGTGCCGTTTGCCATCGAAATGTCAATGGTCAATGATGTGCGCCAACTTGTGACGGGCCTCAAATGTTATGTGCTGACCTCGGTGTGGTATGACGGCAACGACGGTGTGACCTATCAGCGCAAATATGTGCCTGTGACAATAACTGATGCGCAGCCCGGCAACCATGTCTATCCCGTGAAATTGGCGTTTGACGATGACTGTGGCGGCCGTTACCACATGTTTCTCAATATGAGCGAGAGCGTAAAGGCACCTCGCAGTTTTGCAACTCAATTTTCGTTCAAAGACCCTCATTTGCGCTATTCCGACATTGACGATGATGTGTGGGAAAACATAGTCAACGGCCGTGTGGAATTGGGCATGACACGCGACGAATGCCGATTGTCGCTCGGTGCGCCCACATCAATTGACCGCCAGCCCGGATATAACGGGGTGGGAGAGTTGTGGCTCTATGACAACGGCACATATTTGAGATTTCACGATGCGTTGCTGCAAGATTTCAGGGTGGCGTCGGCACGAAAATGATGCGGCGCCAAAACAACAGTGCGCAAAATAGTGTTATTAGAGAGAAATAAAACTAAATGGAAATGAAACTGAAATTTTTGGGAACAGGAACATCGACAGGAGTTCCGCAGATAATGTGTAATTGTCAGGTGTGCACCTCGACCGATGAGCGCGACAACCGATTGCGAGCCTCGGCACTTGTGCAGATTGATGATATGAATATCTTGATAGACTGTGGTCCCGATTTTCGCGAGCAGATGTTGCGTGCAGGCAGTCCGCGCTTGGAGGCATTGCTCATTACACATAGCCATTATGACCATGTGGGCGGCATTGATGATTTGCGCCCTTATTGCAGCATCGAAGACGGTTTCCCCATTTATTGCAAGCACGATGTGGCACAAGACCTATATAACCGCGTGCCCTATTGCTTTGCCGAGCATCCCTATCCCGGAGTACCGGCGTTGAATATCAACGAGATTGACACAAAGCCCTTTAAGGTGGGCAGCGTTGTCGTAAATCCGTTGCCCGTGATGCACTATAAATTGCCCATTCTCGGCTACAAAATAGGCAACTTGGCCTATATCACCGATGCAAAGACCATCGATGACATTACCATTGAGTTGATGCACGGCATTGATACGCTTGTCATAAACTCGTTGCGACACAAGGAGCATATCTCGCACATGAATCTTGAACAGACATTGGACGTAATTGAGCGTGTTAAACCGCGCATTGCCTATTTGACACATTTGAGCCACGACATGGGATTGCACAATGAGGTGTCGTCGCAACTCCCAGAAAATGTAAAAATAGCATACGACGGATTGGTGATTTATATTCCCGATTAATCCGTTTCAAAGCCGTTTGCTGGGTAAATAAAGCCTAAAAACAAGTGAGGAACGGCAAAAATATGCTTAAAAACATAGATTTAATATTATTTAAGGAAAATATTGGTCAGATATTTTGTTATATCAATAAAAGTTCCTACCTTTGCACTCAGAAAACATCGCGGAGTGGAGCAGTGGTAGCTCGCCAGGCTCATAACCTGGAGGTCGTTGGTTCGAGTCCAGCCTCCGCCACTAAGCAAGAGGAAAGCATCGCTTTCCTCTTTTTTTGTGTTTATTTGTTGTTTTTATAGGTGTGTGATGATGCACATAAATTTTATTTATGTATCTTTGTCCTATCATACTACTAAAACAATTAATATAACCATAAAAAACATTTTAATTATGAGCAAGCCTTATGTAATAGGCATTGACATGGGCGGTACAAATACCGTATTTGGCATTGTTGATGCGCGTGGTGTAGTGATTGCAAGTTCGTCAATCAAGACACAAAAACACAATAATATCGATGACTATATCGATGAGTTGTATGTCGAAATTACTCGTTTGATGGAAGCAAACGATGCTGTCGGCAAAGTGCATGGCATCGGTATCGGCGCTCCTAACGCCAACTACTATACAGGTATCATTGAAGACGGTGTTAACCTTCCTTGGCCCACTCCCGTGCCATTGGCAAAACTTGTAAGCGAAAAATTTGGCATTCCCGTAGCAATCACCAACGATGCTAACGCCGCTGCTATCGGCGAAATGACTTATGGTGCTGCTCGCGGTTTGAAAGACTTTATCATGATTACCCTCGGCACTGGTGTTGGTAGCGGTATCGTTATCAATGGTCAGTTGGTATATGGTCACGACGGTTTTGCCGGCGAATTGGGCCACGTAATCATGAAACGCAACAACGGTCGTCTTTGTGGTTGCGGTCGCACAGGCTGTCTCGAAGCATATTGCTCGGCTACCGGTGTTGCTCGCACTGCTCGCGAGTTCCTTGAAGCGCGCACTGACGAATCTTTGCTCCGCAATATGCCCATCGAAGACATTACTTCAAAAGATGTTTATGATGCAGCAATTCAGGGCGACAAATTGGCAAAAGACATCTTCGAATTTACCGGCAACATGTTGGGCGAAGCGTTGGCCGATTTCACGGTGTTCTCATCTCCCAAGGCATTTGTTCTCTTCGGCGGTTTGGCAAAGAGTGGCGATGTATTGCTCAAACCCTTGCGCCAATCACTTGAAAAGAATATGATGACAATCTTCAAAGGCAAAGTAGATGTGCTTGTTTCTGAACTTAAAGAAGCCGATGCAGCTGTTCTCGGTGCAAGTGCTCTCGGTTGGGAAGCAAAATAACATTCCATATAATCACAGTACAAAAGAGCAACCCGTTCAAGGGTTGCTCTTTTTTTGTGGGGATATACGTAGATATAAGTATATCCCAAAACAAAAAAACGAGGCTGTTACTATTGCAAGTGTCAGCCTCGTGTGGTTTTAGAGAATTTATGCGTGTTTATACCTCCTCTTCGGTTGTCTCGGTGTGAGTGCCCATGTATTTGCGGTCTATCTCTTTATATGTGTTGTGGAAGTTGTGTTCAATCTGTCCGCATTCAACACATTCATAAAAGTCTTTGTGAACGGTTACATGATACAACACTTTGTAGTCGTCATATAGTTTGGTCGAGATAATCGATTTGTGGTCTTGATGGTTTGATGTCGAAGTGGACGTGTGGCCGTCTTTATAGGTGGTTGTTGTTTCGGTCCAAGTTTTCCACCGACGTTCTTTTTTGCTGATGGTTTTCACATATTCGGTTTCTCTCATCCATTGGTCATATTCGTTGTCGATCACGCTGTGGGTGTATTCCATTGAATCCAAGCGGCGGCATTTGATGCAGCGTGCGCTAGGCGCTTCGGGATACAAGTGTCCGAAGATTACGAACATTAAGAAGAGAGTAACCAATATGATTGGGAGCGCAAGTATCCAATGCATGCCCCAAGCGAGTAGAAGCACAAACCATATGTAGGTGCAGACTGCGGCAATGGTATAGGCTATGTAGCGCAGAATGCGGTTGCTAATTGGATAGAATACTTTGGGGAAGTGCAAGAGTGCGCCCATGATGAATAGTGGCAACGCAGGCAATGCCAACCACCACAAAATCATGCCGATGAAGTAAATGACAGCAAGAACATAGTGCCACCACGATAGATTCCGGCTGATATCGCCTATAGGATCAAACAATGAACTGTTGATGATTGATGAGAAGAACCCATTGTCAATGATTGAGCCAAAGAAAGGCAACAGGCTTATAACCCAGTCGGAGCGGTCGTTGAGGCTGTGGTAAGTAACCGATGCGGCCTTGCGGTCATTATCATAGGTTACATAAGGCGCATAACTTTCCCCGGTAGATGTTTTGTAAATTTTGATGGGGTATCGTGCGCGCAATGAGTCGTTGACCATTACCACATTGGTTGCCGGCACATAGCGGCTGTCGTTCTCTTCAAATGATGCGCCGAGGAATAGTTGCTCAAATTTCTTGTTGGTCATTATAAACGAGCTGTTTTTCTCGGAGCTGATGCTTTTCACTTTGATACTGTCGGGAAGTTGCAGTTCAATGTTCTCAAAATCTACTTCTTCGGTAGAGCCATCAGCCATTTGACAAGTGTAATCAAAGGTGTTTTCCTTCTCTATTTTTGCGATTTCGCCTATGATTTTGCCGTCATCGTTGTGTGCAGTCATGGGTACTCCCAAATCGCGATCATAGACGATGCCACGAATGCCTTTGGCGTTTTCTACCCAAAACTCGCCGGGCCCCGATGATGATCCTTTGTCATAGGCCAACAGTTTGATTTGCTCGCCGGCTTTGACTTGTGTGTAATGCGTGTCTTTGCCAATTCGTGTGCCGATCTTTAGCGGCTTGACTGTAGTGAAAGTGATGTTGTTTTGTGGCACGTTGTTGTCTTTCATTGTCATACTGCCGATGAGCACGGCAAGCAGAATGGCAAATGATGTGACGCATATCCAAAAGTGGCGTTTAGTTCCACGGGTTAAGAAAAGTTTTGACATGATTGTTATAGATGTTTATGGGTTAAAGCCAAGGCTAACGGCGATCGGCCCGTTAGCCTTGACTATTGGGATTAGTCGTTGAAAATTTGTTCGTAGTCTGATTTGAATGTGCGATACATCAGGCCCATTTCCTCGATTACGCGGTCGAGGGTGCTTTGGTTATTTTCATACCATTGCAATGGTGGATACCAGTCGATGTCGGTGCGCTTGGGTGCAGTTTTGAATTTGACACCTTCAAAGAAGTAGGCAGGTATGCCTCGCTCGCTCATTTCTTGGAATGCGCCTTTGGTCACAATTTTCAATCGTTCGTCACCGCCGTCAAGCCATCCGTGTTGTGGCGAGAATGTTTGCAGTTTGCCGGCAGTAAATTCGCCTGTCTCTTTGTCGTAGTTGAGCATTTCAAGGCGATAGTGGCGTGGAGCCATGGTGGGTTGTGAGAATCCGTTCATGGCAAGCATTAGTTCGAAGAACAATCCTGCAAGGCCGTTGCCATTGGGGTTGAGTTTGATGTTTGAAAGCGAGATAGAGCCGCCGTCAAGCACCAAGAAATCTTGTTTGGTTGCCTCGTTGTGATGATAACCGCTGATGCGGAATGGCGCGCTGAACACATAGCAAGAATAGTCGGGTTGAATGTGTTTGCTTCTCGGGTCTATCATTGCTACGATAAAGCCGTAGGTGTTGTCGCCATAGGGGTTGGCGTCGGTTCGTTGCGCATTGATTTGGGCATAGTAAGTGATGTTGCCCATGCTTTCTTTTTCAAAGACGAGGTCTTTGTTGCCTTGGTAGGTATTGGTGTGTTCGGGGTCTTTATCGTCGTCTTTCTTGATGAATTTCACTTTGAGGTGAATGTTTTGTGTGACGGTGAAAGAATTGCCAACCGATACATTGCCAAGGCCGGTGACATCGTGAGTGACCGATGCTACTTTCCAGTCTTTGGCGGGAGTGGCTTTCAATGTAGCCTTGTCGCCAAATTCAAAGCGTCCTGTGGGCGAAATTGATGCAGAGCCTTCGCCTTCGGTCGATACGGTTACATTGTAGTATGTCTTTTCTATGTAAATAGGGCCGATGGCGGGTTGTCGTTGGTCGATAACGACAGTGTCGGGTGGCCAAGGTAGGGGAGGAATAGGGATAGGTAGTATTTTTATTCGAGGAATAGAGTCAACGGGAGGTGTGGGCCAAGGCAGATTTCTTGTGTCATCGATACTTTCTGCGGTTAATACCAATGCAATCTCACCGTTTGGGCGAATAAATCCACGATATTCGTTATTGCCCCAATTCCCTACGCCAAATCGAGCATACCCTGACTCTGTAAATGGTTTGAAATTATCAAGCTCCAAGTTATCGCTTTCGTAGCAAGACAATACTATATTGCCCTTGGTGTTGATGTAATAGTTGTCCACATCAGAATTTTTAATTACAGCCAATCCAAGTGGGTCAAATTGTGGTTGATATGTGAGAGATGAAACACCGCCAAACTCGCTTGAAGTAAATCGACGCAAGGTGTTGAAATGGGTATTGATTACGCTCACTCCATCGCCATAACTGCCATCTTTTGATACATAGGCATATCCGTTGTGGAATGGGGTGGCATATTCATAAGATGCCAATAATTTGAAATTGGTGTCATAGAAGTTGTATTTGCCGTTATGAATGACATAGAACATGCCGTTTTTGACTTTTGACACCTTTTCATAGTTTTGGACTTCGGTTTTATATACAATTTTACCTGTTTTATCGATAAGGTGATAATAACCATATATAGAGGCAATTTCGCCGGGATTGCCAACGCGAACCCAGGCATATCCTTCGCTGAAATCATCGGCAAAGGCGCAGTTTGGGATTTCGGGGATGGCGATTTTGCCGTTAGCATCAATGTATGCCCAGCTATTGTAGCTTGCTTGGTAAGCTCGAAGGCCTTCGCTCAAGGGACGCATTGAATCTTTGTCTCCGGCATCAATTGTGAGGTGAGGAAATACTTTCTCGCCTTTGATGTTGATGTAGAAATATTTTGTTTTGCCATTGACTTTTTGGGTTACGAGTGCAAGTCCGTCGGCAAAGTTTGTGACTTCTTTCCATGTGGGGTCAAGTTCTTTGAATCCGCCGTTTGAGTAAAGCAGACACACCACTTTATTGCCTTGAGCATTGGGAACGGTGCGTAATGCCGGTGCCACACCGCCCGAAAATTCGGGGAACGGGTCATGGTATGATGCGGTATGTCCGCAGTATTTCCATTCTGAATCAAAGAGCTTTTCGCCGGTGATTTTCCAGAATGAAATGATGTCGCTGCCGTTCTTTTTAATCCCGAAAATGCCTTCGTGCACATCTGAGAATTCGTCGTATTCGCCTATTTGCAAGAATCGTGTCTTGGGCGTGATGTAGGGGGTGTTGTAAACGGGTTCTGCGTCATCCCATCGGCTGTCATCGATTACGGCGACCTTGGGCGACTGGCTGTCATGGGCAACGGTGGCAACCGCTGTGGCGTTATTGGCCGATTTGACGGCAACGTCATTTGTTGTCGACTTGGTCGATTGGGTGTCTGATTGCGATTTCTTCTGCACTGCTGTTCCGTCTAAAAATTCAGTAGCAGTGTTGTTGACCTGTTCAAGCGTTTTGTTGAATTTTTCAAGCCCTTTGCTCAATTTTTTGAGAAACTGCGCTTCGGCTGTGGGCGAGAAAGTCATTGCGATGCCAACAAAAAACGCTGTTGTGAGAATTTTGCTGATATTCTTCATTGTGTCATAGAGTGAGGCTCTTGATTAATGATTGGTAGTCAGCAGGTGGCGCGAACCTCGTTATAGTGCCTTGGTGCTGATGGGGATTCTTGAAAACAGGGCGACATGAGTGTATGCCGCCCGTTTGTCAGTTCAGTATGGTTTTATTATTTTTTTGCCGATTGTTTCCATTCGCCGTCAACGAGCACCATATTAAATTTTTGGTTTTTAACAGAGCCGTCGCCATAAGTGATGTCATATTTCACAACTGCTGTTTGGCCGTCTTCGGCAATTTCTTCGCTAACGAGTGCGTAAGAAGAGATACCGCCAAGTTTTTCGAGTTGTTTAGCGCCTTTTTCATTAAACATGGCAACATACATTTCTTTTGCTTGTGCTTGTTCTTCGGCTGTTATGTCGCCAAAGTACATTGATTCAACAATGCCTTCAAAGTCTTGCGCCTTCATGAGCTCGATGCAATCGGCTGCTGCGTCAGCAGGTGTAGCCGAGCCGCCACAAGATGTTACAACCATTGCTGCAAACATGCAAACTAATGCGAAAAATAACTTTTTCATAATTAAATAAGTTTAGGGTTATAGAATAGGGTTAATTAAAAAGTTTTCAGAATATAAATATTGTTTTGAGATTGGCGTTTTTGTGAATGTCTGACGGCATTATCAAGTCATATTGCTTGCCGGGAACATAAAGGTTGCTGATGCGCCCTTCGTTGATGTCGATTCCGGCGTGGGCAAATGCAAGGTATAGCAGTTCGGTGCAATAGAGTCGGGTGGTGTCGCCAAGGTCATATTGATGGTCAAACTCAATTTGCTGTCGTGCTTTTTCGAGCGCATAGCGGTTGATGGCATTTTGCTGTGCCGAGTCGAGCGCGAGTCTCATAATCTCGCCCTTTGTGGCTTTGTCGGGGGCAAAAAAGTGGTTGAGGTGCTCGGCTCTTACGATGTCAATGCCCTCTTGGTGGGGACCGTCGCCCGGAACGGCATGCACCACCACTAGACCGCTGTCGCTCATAGCCACAACGCCCACATGTGAGTATTGCCCTTCGGCATCTTTATATAAAACGATGGTGCTTGTAATGCCTTCGCCACGGCGAAAAGCGATGTCGCCCACACATATATTGTCAAGAGGTATTTCCACCTCTTGAGGGCAGTCGTTGACGGTGCATTGTGTCAGCGTTGCGATGGCGACAGCCACGATTAATATGTATGTGATGCGTGTCATGATATTTTAACTAAAACCCTCCCTCGCGACATTCGGTTAAAAATGTCTCACAAGCGATTAAGGCTTTCGGTCGAAATAGTAGTTGGTGATGAGGGAGGTGTGCTTTTGTTTGTAATGCAAATTAAGAGCAAAACTCCCGTTTTTGTGCTCCATTTTGACAAAATGAGCGTTCAAATCGTCAAAATCTACTGTTAGCCCGAATTTTTCGTGAGATTTTGTCGATATTGCGAAGGCGTGATTCCATGCTTTTTGGCAAATGCCCGGCGGAAAGTCGTGGTGGAGTTGAAGCCCGATGCCGATGAAATTTCGTCAATAGAAATCTCGTGGTTCATGTTCATCATAATCTCGGCGTGGGCCAAGCGCAGATTGTTGATGTAGTCGTTGAACGATGATTTCAGTTCGTGGTTGAAATAGTCGGACAGATAACTGCGGTTGGTGCCAATCATGCGGGCCACATCGTTCAGCGTCAGTTCGGCGTTGAGATAGATGCGCTCTTGGTCCATGAGTTTGTTGAGTGCCGGAACAAATGCGTATGATTTTGTTTGGTCAATTTCTTCGGGAGTTTCGGCGGGAAGCGTGTAGTTGCTATCGTCCGCGGGTGAATCGGGTTGTAGCGGATAGGTGGTGTCGATATAGTAGTAAATAAAGCACCATGCGGCGCCCGAAATTATGAAATAGGTAATTTCAAGCGCGTTGCTTGGATAAACGCACGACAGAGTCCAAATGCATATTGCCACCAGAAATGACAGCGAAATGTTTAATATGGCTTTGCGCTCGGCCGATTGCCGTGCCATGGAGCGCAGGCGTAAATGCGTAGTGAGGATGATGTATGCCGAGTAAACGGTTGCGTGGACTATTGCGACGGTTGCCAACAGTTGGCAAGGGAATAGAGCGAATGCGACCAGCAGTAACACAAACGGCAGTAAATGCAGGAATGTTTTGATGGGAGTGATGCTGCGCGGCATAAGTATTTCGCGCATGGTGATGCCAATCAAGGGTATAACTAACTGGTCAATCATAGTTATCCAATTAGCCCGTTCAATGTCGGTACACTCAGGTGAGGTGTAGATTATGAGGTCTTTGATGTTGAGCAATACCCACACAAATAACAAAGCGCCGACAAAAAACTTGATGCGTACGCGATATTGTCGCAAGAGCCGGAATGCGAATAATGCAATTATCGCAAAATATACCCCTTGGATAAAAAAGAGCGTAATGTTATTTGTGATTAAGGTTGAGTTCCTATTGGCAAAGGTAATCATTAATTGCAACTAAACACATT
>JAFZHD010000021.1 GCA_017555085.1 Muribaculaceae bacterium | reverse complement strand
GCCTCTTTGAATACCATATTTTATTATGGATTTTGAGCTACAGAAAAAGCAGATTTTTTATTCATAACTTTTGAAATACCCAAAATTAATCATTATCAGCGACTTATAAAGGTTTTACCAACTAAAATGACCATTAAGCCATAAATTAGAAACGAAGTGTGCCCGATTGGGTACGACAAAAGATATTCCCCTCAAAATTATGTTCCGTTGTGAAACGGTCATAATTTTAGCCCATAGTCTATCCCCAGACTATGGGCATTTTTGTATGAGAGGTGATGCTAAATGTCGCTGTCGGTATATTGGTGGTTGCGCAGATAGTCGGCAACATTGACCGGACTCCAATCAATGACCTTGGAAATGGCATCGGAATTGAAGGTAAGGGTAGTTGTGAGTTGTTGTAGTTTCTTTGACGACAAAGGCGCTTTCCCGCCCATAATGTCGCCCATTGAAGCGGCGAGGTTTACGCACCAGCGGGGAAGAGTGTAGATGCGTTTTCCGCCGATGCGATGAGCGATAGCCTCGGCCAAATCGTGTACTGTCGGGTGGGTGTTGTCCGTGAGGTTGAATGTGCCGCCAATTGGTGCTATCAACCGAGCCGCTTTGGCAACATCTTTGGCGTGCACAATGCTGCGGCGTGCATCATTACCCTTGATGTGGAAATAATAGCCGTCGCTGATGCCTTTAATCATTGAAAGGAGAGTGCCTTTCATGCCAGTGCCCATAATCAGTGCAGGGCGCAAGATGCTTAACACGACATTGTGACTGTTGCACCATTGGGCCAAGTATTGCTCGGCTTGCAGTTTTGATGAGCCGTAGGGCGTGGTGGGATTGGCTGGGGTTGACTCGTCAATGTTTTCGCGACTGTCAATGCCATATACTTGCACGCTTGAAATGAATACGAACTGTTGTGGCGGATTGTCGCTTAACGCTTCGCAAAGGTTGATAGTGCCGTTGAGGTTTACCTCCATGGCGTCATCGTGGCTTGTAGAGCCAGCAGCGTGGATAACGGTGTCAAATCGGGTGTCAAAAGCTGGTTTGCCGTTGGCGAGATTGCATACAAAGTCGTTGTCGGAGTCAAGTCCGAGTGTGGTGACTTTGCAGTCGTTGTATTCGTTGCACAAAAATCGTCCAAGCATTCCTTGAGCGCCTGTGATGAGGATGGCGGGGGTGGCAGAAGTTTCGATAATGTTATTGTTTTTGGAATTTGTAAATGTAAAAGTAGCGTTTCAGTAAGGATAGCGGGCAAACTCTGATGCCGTTTTCGCGTAGTGCACGATATTTTTCGCGGTTGTTAGTGAAAATGCGGTGTCGCAGAGTGGTTGACAGTCCGCCCATGCTCATTGTAACCATTTCGAGTGGCAGATATTGTGACGGGCGATTGTTGGCTATCATCAGGCGAATGAAAAATTCAAAATCGGCGGCAATGAGATAGCTCTCTTTGTATAGGCCGATAGTGTCAAATACCTCTTTGCGTGCATATAGCGAGGGGTGGGGCGGTGCGATGCCGTAACGGAGCATTGATTTGTTATAGTCGGCCGAAGAATAATAACGCACTTTTTTGCCTGCTTTGTCGCGGTATGAAATGTCGCCATACACAAAGTCGATGTCGCTATTGCTCATGGCTTGTGCTACTTGCAATAGTATATCGGATGAGGCGAAAGTGTCGTTGCCGTGCAGAGTGCCTATAATGTCGCCGTTGGTCATTTTGATACCTTTGTTGATGGCGTTGTACACTCCGCTGTCGGGCTCTGAAATATATTTGATTTTATCGGGGTGGAGTTGTTGCCAACTGGCTATTATTTCAAGCGAATTGTCGGAGCTTGCCCCGTCGACAATGATGAGTTCGATGTCGTTGTAGGTTTGTTGCATCACGCTCTTGATTGTTGCTTCAAGAGTTGCGGCATTGTTGCGTGTTGCTGTGATTACCGATATTTTCATTGCATGCCGAGGTGTTGAAGGTTATGGCAAATGATTAGGGTGACACACAGTACGATAGCATATATGCCGCCGTAGATGTGAAACGAGCGTTTGGTGCTGAATTGTGCCCATACATATACCGCTGCCGGAACGAGCAACGGTAACATTGGCAATGCATATCGGGATACTGTGCCGGCAAACAGGTAGGCTGGTATGCACCAAAGAATGATGCCGGCGAGGGTGATGCGAATTAGTGATTTGGGCGATTTTCGCCATGCCCAAATAATGTAAAACAACACCATTGCTCCGACTATGTACCACGGATAGGTAATGTGGGCATAATCAAGTGTATAGCCATAAATGAGGTCGCGGCCAAAGTTCCATGGGAACGGTGTCAGAAATTGTGTGATGATGCTTATAGGCAGCCATAGCAACCGCTGTGCGACGGTGTAAGAGAAATAGTCGCCCACCATGTTGTTGTAGGTGGCATGTTGCGGGTGGTCATGGAAATAGGAATTGGCAACGCCGTTTCCGTTCACAATGTTGGCCGCTTGTCGGCTTATTTCGTAATCGTGCATCAGCAGTTGAGTTACACCCCAAGCCGCGGCACAAAGCAATAGCATTGATAGGGCAGGGGCTATCTTGTTTCGCTTCCACGGAGTCATAACGATAATTGCTGTTGCAACAAACAAAATGTAGGAGTGTCGCAAGAATGTCAGCAATGCCAACCCGACAATCAGTCCAACCCAAAGTGTGACAGTTTTGGCCTTGTTTGACGGCTGCGAAATCAGTGCTGTTGCGCCGAGAGTGCAGACGGCCAAGGCAAAGCAAATGCCTGCTTCTTTGAGTAATAGAGTGCCTGAATTGAGATAATAACACACCGCGGCTGTCATTATCATAGCGCATGATGTAATCCAACGGCTGTCTTTGCCAATGTGGGCCGAAAGTATGCGTCGGGCAATGATGCCGCTTGCGATGATGCTCAACAGAATAAAAGTCATGTTGACAATAAGCGGCGACACTATTGTCATGTCAGTCAGATGCCACAGCGCGGCAATCAACATGCCATATCCGTGACGGTGGGCAGGCGCGCTTGCCCCGATTGAACTGTCAAAAGTTTTCATCGCATCAAAATAATAGATGGCCGAGTCGGGGTTTTGCAGATATGGGATAGATGTGTTGGAACTAACGATGGATGTATAGTGATTTACATTGGCGATAATGCCGACTGCAAGATATGTCGCAGAAATTAATAAAGTCCACCAGCCGCAAAGATTTGTCGACCCAGACAGTTTGTAGATGTAGGCAATCATGGCCCAAATACCTATCAGCGCAATGGCAGTTGGCCATATTGATGCTCCCGGAAATAGCAAAAAAGTGGCTGCAATAGCAACAATATACAAGATATTGCCAGTCAATATGTGTTTTATCTGCCTGGTCATAGTGCAAAAGTACGAAAAAACTTGTAAATTTGCACCATGAAAGATGTTGAACCTATAAAAATAGATGTTGACGGAATCATTCGAAAGAGATTGCCTCGACATTATCGTTATATCCCCCGTTTTTTAATCAGATGGGTTGAGAATATCATTTGTCAAAAACGAATGAATGAGATGCTTGTCGGCCTTCGTGGTCTTTATGACGCCGATTTTTGCCGCGGATTGCTCGACCAGTTGAGAATTAAATACGAAATCAAGAATGCCGAAAACTTGCCATCTGTTGAAAATAAACGCTTTTTGTTGGTAAGTAACCATCCGCTCGGCGCTCTTGACGGTGTTGTGATGATTGACTATTTGACTCGCCTTTACGGTGGTAAAGTGAAATTTGTGGTTAATGACTTGCTGTTGGCAATCTCGCCTTTGAAAGGTGTGTTTGTTCCTATCAACAAGCACGGCCGCCAAAGCCGCAAGGCATCGTGTGATGTCGATGAGGCATTTGCAAGCGACGACCCCGTAATTGTGTTCCCTGCGGGAATGTGTTCACGCCGACAGTCTGACGGCTCAATTTGTGACCTTGAATGGAAGAAAATGTTTGTGAACAAGGCGGTGGAACATCAGCGAGATGTAATTCCAGTGTATTTTAATGCCCAAAATTCATCATTTTTTTATAAATTTGCAAAGTTTAGAACTCGCTTGGGCTTGAAGTTCAATGTCGAAATGATATTGTTGCCCCGTGAGATGCTTAACAAAGAAGATGCCCGATTTGAAATGATTGTAGGTAAACCCATTGAATATCAGGCGTTGAAAAACGGCAAGTATGCCAAAGAGCAGGCTGCCGAAATTAAAGAATTAGTTTATAAACTGAAAGAGCAGTAATTACTGTTGTAGAAGACTAACCCCCATGGAAGAAAAAATTGCAGAAGAAACCTCTCTCTCGTTGATAAAAGCAGAACTTACACCCGATAAGTTTTTGCGTGTAACCAATAAGGCAAATAATCACATTTATATTGTAGATGCATTTGATTCGCCCAACATCATGCGCGAAATCGGTCGCTTGCGCGAAATTTCGTTCCGTGCAGCTGGTGGCGGTACAGGTAAAGAACTCGATATTGACGAGTTTGATACAATGGAAACGCCTTGCAAACAGCTGATAGTGTGGGACCCCGATGCTGAAATGATTCTCGGCGGTTATCGCTACATCACAGGCGACAATATCTCATTTGATGAAGATGGCCGTCCTCGCATTGCCACTTCACACATGTTTAATTTCTCGGAAGAGTTTCTCAACGAATATCTCCCATGCACACTCGAACTCGGTCGCTCATTTGTGCGCCCCGAATATCAATCGTCAAAAGCAGGTGCAAAAGCGCTTTTCGCTCTTGATAACTTGTGGGACGGTCTTGGCGCGTTGACGGTGCTTTATCCCGAGATGAAATACTTCTTTGGCAAAGTGACAATGTATCCAAGTTACTGCTCTCAATGCCGCAACATGATTCTTTATTTCTTGAACAAACACTTCCCCGATGCCGAAGAACTCGTTCGCCCAATCTCAGCATTGCAAACCGATACTGATGCTGAGGCAATGAAACAGTTGTTTGTTGAAGAAAACTTCAAAGAAGACTATAAGATTTTGAACAAGTCTGTACGCGAGGCAGGTAGTAATATTCCTCCCTTGGTAAATGCCTATATGAACTTGTCGCCCACAATGAAGGTGTTTGGCACAGCTATCAACGATGAATTTGGAGACGTTGAAGAAACAGGTATTTTTATCAAGATAGAAGAAATTCTTGAAGAAAAGAAAGAGCGCCATATCGCGACATTCAAGCCCGAAGAGGCTACCTTATTTGCAGAGGTATGAAACTCGTGAGAGCAATATTGATAGCGGTTGTGATGCTATCATCGCTGCCCATGAACTCGCAAGTAGCCATTGAATATGAGGCTACTGTGATGGGCAACGGCTCGACGGGTGAGTTCGCTCCATATTATATTGCGTCAAACAACCATGGTATAATGCCGCAGAAAAATTCGGCATTGACCCGTGGTGCTGTGTGGCGCGATATGGATTTAAGCCGTCGCTTTTCGTGGGGCTTTGGCGTTGACTTAATCGGCGGTTGGAATGAAGGTGCCGATTATGTTGCCTATGACAGTGACACAAAAAGTTTCTATACCCACAATGAGCACCACGATTATGCTTGGATTCAGCAATTATATGGCGAAATAAAGTATCGTGGCGTGTTCTTGACTCTCGGATTGAAAGAATATGAATCGGCAATGCTTGACAACGAATTGACAAGCGGTGACTTGATTCAAAGCGGCAATTCCCGTCCCATTCCCGAGGTGAGAGTCGGCTTTGTTGATTTCCAAAACATTCCGTTTACTAACGGATGGTTGCAAATTCAAGGTGAAATATCTTATGGCATGATGACCGATGACGAATGGCTTGCCGACCGTTATGGATATTATGGCAACCGATTGTCGCAAGGCACATGGTACACCTATAAGCGTTGCTATTTCCGCACGATGCCGTCGCAACCGTTCTCGGTGACATTTGGTCCGCAAGCAGCCGGACAATATCGCGGTACAACCTATCGATATCGCAATGGAGAGTTGTGGCGCACCGATGTGCGTAAATCGCTATTCCGTGACTTTTTTGATATGTTTATCCCCAAAACAGGTGAAGAAGGCTATGTAAAAGGCAATCACTTGGGCAGTTGGGATTTAATGGCTCGTTATCGTTTCAAAAACAATGACGAGTTAAAGGCTTATTTTCAGTGGCCGTGGGAAGACGGTTCGGGTATCGGCAAACTCAACGGCTTTGACGGATTGTGGGGTGTTGAATACCGCCGTTCGCAACCCGGCATTGTTAACGGAGTGGTTGTCGAGTTTATGGATTACACCAACCAATCAGGCCCTATGCATTGGGACTCGGAAGATAATGTCGGAACAACTATTGTTGACACCGATGCAACCGGTGCCGATAACTACTATAATAATATGAACTATAATGGATATGCACATTATGGCATGTCAATCGGTTCGCCGATGTTCCGTTCGCCATTGTATAACCAAGACGGCTGGCTTGAATATGTTGATAACCGTTTCCGCGGTGTGCATGTGGCCGTTAAAGGTGATATTGTTAAAGGATTGGAATATCGCGTGATGGGTAGTTATCGCAAATCGTGGGGCAATATATTTGTTCCGCGTGTGACTCCTGTCGAATGCACATCGGCAATGGTTGAACTGAAATACTCGATGCCAATGGTTGAGGGCTTGAACTTCAAAGCGCAGTTGGCATTGGACCAAGGCAAACTTTATGGCGATAATTTCGGCGCGATGCTTTCGGTGTCTTATCGCGGCGATTTTAGCAATAGCAAATGATGAAAAGAGCGTTACACATATTAATTATAATGTTGAGCATGGCGGCATTGTCGTCGTGTACGCATAATAATGGTGATATCGGTCCTTATTTTGGCACATGGAAAATGTTGTCGATAGAGGTTGACGGTGTCGAAGAAGCCGATTATGCCGGTAATGTGTTCTGGAAATTTCAGAATGAAGTGGTGTGTATGTTGCGCGTGAACGAATCGGCACACACTGCGGCTGAATGTTGGGGCACATGGAAAGAGATAGGCAATGTGTTACAACTTAATTACACTCATTGGGACGACAACCACAAGCAAGGCTCGTTTTATTACAGCCCGTTGCCCGAAACATATTTGCCCGCCAACTCGATATTTGATCTTGAAATAGTATCGTTGTCGGGCTCATCGATGCAACTCAAATATGTTGCGGCCGACAATCGTGTGATAGGATATAAATTCACAAAATGGTAGCATAAATCTTGATTGATGGATAAGGCGTTAATACTGATGGAAAAGATGTGGCAGACACTGTTGAGCATAGTGAAGATTGTGCTCAAATCGCGTCGTGTCACCGTTAAAAAGCCTGCACAGCCGGGTCGTGACTTGGTGGTGTTGGGCAATGGTCCGTCATTGCGCCCGCTCATTGAAAATCACCGCGATTTTTTGCTCGACAAAGATTTGTTGGCGGTAAACTATGCCGTGCTTTCGGAGTATTACACACAATTAAAGCCGTCATATTATCTTGTTGCCGACCCGTTGTTTTTCGCCGACGACAATCACTGCAACCGATTGTTTGATGCAATGGCATTGTCAACCGATTGGGACATGACATTGTATGTGTCAATGGACGCGCGCAAGAGCGATAAATGGAAATCAAAGTTGGCATCACGCCCCAATATAAAAGTCAGTTATTTCAACATGACGCCTGTTGAGGGCTTTGATTGGTTTGCCCACCGATGCTATAAATCGGGCTTGGGTATGCCCCGTCCGCGCAATGTGTTGATACCGTCAATCATGACCGGATTGGCTATGGACTATAAAGTGATTTATGTAGCCGGAGCCGACCATTCGTGGCTTAAAGAAATTTGGGTTAACGACGATAATATCGTTATGGAAGACCTCAATCATTTCTATGACAAAAAAGGTGCAGAGCAGTATGTGTCAACAAAGCATTTGCATGACTTGTTGTTGAGCATGCACATTGCGTTTAAGTCATATCACGACATAAAACGCTATGCATCACGACTGAATAAAAAGATTTATAACATAACAAAAGGCTCGTTTATCGATGCCTTTGAACGCAAAATAATGGATTGACACTATGGCAGTGACTGAAAACAAAGGAATTAAGGTGTTGGTAACAGGTGCCGACGGATTTATTGGTTCGCATCTCACCGAAATGTTGCTTGAAGAGGGTTATGATGTCAGAGCATTGGCTCAATATAACTCGTTTAATAATTGGGGTTGGCTTGAAGATGTGAAACATCCCAATCTTGAAATTGTGACAGGCGATGTGCGCGATGCCAATTTCTGTGAGCACATAACTCGCGATGTCGAGATTGTGTATCACTTGGCGGCTCTCATAGCTATTCCTTATTCTTATGTAGCGCCCGACAGTTATGTCGACACCAACATCAAAGGCACTCTCAACATGTGTCAGGCGGCGATGAAAAATGGTGTTAAACGCTTGTTGGTAACATCGACATCAGAGGTGTATGGCACAGCACAATATGTGCCCATTGATGAAAATCACCCCAAGCAACCTCAGTCGCCCTATTCGGCAACAAAGATTGGTGCCGATGCCATTGCTATGAGTTTTTACAACGCATTTCAATTGCCGGTAGTGATTGTCCGTCCGTTTAACACCTACGGTCCTCGTCAAAGCGCGCGTGCGATTATCCCTACAATCATCACGCAGATTGCTAACGGTGCAAGCGAAATCAAACTCGGCGATTTGACACCCACACGCGACTTTAATTATGTCAAAGACACTTGCCGCGGATTTATTCATTTGTCAAAATGCGACGGCGTGATTGGCCAAGAAGTCAATGTGTGCAGCAATTATGAAATCAGCATGCGCGATACTCTCAATCTCATTGCCAAACTCATGGGCCGTGAGGTTAACTTCATTGAAGATACACAGCGTTTGCGCCCTAAAAACTCCGAGGTATTCCGCCTTTGGGGCGATAACAGCAAGATTAAATCGCTCACCGATTGGTCGCCCGAATATGATATAAGTCGCGGATTGCAAGAAACAATTGATTGGTTTACAAAAGAGGAAAATCTCAAAAAATATAAATCGGGAATTTACAATGTCTAAAAAACTCATATTGATAGGTGGCGGTGGCCATTGTCGCTCGGTGATTGATGTCATTGAGGCATCGGGCCGTGAGATATTGGGCATAATAGAGCAACCTCAATTTGAGCCTGATAATGTGTTGGGCTATCCTGTCCTTGGCAGTAATGATGTGATAGACCGATATGTTGATGAAGCCGAATTTGTTATCACAGTTGGCCAAATCAAAAGTGCGGCTGTTCGTCAACATCTTGTTGATGAGGTAGTGAAAGCCGGAGGCCGATTTGCCACAATCATATCGCCGTTGGCCCATGTGTCGCGCTATGCAACAATAGGCGAGGGCACAGTTGTGATGCACAATGCTGTGGTAAATGCTGGTGCAAAAGTGGGAGAGCAGTGCATATTAAACACCCGATGCACTATCGAGCACGATGCTGTTGTCGGCGATTTTTGCCACATCTCAACCCATGCAGTCATTAATGGCGGCAGCAGTGTCGGCGACCGAGTGTTTATCGGTAGCAACACCGTGGTGGCGCAAGTGTTGTCGATTGCCTCAGATATTGTTGTCGGCGCGGGCGCGGTAGTCGTAAAATCACTCGCTGATAAAGGCACATATATAGGAAACCCTGCAAAACTCAAAATATGAACAACAATCGACACACACTAATCATTGCCGAAGCGGGCGTTAATCACAACGGCTCGCTCGAAATGGCAAAGAAAATGGTAGATGCTGCGGCTGATGCCGGTGTCGATTATGTCAAATTCCAAACTTTCTGTTCCGAACTGCTTGTTACGGCATCGGCTGCACAAGCTGACTATCAACGCCGTGAAGCGCAGAGTGAGGACTCTTCACAACTTGCGATGTTGCGCAAATTGGAGTTGAGTCACGCCGACCACTTGGCTTTGGTGGACTATTGCAAGCAAAAAGGTGTCAAGTTTTTGTCAACAGCATTTGATTTGCCAAGTGTTGATTTTCTTGACAGTTTGGGCGTGGATTTTTGGAAAGTGCCCTCGGGCGAAATCACTAATTTGCCCTACTTGCGCAAGATTGCCGCAACACACCGTCCGATAGTGATGTCAACTGGCATGAGCGACCTTGATACTGTCAGAGAGTCGTTAGATTTCTTGCTTGGCGAGGGCGTTGACCGAAAAGATATAACATTGCTCCACTGCAATACCGAGTATCCGACACCGTTTGCCGATGTCAATCTCAACGCGATGATTACTATGCGCAATGAGTTGGGCGTTGCAATTGGATATAGCGACCACACATTAGGCATTGAGGTGCCTGTGGCTGCTGTGGCATTGGGTGCAGAAGTGATTGAAAAGCATTTCACCCTCGACCGCAATCTGCCCGGCCCCGACCATAAGGCATCGTTGTTGCCCGATGAGTTGAAGGCAATGGTTTTGGCAATAAGAAATATCGAAAAAGCATTGGGTACAGGCTTGAAGCGTGTAACTGATTCGGAAGCAAAAAATATAGTGGCAGCACGCAAAAGCATTGTCGCTGCCGTGGCGATAAAAGCCGGCGAGGTGTTTACAGAAGAAAATCTCGCGGTAAAGCGTCCAGGAAACGGACTATCGCCAATGAAATGGTATGATGTCGTTGGCCGACAAGCCTCTCGCGACTATCAGCCCGACGAACCGATTGAAATTTAGACCGTATATGAAAAAGATATGTGTGATAACCGGCACTCGCGCCGAATATGGACTCTTGAGCAAATTGATGAAACGCATCAATGATTGCCCCGAAATGCAGTTGCAGATAATTGCGACAAATATGCACTTGTCGCCTGAATTCGGATTGACCTATCGCGAGATTGAGTCCGACGGTTTTCACATTGACAAAAAGGTGGAGATGCTGTTGTCGTCAGACACTCGCAATGCCACAACCAAGTCGTTGGGATTGGGTATCATCGGTTTTGCCGATGCATTTGAAGACCTTGCGCCTGATATGGTGGTGATACTTGGCGACAGATATGAGATGCTCGGTGCGGCATCGGCAGCCTTGTTGTATGGAATACCCATTGCTCACATATCGGGCGGTGATGTGACCGAGGGCGCGTATGATGATGCCATCCGTCACAGCATCAGCAAAATGAGTCACCTGCATTTTACAAGCGCCGAGGAATATCGTCAGCGAGTGATTCAACTTGGCGAGCAACCCGACCGAGTGTTTAACTTTGGTGCAATCGGTCTTGACAATATGTGCCAAATTCAATTTCTCGACCGTCAGTCGCTTGAACAGAGCATCGGTTTTGAAATCGGCGATGACTGCATTTTGGTAACCTATCACCCCGTGACAATGGAGCGCAATAGCGCCGAAACACAGTTTGGTGCGTTGCTCGAAGCCATTGACCGAGTGGGCTGTCGAGTGATATTTACAAAGCCAAACTCTGATAGCGACGGTCGCATTATAATTAAAATGATTGACGAGTATGTGGCAGCAAACGGCGACAAAGCGGCTTGCTACACCTCGCTTGGATATATGCGTTATCTGTCGGCATTGCAATTTGTCAAAGCGGCCGTAGGCAATTCATCGAGCGGCATATTGGAAGTGCCCTCGTTTGGCATTCCCACAGTAAACATCGGCGACCGTCAGAAAGGCCGCCTTCGTGCCGATAGCGTAATTGACTGCAACACCGATGTCGATAGCATCGAAAAGGCTATTCGTGGCGCATTGTCACAAGAGTGGCAAACCATTGCACGCAATGCTGTAAATCCCTATGAGCAGCCCGACACGGTTGCGCGCATATTTGAAGTGTTGCAACAATGTGATTTGTCACAGATGAAACAGAAACGATTTTACGATATAAAATAATATGAAAATATCGGACCACATAATCAGCCAAGAGGCTACATTGCTCGAAGCCCTCAATCGCTTGAACGCAACACGCAGTTTTACACTGTTTGCCGTTGATGCCGATGAAAGGGTAGTGGGCTCTATTACCGACGGCGACATTCGCCGAGCCTTGATTGCGGGCGTGAAACTCGACGACAAGATTGAGGGTGTGTGTCATCGCTCATTCCGATTTATCGATGCGGCCAATCAGGCTACGCCCAAGTTGCTGAAAGAAATCAGACAGTCGGGCATTCATCTCATTCCCTATATCGACGAGAACGGTCGCATCGCGCGATTGATTGATTTGACAAAAATCAAAGGGCTGTTGCCCATTGACGGCGTGCTTATGGCCGGTGGTCGAGGAGAGCGTTTGCAGCCGTTGACCGATAATTGCCCCAAACCGTTGTTGCCATTGGGCGGAAAGCCTATCGTGGAGCATAATGTGGATAGAATGCTCAGTTATGGCATTGACAATATCACATTCTCGGTGCGCTACCTCGGCGAGCAGATAAAGGCTTACTTTGGCAACGGTGAGAAATGGAATGCCACAATCGGTTATGTCGAAGAAGATGCCCCGTTGGGCACAATCGGTGCGGTGAGTAAAATCGATAATTTCAAAAACGACACGGTGCTTGTGATGAACTCTGACCTGTTTACCAATATCGATTTGGAAGAATTTTACAATCATTTTATAGAAACAGACTCGGATATGGCAGTGGCATCAATTCCCTATAATGTGAGTGTGCCCTATGCCGTGATGCAGACTACCGATAACAATGTGGTGACATCTTTTCAGGAAAAGCCCACATTCACATATTATTCCAACGGCGGCATATATTTGATTAAGCGCAGCGTGTTGAAAAAACTTCAACGCAATGCACATTGCGATGCCACCGATCTTATGCAACGCCTCATCAACGACGGCTGTCGTGTGACATGCTTCCCCATTGTGGGCTATTGGATTGACATTGGCCGCCATGAGGATTACAAGAAAGCGCAAGATTTCATAAAATATACC
Source organism: Muribaculaceae bacterium (assembly GCA_017555085.1). GTDB lineage: Bacteria > Bacteroidota > Bacteroidia > Bacteroidales > Muribaculaceae > RGIG4079. Next base: position 52,328 of record JAFZHD010000021.1, on the reverse strand, counting down.
AAACTATGAAAGTGCTGTATCTGATACCGGCGCGAGGCGGCTCAAAAGGAGTGCCTGGCAAAAATGTAAAACCGCTTGCCGGAAAACCCTTGATAGCCTATGCCATTGATGCAGCCCGCGGGGCAGGCGCAGCCGATGAGGATATTTGCGTGTCAACCGATGATGCCGAGATTGCCCGTGTGGTTGAGGAATATGGCTTGGCAATACCCTTTATGCGCCCCGATAGCCTTGCACAAGACTATTCGGGTACATACGAAGTGATTATTCACGCACTCGACCATTATGCGGCACAGGGCATTGATTATGATGCTGTGGTGTTGTTGCAACCCACATCACCCATGCGCACATCGCAACATGTGACCGAGGCATTGGCATTGTATGATGCTAAATGCGACATGGTGGTGTCGGTGACCGAGGCGCGCAGCAATCCCTACTATGTGATGTTTCACGAAAATGAGTCGGGATATTTGCAGAGCTTGATGAATGCGCGATTTGCCCGCCGGCAAGATTGCCCCACAGTGTGGGAATATAATGGCGCAGTGTATGTCATGAATGTGGCATCGCTTCGCGAGAAACATTTGTCGCAGTTTGACCGTCGCATCAAGTATGTGATGTCGGCACGCGACAGCGTTGATATAGATACGCCCGACGATTGGGAGTATGCTCAATTTTTAATGACAAAAAAATAAACGAGATATGTTACCCAAATTAGTGATAACAGATATTGATGGAGTGTGGACCGATGAGGGAATGTTTTATACCCCCACGGGCGACTACATGAAACGCTTTTGTGTCAAAGACGGAATGGCCGTGATGATGCTTCGCCATCACAACATTCCCGTGGCAATTATCACAGGCGAAAATTCGCCCATTGTGCAAAGCCGAGCTGACAAACTCAAAATAGAACATTGTTTTTTGGGTGTTAAAGACAAAGTGGCCGTCGCTCGTCAACTCTGCGACACTATTGGCATTACACTCGATGAGGTGGCATTCATCGGCGATGATGTCAACGACTTGAAACTTTTGCGTCTTGTCGGACAAAGCGCATCGCCTGCCAACACACCCTCATATATCAAAAGCGAAGTGAAATATGTAACCGAGGCGCGAGGCGGCAACGGCGCGTTTCGCGAGTTTGTCGAGAAGATTCTTGCTGACAACAATGTGTTGCAATCGACAATTGAAGAGATGTATTAATTGATAAAAGTGAATATTTTCGGTTTGCAATTATATAATCTCGTGGTTTTTGCCTAACTTTGCACTCTAAATTTAAAAGACCTCAAATGAAAGAAATCGTACTTAGCGGCATCCGTGCCACAGGCAACCTTCACCTTGGCAACTATTACGGTGCATTAAATAAATTTGTGAAAATGCAAGAAGACTACGACAGTCTCTTTTTTATTGCCGACCTTCATGCACTCACAACTCACCCCGACCCCAAAACACTTCACACAAATGTGAAGAATATTCTTGCCGAATATCTCGCAGCAGGCGTTGACCCCGAAAAGGCGACAATCTTTGTGCAGAGCGATGTTCCCGAAATCTCTGAACTCTATCTCTTGCTCAATATGCATGTAGGTATCGGCGAATTGATGCGCACAGCATCGTTCAAAGACAAAGCCCGCAAACAACTCGGCATCAAGAGCGATAACGACGAAAATATCGAAAAAGAAATTATCGGTACCGACTCAAACAAACGCGTAAATGCCGGTTTGCTCACATATCCCACACTCATGGCTGTGGATATCCTCATTCAAAAAGCCCACAAAGTGCCCGTGGGTAAAGATCAAGAGCAACACTTGGAATTGACTCGCCGCTTTGCTCGCCGTTTCAACTCATACTATGGCGTTGACCTTTTCCCCGAACCCGAAAACTTCAACTTTGGCGGCAACGCAGTGAAAGTTCCCGGTCTTGACGGTTCAGGCAAAATGGGTAAGAGCGAAGGTAACTGTATCTACCTCATTGACGAAGAAAAAGTATTGCGTAAGAAAGTGATGCGTGCAGTGACCGATGAAGGCCCCCAAGCACCCAATTCGCCTATCAGCGCACCCATTCAAAACCTCTTCACATTGATGGAACTTACATCAGCCCCCGAAGTGGTGCAACAATTCAAAGACGCTTATGCCGATTGCTCAATTCGCTATGGCGACTTGAAAAAACAATTGGCCGAAGACATCTTGAAAGTAACGCTCCCCATTCGCCAACGCATTCTCGATATTCAAAACGACGACGAATATCTCGCACGCGTAGTGCGCCAAGGTGCCGAACGCGCTCGCGAACGCGCAGCCAAGACATTGAGCGAAGTGCGCGAAATCATGGGTATCAAGAAATTTTACTAAAACTCTATATATGAGGCACCAGCCTCGCTTAGTCGGTTCCTAACCTATGACCACTAAGCCTACCATAAAACATAAACATTTACTATACAGCCGAGACGGACTTCCGCCTCGGCTTTTTTATGCCCCTAACCCAATGGAATAAATGGTGTTTTTGTTTGGGCAAATATAGTTGCAGGTAAAAGGTGGGTGGTGTGTGATTTGAGTCAATAGAGGTTGACCGCAATCCCACAACTGCGGTTGAAAACATTGATGTTGTTGCAAACGCCGAGCAAGTGATATATGACCTTCACGGCCGTCGTGTGGTTGAGGTAACTGCTCCCGGAGTTTATGTTGTTAATGGCAAGAAAGTATTTGTTAAGCGATAACAACACATATTGATAAACAAACAGCCGCTTGGAGTAACCGAGCGGCTGTTTTGTTATGCGGCAATAGATGTTGCTGATTAATCAAGTGGTATTTCGGGGTGAGGAACCGAGAGGGGAAGGCCTTTTTGCGAAACATAGAACATGTAGAGAACAACAGGCTCAGTGCCGCGGTTTTCGCCATGATGAATAGAGTCGACCATTTCGACCACGACATCGCCTTCGTGCATAGTTTTTATTTGTCCGTCAAGGCCGATGATGGTGAGTTCGCCACGCACCAACACGCCATGGTTCATAGCATCGTGGTGATGCCAGCCGAGTTTTTGTCCTGCGGGAATGATGTATTTCACGGCAACCAATTCGGGTTTGCCTTGTGGGTAGTCGGGGAGGTCGACACCGTTCCAACTTTGGTCGGTGCGGAGCAATTCGGTGCTGACTGTTTCGGTAATGGCATCGTCGCCGTTAGTTGTGGGGGTGGCATTCTTGCACGAGAGCAAAGCGCCGATGCTACACAATATGGCCGCAACAGCCACCCATTTGTTGATTGTTTTCATGTTATGCTATAATGTTTATGTCGTTATTCAAGGGAAAGAGTGCAGATGACAATCGTGGTAGATATAAAGAAGATTACGCAGAAAATAGCCATACATATAGCATAGTAAATCGCATTTGAGAGTATGGCCTTAGTAATAGACCTGAACCATGTGGTTTCATACACCAAGCGGAATGCTCTTGTGAAATAGATGCACGAAAAGATTGTGAACAAGAGATTTACCAGCGTTAATGGCACACGAAGGTAATGATGTAACATATAAAGCACAATGATGATTACTTCAACAAAGGCGATATAGTGCATTGAGAAGATGAAATGGGTATAATAGGAGCGTTTTCGGGTGCGTTGTACAAGGCGCAGCGACAAGGCGAGAATGGGGGCGGTCAGCAATATAAACAGAGGGAAATATTGCAATGTGATTGATGATAGTTGGTCCCATACGGCATTAAATAAAGCCAATTCTTCGGCGGTGTTGTCAATCTCGGGGTTAAAGTGATATTCATTGTCTTCGTCGGGCAGAATAACCTTTTCTTCGATGAGGGTATGCGGCACGGTAGCGACAATCAAGTCAAGCGATTTGCCATTGGAATCGTAAACAAATTGTTGTGGTGTGATGATTGATGGGTGTTTTTCAATCAGATTTATGGGTATAATCAGATTGACGGTGTCGAGAGGGCTTGTCTTGATTTTTTCAAGCAACTCTTGGTCTTGGGCTATTGCGTCCATCTGTATAGACGCTAACAAATATTCACTGCTTGTGATTTCGTGCATAGCGTCGTTGATGTGTTTGTCGCTGTCAAAGAACACAAACAATGTGAGGAACACCAATACCAAAAACATGCTGAGTTTCATGGGTTGCACTTGCGACACAAACTTGCCTGCAAGATATTCTTTAGTTAGGAGTCCTGGACGGCCTATCAATAGTCGCAGGGTCTTGATGTTTTGGCTGTCCCAAAAAAATGCGTTGTCAAGATAGTTCATAATGAAGCTCTTGACATTCATTTTGTGGTCGGTGATATGCTGACCGCAGTTGTGGCAATATGTGCCGTGGAGTGAGGTGCCGCAGTTCAGACATTTATCCAAACTGTATGCGCCTTTATCTTCGCCTTGGTCTTTGCCGTCGGTTTCGGCTGCAACTTCGGCGTTTTCGGCATTTTCATCAGGCTTTTCGGGCGCAGAAGCCTCGGCCGTTTCAATGATAATATTGTCGGTTTTTTCGGAGTTTTCTTGTTTGCTACACATGTGTTAATGTTTTATACCTTGCAAAAATAGTTTAATTGCGTGTCAATGGCAAGAATATGAGCCGTTTTTTGAGTTTGTGGCGTGGTGGGAGAGTGCTTTGCTCATCGGAGTGGCGCGAGAGTTATTGCCCCGATAGTTTTTTTGTTAAGGATTTGTTAGATTAATTTCTGTAAAGTATATTTGCAGTTTCTTTCAAAAAATTGACAAAATGAAACGATTTGTTTTTCTTATTATCGGCATGCTACTTTATTGCGGTGTTGCAATCGCACAAAACAGAGTGATTGATGCAAGCGACCGTCAGCCAATTGCTGCCGCATCGGTGTTTGATGCTACCGGTAACATTGTCGGACTCACATTAATCAATGGTGAGTTTCCCGATGTGCCACTTACGTCTTATCCCATAACGCTGCGCTGCATCGGCTACGAAGACTTGACCATCAAGGTCCCTGCCAACAGAACTTGGGAAATGAAACCTATGATTTATGAGTTGGAAGAGATTGTGGTTGTTCCGGTCAAACGCAATGTGTTGAAACAAACGTTCTATGCACGCGAGTATCTCAGCCTTCGTTTGCCAATTGGCATAGACACAAGCGAAGATGGCGCATCAAACTATATTAACGAAGACACAATCACATTCTTCTTGGAACACATGGCCGTGCGCTATGTGCCGACAACCAAAGATGCCAAGTTTGGCGGAGATACATCGTTGCGTATTCTCAACAGCCGTTGCTATTCACGCTACAACATTGCCGACATGGATAGTGTGGCATATGACGCACAATCAAACTTCCCCTCAATGTTGTCGTTGTGTACCATTGATGACACTCCCATTGATGCTACCGACGAGTTTAAAGGTCAAAGTGGCACAACCAAGCAATATAAGAAACCGGGCAAATCGGGCATGGCAATTGTCATGAGGCAAAACGCAAATACGTTCAAGGTAACCGAGGATATGTTGGCCGGAAAAAAAGACCACAGCTCATCGCCATGGTTATTGTCGTTGAGCGGCTTGTCAATGGATATCAACCAACTGTTTTCGACACAGACCTATCGTGCCAACGACAAATGCATCTATCAGCCCAAAGACATTATGGAAGCAAGTTTTGTAATGCAAGCCGACGGCAAGGGCCGATTGATTCGCAAAGCCATTAAGACGAAAAACCCCATTGTCATTCGCTCAATGGTGGAAGTGTATCTCGTTGAAAACGAATATCTCACAAAAGAAGAGGCCAAGCGGGAATATAAAGATGACGAGTTGGGAATGCGCATTACCGCACCAGCGACCGTGCCACCCTTGAATGCCGCTACACAAAAACTTGTCAAGCGCGCCAAAGCTGAGGCAAAGAACCGATAATAAACCCAATAACAAGTAAATACATCTATAATTATCAATAAAAATGAACAGAATACTTATAAAATTGTTTTGTGGCGCAATTTTGTTGGCAATGCCAATTGGCGTTTATGCTAAGAAAAAATCGGCCAATGACAGCACCTATTGCCCGCTTTATACAGCGTTGGAATTAAATGTCGGAGGTGCGGCATGGATTGAAAAACCCCTTTCATATTTCACATTTGATGGCCCCAGTTTCTCGGTTGGCGTTGAAATGATGCGTGCATCAAAAGACTCTAAATGGGTGCAGCAACATCAGTTGCGCTATGCCTATAACCGCGGTAAGATGGCAATTTCGGGTAATGGCGGTTCAAATGTGCACATGGGTAACTACACATTCGGCATGATGACGCATAGCACTGTTTGTCCCGACCTTCGCCTCTACTATGGTTATGATATTGATGTAATGGGCGGTTTGGTGACCAACGCTCACGGCGGCAACAATCCCATGACCATCAAGAGCGATATCTCGGTAGGCTTTACCGGTATGGCTGTTTATGATTTCAACTTGGGTAAACTCCCCGTGACAGCACGCTATCAGATGGCACTCCCCGTGTTATCGGCATTCTCTCAACTAGACCAGGGCTACATGACCATAGGCTTGTTTGACGGATATAGAGTAGGCTCATGGGAAAGTCGCTTTAATATGCGCAACCGTCTCCACTTCGACCTCCATTTCGACACATGGGCATTGCGCTTGGGTTACAACAACGACATTTTGACCTATTATGCGACTCCCAATCATTTCCAATATGTATCGCACCAATTTGTCGTAGGTTTTGCCGGCGATTTGATGCGTTGGAGCATATCAAAAGAGAACAAAAACATTAAACCAGCACTTTATACATATTAATTATGAAAGCAAAATATATCTCTTATATAGCAGCTCTTTTGTTTCTTCTTCCGGTGCAGTCATGCTACATTTATGAAGACAAAGACATCGTTGATGATGCCGAAGGCAATTTTGACATGTTGTGGAAGATTTGTGACGAATACTATTGCTATTTTGACTACAAAAACATTGATTGGGATGCCGTGTATGACAAATACCGTCCACAGGTTCACAACGGCATGACCGACGATGAGTTGTTTGAAGTGTGTGCCAATATGCTCGGCGAGTTGAAAGACGGCCATGTCAATCTTTACAACGACTATGATGCATCAAAGTACTGGAAATGGTTTGAAGAATATCCCGAAAATTACAGTGCGCGCATTGTCAAAGAAAACTATCTCAACAACGACTATCATCGCAAGAGCGGCTTTATCTATAAAGTGTTGCCCCAAAATATCGGTTATATGCACTACGACGCTTTTACAAGCGAATTTAGCAATGAGCTTCTAGACCACATTCTCACACAGTTCAAAGACTGCAAAGGCATTATCATCGACATTCGCAACAATGGCGGTGGCAATATGCTTAATGTGAACAAAATTGCATGTCGTTTCACAACCGAAGAAAAATTGTTGTGTGGTTACAAAATTTACAAGACAGGCCCCGGACATAGCGAATTTGCTGACACAGTGCCTGACTATATCGAAAAGAAAGCACACAATTTGGCTGACTTGGCAAATGACAAAAAAGAGACTGTGAAATTCCTTAAAGATGTAGTCATTCTATCAAACCGCTCGGTGTATAGTGCGGCCAACGACTTTGTCCGCACAATGAAAGTGCTCGACAATGTCACAATCATGGGCGACCGCAGTGGTGGTGGCGGTGGTCTTCCCTGCAACTTTGACATGCCCAATGGTTGGTATGTGCGCCTTTCAACCACACCAATGCTTGACATCGACAAGGTTCACACGGAGTTTGGTATCGATCCCACAGAAGGTTACAAAATAGACATGGCCGCAGATGCACACATCACAGGCAAAGATGCAATTTTGGATAAAGCAATCGAATTCTTGTCAGCGAAATAATCAACGCTTGCAGCATAACAACGCAGGAGGAAATCGCATGGTTTCCTCCTGTTTTGTTTATTTATGTCATGGAAAATGGCGGTTGGGGAGGGAAATGAGCGAAAATATAGCGTTTTTGGGCGTTTTTGTGATGATGTGTGAGATAATATCACTAAATTTGTGGTTATTATTAACATAAGCACTTGAAACGATATGAAATTATTTGATGTATATCCCTTGTTTGATATAGATATTGTCAAAGGCGAAGGTTGTAATACCTATGATGCACAAGGAAATAAATATCTTGATTTGTATGGCGGCCACGCCGTGATTTCGGTTGGCCACTCTCATCCCCACTATCTTAAAGCGTTGCAAGAGCAGGCTTCAAAGTTGGTGTTCTATTCTAACTCGGTAATCAACACTCTTCAACAGCAGTTGGCCGAAAAGTTGGGTAAGGCATCGGGCTATGATGATTATCAGTTATTCTTGGTAAACTCAGGTGCCGAAGCAAACGAGAATGCACTCAAATTGGCTTCGTTTCACACTGGCAAGAGTCGCGTGATTGCGTTTGATAAGGCTTTCCACGGTCGCACTTCGTTGGCTGTTGAGGCTACTGACAACCCCAAAATTGTTGCTCCCATCAATGCCAACAATCATGTTACTTTTGTTACTCTTAATGATGCTGCGGCTGTTGAGGCCGAGTTGGCAAAGGGTGATGTCTGTGCTGTGATTGTTGAGGGTATTCAAGGTGTTGGCGGCATTCGCATTCCCACTAACGAGTTTTTGATGTCGGTGCGTGAGTCGTGCGACAAGCATGGCGCGGTGTTGATTCTTGACGAAATTCAGTCGGGCTATGGCCGTTCGGGTAAATTCTTTGCACACCAATACACCGATGTTCGCCCCGATATGATTACTGTGGCAAAGGGTATTGCCAACGGTTTTCCCATGGGTGGTGTGCTCATCAGCCCCAAGTTTGAGCCTATCTACGGTCAACTTGGCACAACATTTGGCGGTAACCACTTGGCATGTGCGGCGGCTATCGCCGTTCTCGAAATTTTTGAAAAAGAAAATCTTGTGGAAAATGCTCGCAAAGTGGGCGAATATCTCAAAGCCGAGTTGCAAAAGATTCCTCAAATCAAGGAGGTGAGAGGCGAGGGCTTGATGATAGGCATGGAATTTGACTATCCCGTCAAGGAATTGCGCACACGCCTTATCAAGGAGGAAAAGGTGTTTACCGGTGCTACCGGCACACATGTGATTCGCTTGTTGCCACCATTGGTTCTCACTATGGAGCAGGCCGAAGATTTTATCAATCGATTCAAACGCGCTCTCGGAGCATAATAAACATAGTAAATGAAAGTCGGAATTATCGGAGCCGGAAACATGGGCGGTGCGATTGCCCGTGGCTTGGTTAACAAAAATACATTGTCGGCAAGCGACATCGTGGTATGTGATTTGGGCGTTGACAAACTTGATGAGTTGGCACGCGAGTGCGACGGTATCAAGGTGTCAACCGATAACATTGATGCCACTCGCGACACCGATGTGATTGTGATTGCTGTGAAACCTTGGTTGGTTGGTGTAGTGCTTGGCGGCATTGCTTCGTCAATCGATTACAGCCGTCAGACAGTGGTCTCGATTGCGGCGGGTGTTACTCTCGACGAGTTGCAGGCATTGACTTCGCCCCAAGCATCAATTTTCCGTTTGATACCCAACACAGCCATTTCGGTGGGCGAAAGCATGACTTTTATCAGTCACAACAAGGTGGCAACAGCCGAGCAGATTGCTGCTGTGGTGGCATTGTTTGACACATTGGGCAAGGCATCGCTAATTGAAGAGCGATTGATGGGTGCTGCAACTGCGTTGTGCTCATGTGGTATTGCCTATGCAATGCGATATGTTCGCGCTGCGATGCAAGGCGGCGTGGAAATGGGCATCTATCCCGGCGAGAGCAAGGACTATGTGTTGCAGACATTGCGTGGCGCAGTGGCTCTGCTTGAAGCAACCGGCAACAATCCCGAGGTGGAAATCGATAAGGTCACAACTCCCGGCGGCATCACTATCAAGGGCTTGAACGAAATGGAAGCAAACGGATTTAGCAATGCCGTTATCAAAGGTTTGAAAGCGTCAAATAAATAATAGATATGTCGGTAAATAAAGTTATATTGGTGGGCAATGTGGGCCAAGACCCCACAATTCGCTATGTCGAAACTCGCCCTGTTGCTACTTTTTCAATGGCGACAACCGAACGCGCTTATACCACAGCAAGCGGCGCGCAAATGCCCGAACGCACCGAATGGCACAATATCGTGATGTGGGGCAAGGATGCCGAGACTGCCGAGAAATATATTCGTAAAGGAACTAAACTCTATGTTGAAGGCATGTTGCGCACTCGCACTTGGGAAGATCGCAATGCTATCAAGCGTACGGTTACAGAGATTTTTGTTGAGAATTTTGATATTCTCTCGCGCCCTCAACAATAGGCTGTCGCAATTGATTGCGTTATAAAATAACAAAGCCACTCTGCATATGCAGGGTGGCTTTGTTGTATGTGAGGGTTTGTGATTATTTCACGGGAATTTTGATGCGTTGGCCAGCGTTGATGCGAGTGCCTTTGATGTTGGGGTTGGCGCGTTGAATCTGCTTAACTGTAACGCCATATTTGCGTGCAATAGCGCCAAGGTTTTCGCCACTCTTCACCTTGTGGGTGATTTGTCGTTTTTGTTGTTTAACAGGTTGCTGAGAGGGTGTTTTCTTAACAGTCTCGGCTTTGTTTACTTGTTGTGTTGAGACGGTTTGAACTTGCTCGGTTTGCACGGTCTGATTTGTGGCAGCGAGGCTGTCGGCAGTTGCTTTTTCGGCTACTGCTGCCTTCAATTCGGGATCTTCTTTCTTGGGAACTCTTACGCGTTGATAAGATTGAATTTTGATGCGTTGACCCACATTGATGTTGTTGCTGCGAAGGTTGTTCCATTTTTTGAGGTTGTTGATGGTGCAACCATATTTGTTGGCAATTTTGCCAAGGCTTTCGCCCTTTCGCACTGTGTGGGTTTTGACAACGAGTTTGTTTACATATTCGCCCTCGCCATCGTTAAATTCTTCGCCAGGCTCAACTTCGGTGAGACGGCCATATTTCTCGGCATCAAATTTGAGAATGCTGTCTTCGCTCACAACATAACTCAACACTTGGTGTGAGGGGAGAATGAGCGCATAGGGGTGAATGTCGCCGGGAATAACATCTTGGAGATATTGGGGGTTGAGTATGCGAATTTCTTTTTCGGGAATGTCGAGCACTTCGGCAATTTGCTTGAAGTGAACACGGTTGCATACATGAACAGTGTCGGTAACAAGAGGACGTTTTGCCAACGAGGGGCTGATGCCGTGCATGTTATAGTAGGTCATGATGTAGTTTGCCGCGATGAATGCGGGAACATAACCGCGAGTTTCGGCGGGAAGATAGTGGTAGATAGCCCAAAAGTCTTTTCGCTCAGATTGGCAACGGCGCAAGGCCTTGTTGACATTGCCGGGACCGCAGTTGTAAGCAGCAATGGCAAGCGACCAGTCGTTGTAGATGCTATAAAGTTGTTTGAGGTAGCGTGCGCCCATGATTGATGAGCGAATGGGGTCACGACGTTCGTCGACAAGCGAGTTGATTTCGAGGCCGAGACCGCGTGCCGTGGGGCTCATGAATTGCCACAAACCCACTGCTTTGGCTTTTGACTTGGCAAAGGGGTTGAGGGCCGATTCGATTACGGGAACATATTTCAACTCGAGGGGCATGCCTTCGGCTTCGAGTGCTTGCTCAAAGATGGGCAAGTAGTAGAGACTCATGCCGAGCATCTTTTCAACGAGTTTTTCTTTGCGGATATACATTTCGATATATGACTTTACAACCGAGTTGAAAGGCATTTCGATAGTAGTGGGAAGTTTGCTCAAACGCTCGATGTATTCGGCATCGGTAGCAGTGTTGCTGTGGCGTGCAGTTTTGTGCTGTTCAACGAGAACAGTGTAGTTTTCGAGATACCAATTTTCTTCAAGGTCGCGAACATCGGTCTCAAAACTTGTGGGAGCAACGATTTTGCTGTCTTTGATTGAATGTTTAAGTGACAATATCGAGTCCTCGGCCGATGCGGTTAACGCCGAGCATGCGATTAAAAGTCCAATGATGTATTTGTTCATATCTTTTTTAGGGTAAATTAATCGGGTTAAAAAGTTAAAGCCCACTGAACACCAACCGATGGCAGTCGGCTTGTGTTGGCGGGTATTACAGCCGGTGTGACTTTCATTGACAAGTCGGGCGAAATGTCAAATTGAGCCAACGAGGCATCAACATAGGCATCAACCATTGCAACCAAATACACGCCCACCATGCAGATGATGCACAGGTCGCGGTTTTGTCTGAAATAGTCTTTGCGGCGTTTCAAAATGTTTTTGAGCCATTCTTTATCAAGGTCTTCTTCTTTGGTCGTAGATGGGAAGAAGTCCATGTAACTGTCGGTAGTAGGGTCGGTGTCCATGATGTCGCGATAGGCAACTGTGTAGTCGGTGAGCATGCGCGAGTTCCACGATGTTGCATATCCAAGCCCCATATATGCTCCCACAACGATGGGGAGTTTCCAATATCGGCGGTTGTAAATCTGACCCAAGCCGGGGCATAGAGCCGATAACCACACAGCGCGTGTGGGGTCGGGGGTAAACAGTTTAACTTGCTCGCGAGTGGCGAGAGAGTCGGGGAGAGTTGTGATGTTAAGCACCGATGTTGTGTCGGCCATAATCGAGTCAAGCATTTTTTCGGTCGCTGTGTCGATGCTGTCTTTGGTCAATACGATTCCCTCGGGAATAAAGCCTGGCTGGCGCAAAAGCATAGATGCGTTTTGGTTGGGCAGCGGCGCAAAAGAGTCAGTGGGAACCGATGATTGAGAGTGAAAACGAGGCTTGGGCAACTCGTTTGTGGTTGCTTGCGATGCTGAAAAAATGTTAAACGGAAATGCAATCGCGCAGAAAACGATGCAAAGAACTCCCATGACGAAATTCTTTGTGAAAAATGACGGTTTCTTGCGATTAAACATTGTTTGCGATGATGTATTTGATAGTCAGTTATTTGTCGTGCAAAATTTGGCGATTTGCACGACAAAAAGTGATTATTGGTTTTCTTGAAGTTTTAAAGCATCAAAGATAGTAATTAATCTTTCAAGTTCATCTTCATTTTTGAAAGGAAATGTTATTTTTCCTTTACCATTGTTATCGCACGAAAATGCTACCGGAGTCTTGAAAGTTGCCGACAAATGTTTTTTGAGAATGTCAAAATCTTTGTTGGTGTAGCGAGTGCGAGGTTTTGCTTGTGGCTTGTCTTCTTGCTCGGTTTCGTCGTTGGCTTTTTGATATTCTTTGGCCAACTCTTCAACGCGGCGGACAGAGAGTCCGTTTTTGATAATCTCGTTGTAGAGTTTGAGTTGAAGCGAGGGTTTGTCTATAGCGAGCAAAGCGCGTGCGTGGCCCATGTCAACGAGTTTGTCGCGCAGGCCTAATTGCACCTCAGCGGGAAGTTTGAGCAAGCGAAGGAAGTTGGCAATAGTGGTGCGCTTTTTGCCGATGCGTTCGCTCAAACGCTCTTGGGTGAGGTTATATTGGTCAATGAGTTTCTTGAATGTGAGAGCGATTTCAATTGCGTTGAGGTCTTCGCGTTGAATGTTCTCGATAAGAGCCATTTCGGTGAGTTCGGTGTCGTTGGCTGTGCGAATGTAGGCGGGAACCGAGGTAAGTCCGGCGCGGATTGCTGCACGATAACGACGCTCGCCAGCGATGATTTGATAGGAGTTAGGTCCTGTCTGACGGAGCGAGAGTGGCTGAATGATGCCGAGTTCGCGAATAGATGTAGCGAGTTCGTCAAGGGCATCTTCGTCAAATGTTGTGCGTGGTTGGTCGGGATTGGGCGAAATTTGGTCGAGTTGAATGTCGTTGATTGCCGATGAACCGCTTGCGGGAACATCATCCATCGAGATAAGCGAACCGAGTCCGCGACCGAGAGCATTGCGTTTTACTGCCATAGTCAATGGTTTGTTTGATGGTTAGTGATAAAGATTTATTGTTGTTTGCGGTGTTTGGCAATGATTTCCTTGGCAAGCATCAAGTGGCTTGTAGCACCGCGGCTTTCGGCATCATAGAGCAATGCGGGAAGTCCGTGGCTTGGAGCCTCGCTGAGTCGAATGTTGCGTGGGATAACCGTGTTAAACACCATGTCGCCGAAGTGACCTTTGAGTTCTTCGTAAATTTGGTTGGCAAGTCTCAAACGGGCATCATACATTGTGAGCAAGAAACCCTCGATTTCAAGGTTGGGGTTGAGCTTTGACTTGATGATGCGAATAGTGTTGAGCAATTTGCTGATGCCTTCAAGAGCGAAGTACTCGGCTTGCACGGGAATGATTACCGAGTTGGCTGCTGTGAGGGCGTTGACTGTGATAAGACCCAATGAAGGTGAACAGTCGATGATGATATAGTCATACTTGTCGGTGATGGGTTGGAGCAAGTTGGCAAGGACTTTCTCGCGGTTGGGTTTCTCAATAAGTTCGAGTTCGGCTCCTGCCAAGTCGATTCGTGAGCCGACAAGGTCGAGTTTTTTTACGCAAGTGGAAACTTGTGAGCCGTCGATGGGGTAACCGTCAACGAGGCATTCATAGATTGAAGAAGTCATAGACTTTGGGTCGATGCCATAACCCGAAGTGGCGTTTGCCTGTGGGTCGGCGTCGATGATGAGCACTCGCTTGCCTTGTGTTGCAAGTGATGCGGCGAGGTTGATTGTAGTGGTGGTCTTTCCTACACCTCCCTTTTGGTTGGCTATTGCTATGATTTTACCCATAGAAGATAAAGTGTCGTATTTAGAATTTTATGTTATTTACATTATTAATTTTAGTGCAAAGTAATGATATTTTTTGCTAATATAATAATGTATTATGCTCAAATTGAGTTAAATGTTGATAAATGGGGGATAATGTTAATAACTCTGCCGATTGTTGACAAAGGACCGTGAAACACAAATGCCCCGACGGGCGGGGCATTTGTGTTGTTATTTGTTGGGTTTGCTTTTGATTTTGAGTTTCATTTGGTCAAAACCTTTGCCATACACACCGTTGACATTGGCTTGCGTGATGAACGCGTCGGGGTCGATTGACTTGATGATGCGGTAGATGGTTACCGACTCAATTCGGCGGCACATTACGAGCAACACCTTGACCGATTGTTTGCTATACCATCCTGTGCCGTCAAGTACCGTGCAGCCGCGGTTTGCCTCATTGTTGATGGCGTCGGCAATCTCTTCCCATTTGGGCGAGAATATGGTAAACTGAACGGCTTGTCGGTTGGTGTTGATGATTTGGTCGGCAGTCCATGATGCAAGGAAAAGCACGATGAGACCATACACGATTTTGTTGGGGTCTTGGAAAATGAGGTAAGAAGACGAAATGATGAAGAAATCGGTGTAAAGCATTGTGCGACCGATACTTACATTTGTCTTTTTGGCGGTGATGGCAGCCACGATGTCGGTGCCGCCGGTGCTACCGTTGTGAATGAATGCCATACCGATGCCGGCACCGCAACACAAACCGCCGATGATGATGTTGATGAATGTTTGTCCTTCAACAAGAGGCTTTCCGCCAAGAATGTGGTGGAAAAGCGGCTGCATCACACCGATTGCGAGCGAAATGACGGTTGCACCGAATATGGTGCGCATTACAAATTGCTTGCCCACGATTTTGTAGGCGAAAGCAAGCAAAACAAGGTTGATGGCGTATGAGGGAATCCATACGGGGATTTCAAAGGGAAGGTACTTCAAAGAGGCAAAGTAGAATAGCGAGCCGATACCCGAAACGCCACCGATTACCACCTCTTCGGGAAGGATGAAGGCACAAAAACCGACACCATAAATGAGGATGCCGACAACTATCATCACATAGTCTTTGGCCGAAATCCAAAGTTTTTTTCCTGCTGATTGCATAGCGCGAAGTTGTTTTTTAAGTTTCTTTTGGAATTTGGGTTCAAAATTACACCACAGTTTTGGTATGGCAAAATTTTATGCACAAAATATTTAATTATTCACGGCAAAAAACGAAACTCATGGGGTTGGGTGTGTGTATGATACGGCTGAAGAGGCCGTTGGGCTCCTTTAGTGATTGTGGAGAATAGCAGCGTTATTGCAAAACTTGCATTGCTCATGGACTTTGTTTTGACTATTGACAATCCCACATTAGCCTACGGCAACAACTCTCGCTCTATCTGGGTGACATCTGCCGACGGCAGCAAAAAGGCCGTGCTTATGTCTTTGGTATCTGAAGCCGACCAAGTGAATCACATTCGCATATCTGAACGAAAAGGCATTGAAGTTGGACAAGATTTCAGTTACAACAATAAATCAACCAAAGAACTAAAAAGCGAACTGAAAGAGTCAGAGAATTATGTGGCTGTCATGAAAGCACAGCCCGTGCCCCCTCGCAAAGAACTCTCTTTCCAAGAAAAGAAAGTTGCTGTACTCAAAGCATTGATTGACATTCGCAATGGCAAGACCGAGTTTCAGCAGACAGCCGATGAAATTGTTGCCGACACTCCCGATGCTCAACTTGCTACCGAGGCGACAATAAAAGCCCTTACCGATAGCGGTATTGAAATAGTTGAAGCCACCGATGAGATGGCTATGGCGGTGTTGGGTAATAGTGCTTTTGGTTTTGAATTAATGGCCGTAGTGGAAGCCAAGCGCAGAGCCGATGCTATTGAGGGACTTACTCCGATTAATGTGACAAGAAATAACAAGTCAAAAGAGGAGTTAAGTGAGGATTATAAAAACCTACCTTCGGTTGAAAAGGACGGTAGAGTGATTGAATTTTACAATTCGGCTTTCAAGAAGATTTATAAAGAGGGCGGATTGTTTGCACAAGTTGTGCCGCAATTAGACGAAATTCTCAATCAATCTATACTCGCATATTCCGAAGCCGACAATTTTGGGGGCACAATGCGTCCCGATGGAACTATACATAAAGCACACCCTAATGTAACTCAATTACTCAATTATGTTGGCAAAGTAGATATTAATGGGAAAGAATACTATGTAAGGACAACTGTTCAAGAAGAGAAATCTGGGCAAACCGGTACTCATGCATACATGGTTACAGAAGTATCTTTATACGAAAACACCACCGAAGGTTTGTCACTACCGATAACTACTCGGGCGAGAGGGACCTTTGATGGTGTTGTTGACACAAAGTTACAACAATTTTTTGATTATGCAAACGGTAAGTTGAATAATCCTGAATTTCAAATTGTTTATCATGGCAGCGGAGCGAAGTTTGGCGCTTTTGACCATGATCATATAGGCGAGGGTGAGGGCAATCAGGCTTATGGTTGGGGGACTTATGTAACCGAGGTGGAGGAAATAGGCAAGAGTTATGCATCAACAAGCATTCAATTTCAAGGGCTCACACAGATGACAACGGTCGTAATTATTTGAATCACGATAAGGTAGTGCCAAGTATTAGATATTAACAGCGTTCGTAACGTATTTCCAAAAGGCAATGCGGAATGGTTAAATTGGATTAGCCAAGGCAAAGCATTATATCTTGACAAACAAAAAATCCAAACCTTGATAGACCAACAGCGAACCAATCTCGCTGACGTGGAGTATCTTGATCTGGATTTAGTTGCAAATTTATTACGAGATTTTGAAAATCCAACTATTGAGGCACAAATTTTTGGTGGTAATAGCGGATATGTCGGTTACTCCATGAGCAAGCGAGCTGCTGAAGCAAGAGAAGAAGGCCGCTATCCCAAAACCGATTTCAAAAAAGTTTATCGCATTCTTGCTCAATACCTTTATATGGTGATGTTATACTTGACCGAAACGGGGCTGACGATAGCCTCGCTCACGGTATGGGTAGGACAAAAGCCATTGCATATGCAGCGGTCAAGGAAGTGATAGAGACTGGAGTATTGATTGATTGCCATAATAACCACAAAGGCAGAGGTTATGATAGTGCGGTAGTGGCAGCCCCCATTGAAATTAGTGGAAATCGTTTCATCTGCTATGTTACAATAACACGAAAGGAGGGAGACAATAGATTTTATCTGCATGAAGTTTGGACAGAAAAAAACCTCACAAGCGTAGGTTCTAATGCTGTTCAAGGACAGCCCTCCCACTTGCAAGGCGTTGCAAAGGTACTGCAAAATATTGTAACCACAAACGATTCTGCATCAAAAGTTGTTGACGTTAAACACTGCTTATCAGCACGAACAACCACAACAATCGGTTTCTACCGACAAAGTTAGCAATACTTCTTCAAACTCGCAAGACAACAACATTCTTTTCCGCCCCGAAGATAGAAATGCCGAATGGAGCGAGGGCATTAACCCCGAGTTGCAAGAAAAGTACGGAAAGAAAAACCGCTACAAGTTATGGCAAGGCAAGGGTAAAAACGATGTGGACTATGCAGACGTTACGGGAGTGCGCCGATGTCTTTTAGAAAGTGCGGTTTTAAGAGTTTCGTTGATTATCGTGTCATATTGATGATTAGGGGAACGATGGTGTCGCGGATATTATCGAGCGACAGGCGGTGTTCTCCTTCAAAAACGCGCATATCGGTGTAGTGGGCGAGGAACTCTTCGCGGCAGTTGACGGTGGTGTCGTTGTCGCCAAACAGGCCGACCGAGTTGTTGCGGTCAAAGTCGGTGATGCCGTCAAATTGGTGTCGTTCCATTTCTTCGTATGCGTCGCACAATTCGGGCGTGAGAATAAAGGTTGTTGCGCCGTCTTGACGGTGGTTAAACCATTTGTTCTCTCTCGGGCGTTTGCGCATGCTTTGCGATACATGGAAGGCCGGATTGATGATGATTTTGCGATAGCAGTGCATCTGTTGTGCAAACATTCCGCCCATAGATGTGCCAATGACGATGTCTATGTTTTGGCTTGCGCAGATGTCGCGAAGCATATTGAGTGCTTCAATGGGGTCAAGAGGCAAATCGGGTGATATAACGGTATCGTCGGGGAGCAGGCTGCGCAAGTTGGCAGGTGTGCCTGATGCCCCCGACGATGCAAGGCCGTGGATATAAAGAATCTTCATGTGTTGCTAAAACAGAGGAGAGTCTGATTAGTCTTCGTTAGAGATGGGGAGTTGACGCTTGAACACTTCTTTGAAAGAAATGAGTGATTCGGTGCGTGCGAGTCCCAATCCCTGCAATTTGCCATGAATGATTTGCAATAAGTGGTCGTTGTTGCGTGCTTGCAGTTTGATGAACATGTCATATTGACCGGTGGTGAAGTGACATTCTACCACCTCGGGGATTTCTTTGAGCGCTTCAACTACAGAACTGAATTGTGAAGGGTCTTTGAGGAAAAAGCCGATGAATGCACATGTCTCATAACCCACAGATGAGGGGTCGATGAGGAGTTCCGAGCCTTTGATAACTCCCATTGAAGTGAGTTTTTGAACTCGTTGGTGAATTGCAGCGCCTGATACATTACACTCGCGTGCGATTTCGAGGAATGGACGGCGTGCATTGTTAGCAAGCATTTGAAGAATTTTTGTGTCTAATGCGTCGAGTTGTTGACGAGCCATATTAATGGTATTTTGTTAGTGTTTGATGTTATTTTGCGTTTAAACGCGTGGCAAAGATAGCAAATTGTTACGGATTATTTGTAAATTTGCGAAAAAATATAATGCGAAATATGGTAAAAATTCGAAAAGTGTCAGAAAAAAGACCAATTTTGGGGCAGGTGCGTAGTCTGTATGAGTCATCGTTTCCCGAAGAGGAGCGTCGCTTGTGGCTTGATTTTCAGGCAAATGTATGTGGAAATATGGCATTTTGCTTGCATGTGGTGGAGTGTGATGACGCTTTTGTCGGTTTTTGACTTCGTGGGACCTCGGTATTGTGCGATATGTCGAGCATTTTGCTATTGAGCCGCATTTGCAAGGTAGGGGAGTAGGTAGCGATGTCATAGCGCAATTTGTGGCTATGGATAGCCGTCCGGTGGTGCTTGAAACCGAATTGTCCGAAACGAGTGAGATGGCTCGCCGTCGCATCGGCTTTTATAAAAGATGCGGATTTGAAGAATGTGTCGATGTCGATTATGTTCAGCCTGCTTATGCTCCTCATTTGCCATCATTGCCTTTGCGATTGATGATTACCGATAAAAATAATGTTGATGTCAATAAAGTTGTGCAACTCATTCATCGCATTGTCTATAATTTTGAGTAAATTTGCATTCTTATTTGTTTAATGAATATGAGAAACTCAAATATAATAATATGTGCTCTTGTTGCGGCTGTGGTTGCCGTGTTGTCGGCATGCAGTAGTGGAGAGAGCAGTGGCAGGCCCAAAGTGGTGGTGAGCATTATGCCCGTCTATGATGTGGCGTGTGCCATTGCTGGCGATAGTGTAGATGTGGTGTGTCTGTTGCCTCGCGGCGGTAATCCCGAAACCTATGAGCCTACCATGTCGCAATATGTTGATGTGGAGCATAGCGATGCGTTTATGTATGTAAGCAATACGGGTTTTGAGGCAGCAATTGCGGCCCGATTGAAGGAAAACGCAACCGACCGATTGACGATTGCCGACTTGTCGTCGGGAGTCAAGTTGCTCTATGGCACTCATGGCGATTGCGGACACAAACACCATCATCACAGCGGTTGCAGTCATGGCGATGTCGACCCTCATGTGTGGAGTTCGGCAAAAAACATGCGTGTGATTGCGCAAAATGTGTGTGATATGTTGAAAAAGGTTGATGCTCCGCGCGCCGATTATTATGATGCAAATTTGGCCGTTGTGCTTGCCGATATTGACAGCCTTGATGCCGAGATGGGCCGTGTGCTTGCACCTCATCGTGGCAAAGCGTTTGTTGTGTGGCATCCTTCATTGAGTTATTTTGCCCGCGACTATGGCTTGGAGCAGATAAGTGTCGGCGGTCAGGAAAACAAAGAGGCATCGGTAAACCAACTGCGCCAAAAGATAGATAAAGCCAATGGCCGTGATGCTGCCGTGATGGTTGTTCAACTCAACTATGACGACCGTCAGGCACAAGTGATAAACGAGCAGATTGGTGCTCGTGTGGTAACAGTCGATTTGCTCAATGCCGATTGGGCTCAACAACTTAAAACGGTAGCCTATGCGATTGCCTCAGAAGGGAATGATTGAACTTGAAGGCGTGGGCATGCGATGGGGACATCGTGTGGCGCTAGAAGATGTGTCGCTCAAAATTGATGAGGGTGATTTTGTGGCTATCACAGGCCCGAATGGCGGCGGCAAAACCACAATGTTGCGCATCATATTGCGATTGTTGCAACCGTCGCAAGGTCAGGTGCTGTTTCGCCAAGACAATAAGTTGGTCAAAGAGTTGTCGATAGGCTATTTGCCACAGAAAAACATGATTGACCACCGTTTCCCTATAAATGTAGAGGAGGTGATTGCCTCGGGCTTATTGTCGTCACCCAATGTGTCGGCCGAGGAACAGCGCGCAAGAGTGGCCGATGTGATAGCGCAAGTAGGGCTCGAAAGCCATGCCCGCAGTGCGATAGGCAACCTCTCGGGCGGTCAGTTGCAACGCGCTTTGCTGGGGCGTGCCATTATCTCGCAGCCTCGCGTGCTTGCCCTTGACGAGCCGTTGAGTTATGTTGACAAGCGATTTGAAAACCGTATATATGACCTTGTGTCGGAACTTGCCCCCAAAACCACGATTTTGATGGTGACTCACGAAATGTCGCGCATATCAACCATGGCTAACCGACATCTGATTGTAAATCGCAATTTGACCGAATGCTCGGCTTCGCATCACTATGTTCGCATAGGGTGTGACGATTAGCCGACATGGCATCAATATAAGGCCGGCAAGAGGTGACGGCTTGAAATAATCTTGTGTGAATGCTTGCATAAACCAAAAAAACTACCTACCTTTGCACTGCTTTTGACAAGCATCGGGGTGTAGCGCAGTCCGGTTAGCGCACCTGCTTTGGGAGCAGGGGGTCGAAGGTTCGAATCCTTTCACCCCGACAATGTAAGCCTAATTCACTACGAATTGGGCTTTTTTTGTACATGTTCGCCCGCAACAGTTCGGGCAAAATACTTTAAGAAAACTATATGAAAAGAAAAATGATGGCGGCTATGGCCGCATTGCTGTTGCCGGTGGTGGCATTGGCGGGAAAAAATAAAGGCGAGGCGATGATTATGCCGCAGTTCTTGCAACTGGGCGATACCATTGCCATTATCAGCCCGGCATCGTTGCCCAAGGCCGATGATGTGGAGGGTGCATGCCGAGTGTTGCGCGAGTGGGGTTATGTTCCTGTGCTTGGCCAACATGTTCTCACAGAGCATGGATCGTTTGCAGGAAACATTGAGCAGCGTAAGCAAGATGTAGAGTGGGCATTTGTGTCGCCAAACGTCAAGGCAGTGATGTGCAGCCGCGGCGGTTACGGTTCTATACAGGTGTTGCTTGAATTGCGCAAAGGCTTTTTTCGCGACTATCCCAAATGGCTGATTGGTTACAGTGATATATCGGCCATGCATGCTGCAATGGTGGCAAACGGTGTGATGAGTATTCACGGCAATATGTGCGGCCCGTTGTGTGCCGAAAATGGTAATGATCCTCGCAGTCAAATGCTCAAACGCTTGTTGGTGGGCGAATTGCCCCGTTATGAGGTTGCGCCCGATTCGCTCAATCGTTGTGGCGAGGTGACAGGCCGACTCATTGGCGGCAACATGGCGGTGTTGGCCGATGTAGCTTGCTCGGAATTTGATATTTTGCAGAGCGAAACCGATTATATCTTATTCCTTGAAGATGTTGATGAGGGGCTTGAAGCGCTCAACCGCATGATTTATCGCATGAAGGCGGCGGGTATACTTGACCGTGTAAAAGGCTTGATTGTGGGCCGATTTAACAATGCCCCTGCCAACAAAGATTTCAAGCACATCAACGAGGTGTTTCATAGTGTAGTGAAGGACTATGATTTCCCCGTTTGTTATGATTTCCCCACGGGTCATGTGGTGGAGAATTATCCGCTTATTGAAGGGGCAATGGCAACGCTAAAAATCACTCCTGAGGGCGTTACTCTCGAATATGTAAAATAGGTAGATAGGCATGCAGAAAAGAATAACGGCGGCACTCAGTGAGTGTCGCCGTTTTATATGTCAAATGTGTTGTTCTCGTTAATTGAATTCGAGTTCGCTATAACTGTCGGGGTCAAATTCGTCTTCGTTATAGCCTTCTTCGCCTTCCCATTCTTCGCCTATGTCACCCAAATCGTCGATAGAAGTATCTGCTTGGACTTTGTTGAGTTGTCGTTCAAACTCTTCAAAGTCGATGAGTTGTTTGGGAGGGTTGCCCATAGAGCAAGTGCAGATAGGTTCTTTGAGGTTGCGGCTTGTGGTGAGTTCTTTCATTTCCATGAAGAAAGCACGGTCGGTCATGTAGTCAAACACGAAGATGAGGCGTTGGCCTTCGTCTTCAATGTGATCGCTGATGATTTCGTCTTCCATCAACCATACATCTTCGGCCGAGTCGGTGTCCATGTCTTCAAGGCAGATTTCTTTGCCTTTTTCCCAATTATCGTCACACAAGAAGAATGAGCACAGTTGATTTTTGTCATAGTTCACTGCGTCACAAATAGCGCTGTGCAAATCGAGGAATGTTGCGTCTGCGTCAATCTTGATTTCGCGTTTGAAGTTATCAACTTCGTCAGACACGATGCGGAAATTGTATATCATATTGGTTAGAATGTATTTTCGGTTTATTAAAAATGTCTTGATTTAATCAATGATAAAATTACGGTGCAAATATAGATGTAGTCTAATTAAACACCAAATTTTTTTGCATAAAAAATCAAGAAATTTATCACCATTGTTTTTGTCGCTATGTGAAAACAAAAACGGCCGTCAGCAAAGGACGGCCGTTTGTTATTAAGAATGTGGAAATTGTGCTTATTTCACTTCTTCAAAGTCAACATCGGTCACATTATCGTCAGAGCTTTGGTTAGGCTGACCGCCTTGTTGAGCGTTAGCCTGTGCTTGTTGCTGAGCGTTGATGATATCTTGCTGAGCAGCACCAAATGCTGTTTCGATTTCTTTGATAGCGGCGTCGATAGCGTCGAGATCTTGTGCTTTGTGAGCATCTTTGAGTTTAGCAACACCTGCTTCGATAGTCGCTTTCTTGTCGGCGGGAATCTTGTCACCGAGTTCGCTGAGTTGCTTTTCGGTTTGGAAGATGATAGCGTCGGCTTGGTTGATTTTGTCAACGCGTTCTTTTTCCTTGGCGTCGGCAGCAGCATTAGCAGCGGCTTCGTCTTTCATGCGTTGGATTTCGGCGTCGCTCAAACCGCTTGATGCTTCGATGCGAATGCTTTGTTCCTTGCCTGTTGCTTTGTCTTTTGCCGATACGTTGAGGATACCGTTGGCGTCGATTTCAAAAGTAACTTCGATTTGGGGGATACCACGGGGAGCGGGTGCGATGCCGTCGAGGTGGAATCGGCCGAGAGTTTTGTCGTCTTTAGCCATGGGGCGTTCGCCTTGGAGTACATGTATTTCAACCGAAGGCTGATTGTCGGCAGCTGTTGAGAATGTTTGGCTTTTGCGAGTGGGGATAGTGGTGTTAGCGTCAATGAGTTTTGTCATTACGCCACCGAGAGTTTCGATACCTACTGACAAAGGCACAACGTCAAGAAGGAGCACGTCTTTCACTTCGCCTGAAAGTACACCGCCTTGGATAGCAGCACCAACGGCTACAACTTCGTCGGGGTTAACGCCCTTTGAGGGTGCTTTGCCGAAGAATTTTTCAACGATTTGTTGAATTGCGGGGATACGAGTTGAACCACCTACGAGGATAACTTCGTCGATTTCGCTTGCTGAGAGACCTGCATCGCGCAATGCTTGTTCACAAGGACGGATTGTAGCTTGGATGAGTTTGTCGGCAAGTTGCTCGAATTTAGCGCGTGAGAGAGTTTTTACCAAGTGTTTGGGGATACCGTTCACGGGCATGATGTAGGGGAGGTTGATTTCGGTAGAAGTTGTGCTTGAAAGTTCGATTTTTGCTTTTTCAGCAGCTTCTTTGAGGCGTTGGAGAGCCATGGGGTCTTGACGGAGGTCGACACCTTCTTCGTTGAGGAATTCTTGTGCCAACCAGTCGATGATTACATGGTCGAAGTCGTCGCCACCGAGGTGAGTGTCACCGTTGGTAGATTTTACTTCAAACACGCCGTCGCCCAATTCGAGGATAGAGATATCGAATGTACCGCCACCGAGGTCAAATACAGCGATTTTTTGGTCTTTGTCGCTCTTATCGAGACCGTATGCGAGTGCAGCGGCTGTGGGTTCGTTCACAATGCGTTTAACTGTGAGACCTGCGATTTCACCAGCTTCTTTTGTTGCCTGACGTTGTGAGTCGTTAAAGTAAGCAGGAACGGTGATAACGGCTTCGGTAACTGTTTGTCCGAGGTAGTCTTCGGCAGTTTTCTTCATTTTTTGAAGAATCATAGCCGAGATTTCTTGTGGAGTGTAGTCACGGCCGTCGATGTCAACGCGGGGTGTGTTGTTGTCGCCGCGAACCACTTTGTAAGGGATGCGGTCGATTTCGCGCGATACTTGGTCGTAAGTTTCGCCCATGAGTCGCTTGATAGAGTAGATTGTGCGTTTGGGGTTAGTGATAGCTTGTCGTTTTGCGGGGTCGCCCACTTTGCGTTCGCCACCGTCGACAAATGCTACGATTGAAGGAGTTGTGTTGCGACCTTCGCTGTTGGGGATTACGACAGGGTCGTTACCTTCGAGAACTGATACACATGAGTTGGTAGTACCCAAGTCAATACCAATGATTTTTCCCATAATTGATAAAGTTTTAAGTTTTATTTTTTTTGTTATTAATTTCGTTTTTGTTTGTAGGCCCTATTGTCATTTTGCTGTCGGGCGACGCTTATTAATAAAACAAATCTTGTGCCAAAAAGATTTTGGAGTAGCTAAAATGTTGATATATAATGAAATAAAAATTGGTGTGCCGACTGACAAATATGTTCACACCGACTGACACGATGGCAGAATGGGAGTGCGGAAGTGGTTGCATCGCAAATACTCCGTGGCATTCTCCGTGGCTTATGCGTGTTATAGATAAGTGATGTCGGGCAATGTAGGTAAGTATAAAACACAGGGAATTATAACTTTGTTGGCACAATAAATGGTATAACAAACAGATTTATATATCCTCACCCCCTCCGAATTGCATTCGCAATTCTCGTCCCCCTATTTTGCAAGCAAAACAGAGGGACACTTGTCACACGAAGCACGAAACTTGTGCACCGGCAAGTCCTGGAGGGGTTCGGTATAATCTATGTGCAAACAAGTATAAAATTACCAAAACACAAGCCCCAATCGCTTTTTTGTGCGATTGAGGCTTGTGTTTCCCATTAAGTCTGTTTGTTTAAAAACAGTAGGGATGTAATCAGCTGGGTTTATTTTACATATTCTTTGCGAGTTGAGCCATCATTCATCTTTATAATATTAATGCCTCGTGTTGGCTCAGAAAGCAAATGACCATGAATGTCATATCGCCCGATTTCTTCAGCCTCAGCTGCATCAACTGTGACGCCCTCAATTCCCGCAATCCCCTTTATGTTTTTGAAATTGCTCCAACAATTGGCGCTTTTGTAAGAATTGAGAGACTCATCGGGAACCACCAACAAGCTGTTGTAATGGTCAAATGGGTCGTATTTGTCACAATGCGGTGGCTCTGGATTCAATACGGTTATCAATGAAATGTTGCTGCATCCGCTAAATGTATAGTTACTAATATAGACGAGGGATTTGGGTATGGTTATCTCGGTCAAGCTTTTGCACAGGCTGAATGCACCGCCACCTAATGTGGTCACTGAGTTGCCAATGGTTAACTTGGTCAAGCTGCTGCAATCAGAGAAAGCCGCGTTGCCAATATAGGTAACGGAATCGGAAAAGGTTACATCGGTCAACCCCGAACAGCCATTGAATGCACTGTAGCCAATCGAGGTGACGGAATTGGAAAAGATTATAGATTTCAAACATTTGCATTTATTGAATGCATATTCTTTTATTTGTGTAATATCGTTAGGAATTACCAAATCTGTTATTTCGGTTCCGTTAAGCTTAAGCGTATTTGCATAATAGAGCGGATTTGAATCGTAATCAGCAAAATCAATTTTACACCAAGCAGATAGGTCAGAGATGTTTACTTCCTTCAAACTTTTACAGACACTGAATGCACCGCTGCCAATATTGGTGACTGAATTGGGAATAGTTATCGATGTTAAATTGGTGCAATGCTCGAAAGCACAGTAGTCAATCGAGGTGACAGAATTGGGAATGGATACCGAGCTCAAACTTGTGCAACCTATAAACGCAAATTGTTTTATTTGTGTAATATCATTAGGAATCACCAAATCTGTTACTTCAGTTCCGTTAAGTTTAAGTGTATATGCGAAATAGAGTGGAATTGACCTAAAATCAATTTTACACCAAGCCGATAAGTCAGATATATTTACTTCCTTTAACCCCGAACAGCCTTCGAATGCACTGAGGACAATAGAGTTGACTGAATTGTGAATGGTTATTGAGGTCAAACATTTGCAATTATAGAATGCATAACCTTTTATTTGGGTAATATCATTGGGAATCACCAAATCTGTTATTTCAGTTCCATTAAGTTTAAGCGTATTTGCATAATATAGTGGATTTGAAAAGAGGCTACCAAAGTCAATCTTAAGCCATGCCGATAGGTCAGAGATATTCACTTCCTTCAAACTATCGCAGCAATAAAACATAGAAGGGCCTATTTTATTTACCCCAACCCCTATATTTATCGTTTTGAGGTTCGTGCAATCATTAAATGCTGGTTCCGAATCTGGTGAAATGCAATTTGCGGCGTTATAATTAATCTCGATCAACCCCGAGCAACCATTGAATGCATAGCTGCCAATCGAGGTGACTGAATTGGGAATAGTTACCGAGGTCAAACTTTTACAATACTGGAATGCAAGATTTTTTATTTGAGTAATATCATCGGGAATCACCAAATCTGTTACTTCAATTCCATTAAGTTTAAGCGTATTTGCATAATATAGTGGATTTGAATAGGCATTAGCAAACTCAATTTTACACCAAGCCGATAAATCAGATATATTCACTGCCTTCAGACCGGTGCAAAGTTCGAACGCATAGCTGCCAATCGAGGTGACGGAATTGGGAATAGTTATCGAGGTCAAACTTTTACAACTGCGGAATGTGTCGTCGCCGATTGACGTGACGGAATTGGGAATAGTTATTGAAGTCAACCCCGAACAGCCGCTGAATGCATAGCTGCCAATCGAGTTGACTGAATTGGGAATGGCTATTGATGTCAACCCTGAACAGTTATAGAATGCATAGCTGCCAATCGAGTTGACTGAATTGGGTATAGTTATCGATGTCAAACTGGTACAACCATTGAATGCATAATCTTTTATTTGGGTAATATCATTGGGAATCACCAAATCTGTTGCTTCAGTTCCATTAAGTTTAAGCGAATTTGCATAATATAGTGGATTTGAATAGGCATTACCAAAATCAATTTTACACCAAGCCGATAAATCAGAGATATTCACTTCCTTCAAACTGGCGCATTCGCGGAACGCTTCGCTGCCAATCGAGTTGACGGAATTTGGAATGGTTATCGAGGTTAAACTGGTGCAATGCTGGAATGCATAGCTGCCAATCGCGGTGACGGAATTGGGGATGGTTATCGATGTCAAACTGCGACAATACTTGAAAGCGTAGTTGCCAATCGTGTCGACGGAATTTGGAATGGTTATCGAGGTTAAACTGGTGCAATGCTGGAATGCATAGCTGCCAATCGAGTTAACGGAATTGGGAATGGTTATTGAAGTCAATCCCCAACAGTAGTTGAATGCACCGCTGCCAATCGAGGTGACGGAATTGGGAATAGTTATCGAGGTCAAACTTTTACAACTGCGGAATGTGTCGTCGCCGATTGACGTGACGGAATTGGGAATAGTTATTGAAGTCAACCCCGAACAGCCACCGAATGCTTCGTTGCCAATTGACATGACGGAATTGGGGATGGTTATCGAGGTTAACTCAGAACAACTCCTGAATGTGCCGTTGCCAATTGAGTTGACGGAATTTGGGATAGTTATCGAGGTCAAACTGGTGCAATATTGGAAAGCATAGTCATCAATAGAGCTTATGGAATTGGGAATAGTTATTGAAGTCAACCCCGAACAGCTACTGAATGCATAGCTGCCGATCGAGCTGACGGAATAAACATTGCCATCATAAGTTACTGACGAAGGAATTGTGACAGTACCCGAGTAAGCATTATAAGATTGTTCCTTATGGGTGACCTCAACAGATGACGTGCTAAGGATATTGTAATAGAAGCCGTCAATCTCAAAGTCGTGGGCAATAGAAGAAGTGGCGATAAATATCATTGCTATGAAAGACGCCAGCCTAATATTGGAAATAGATTGTTTCATGTATTGTAAGCTTAGTTTTGGGTTAACTCAGTGTAAGTGTTGTTATGCTCAATTATTGATTGTGACGGTATCCCGCTAAGATTTGTTGAACGATTGATGTTTGTGAAAACATTGTCAATAAGAGTGACCAAGTCAAAATGAGACAAATCTTCAGTTGTTCCATAATATTTATAAAGACAACAATCGCGATGGTAGTAATTGCTTTGTGGAATTGTCTTGTTATTGCAAAAACGCAAAGTGCCGTTATGGGCATAGTTCTGGAAACAATATGCTACATTTTTGTAGTTGAACGTGTTGTTAGTGATAACAGAGTGCATGGTGGCAATGTTGTTGCAGTAGATTTTAGTGCCTCCAGATATAAAATTGTCGGTCATATTCAAAAATATGATGTCGTGTTGTCCTATGCTGGTATAACTAAATGAACCTAACAAATACAAATTTTCAAAAGTGTTTCCGTCAAGGTCTAATTTGACGTAGTTGCGGCACCTGATTGATGCTGTTTGACTGCTATCGGTGTTGTTGCTTGATTGGGTTATGCCCGGGTTGTTTCTGATGCCTATGCCAATCAGCTCTCCGATGCCATCGGTTTTGACAATATTGTTTTTAAAGTGAGTGTGTCCGCCATATATTTGTAGGGCTTCGACATCTGGGGTATTATTGTTAAAATTGCATTTTGAAAGAATGGTGTTGTATGCAATTGTGACTTCTAAATCGGTGCCAAGAGTGTCGTTAACGGCAAATGCTCCGATTGTGTTGTAGGTGTTATCTTTGGGGAAATCAATGTTTTCAATTATGATGGTATTATTTTGTGCGACAATATTTCTGGCTTTTAGGTATCCGTCACACCAGAACGAGACAACCTTATGTACCAAGTCTTTTATATGGAAAGTGTTGTTGGAGATGATGATGTCTTCCATGATGTGCTCATAATAAGACGGATAACTTGATTTGTCGGGGCAACCAGTTGCTTGGTCAAACAAAACATTAGTGCGCTCACCGTATATCTTTACGAGAACATCGTTGGGTAGAAATTCTTCTGTATAGTTGACTGACACGTCGTTTGGACGGGCATACTCGATGTGATTTCCCGAAATTAAAATGTTGCGTAAGGTATTGCCTACGGTTGACGCTTCGGTGATTAAAGTCCAAATACCAATGGCTTCATCATTGCCGTGCTTGAAAAACGAGTTGTTTATTATCTCGATGTTTGCGACGACCGGATTGTTTTTAGAGTTGCGAATCCAAAGATTGCCGCCGATTGATTCTTTGTGGTAGTTTTTGATGGTGCAACCTTTGATAGATGCATTGCTGCATCCGTCGAGAATAATATTGGTGAGTTTAAGGCTATTAAGAGTGATTGATATGTCCTCAATTGTGACTTTGCTCAAGTCTTGGAATTTAAAGTAATAATAACCTGCTTGAGAACCAGCCTCGGCCCAGATATTATCGTTTCGATTGACATTAGTCCCAATAAAATCAAATGTGATGTTTTTTATGACTGCTTTAACTGGAGTGCCAGGAGTCCCCATGACCTTGATGATCGATTCGTCGTAGACGGCAATTGTCTCAAAAACTTTGCCGGCCGTTCCTGCAGAGATAACTACGTTGGGCACGGTGGCAATTAGCGAGAAGTTGCATATTGCCAATAACTGATTTCTTAAGTGATATGTGCCTTCGGTGTCAAGAGTGATACTGATGTTTGTGGCAGTAGAACCGGGTTGATTAATGAGCGTGTCATAAACCGTGGCCAGGTCTTCGTCCTGGGAGATGGAGCGTTGGATGGTGCTGCCATCGCTTTTTTGTATTAAAATGTTGCTCATAGTAAAAGTTTTTATGAATTTAATTTTGAATTTTTACAAAGATAATATGGCGCGCAATGCAATTACAAGAATGGGTAGTTAAAAAATGTTAAGTGTTTAAGGCGCGGATTTGGAAAGAAATTGAATTGCCTTAGTTGCGGTTTTTGGGCAAATGATATTGTGCCGCTGTTTTATCTCATTTTTAATATGGAATAAAGTTGTTATTGAAATATATTTACTATATTTGCAACGTTAAAGAAGCGTGAAAGGGTGTATTGTGCCTTTTTGCGCCTTTGATGTACGAAATTTAATTTTAACCATTAATAAATTTAGTTTATCATGAACATTTCTCACATTGAACACGTGGGTATTGCAGTTCCCAGTTTGGATGAAGCAATACCTTTCTACGAAAACATTCTCGGACTTAAGTGTTTCGCGATTGAAGAAGTTGCCGACCAAAAGGTGCGTACAGCATTCTTCCAAGTAGGTCAAACAAAAATCGAACTCCTCGAAGGAACAAGCGAAGATAGCGCTATCTCAAAATTCATCGAAAAAAATGGCGGTCGCGGCGGTATTCAACACATCGCATTTGCTATGGCTGACGGCGTAGCACCCGCACTCGCAGAAGCAGCAGAAAAAGGCTGCGCTCTCATTGACAAGGCTCCCCGCAAAGGTGCAGAAGGCTTGAACATCGCTTTCCTCCACCCAAAATCAACTTGCGGCGCTCTTATCGAACTTTGTGAAGATCCCAATAAATAATCAAACAATTCAACAATAATGAGTAATCAACTTGCAAAAGTACAGGAACTCATCGCATTGCGCAATGAGGCTCGTTTGGGTGGCGGCGAAAAGGCTATCCAAAAACAACATGAAAGAGGCAAATACACAGCACGCGAGCGTATCGCACAGTTGCTCGACGAAGGCTCTTTTGAAGAACTTGACATGTTTGTTAAACACCGTTGCACAAACTTCGGTCAAGAAAAGAAAAGTTTCCTCGGCGACGGCGTTGTAACCGGTTATGGTACAATCGACGGCCGTTTGGTATATGTTTTTGCACAAGACTTCACCGTATTTGGCGGTTCATTGTCTGAAACAATGGCATTGAAGATTTGCAAAGTGATGGATATGGCAATGAAGATGGGCGCTCCCGTTATCGGTTTGAATGACTCAGGTGGTGCACGTATTCAAGAAGGTATCAATGCGCTTGCAGGTTATGCCGAAATTTTCCAACGCAACATTATGGCATCGGGTGTAATTCCTCAAATTTCAGGCATTCTTGGACCTTGTGCCGGTGGTGCAGTATATTCTCCCGCTTTGACTGACTTTACTATCATGACAAAGGGCATTTCTTACATGTTCCTTACTGGTCCCAAGGTAGTGAAAACAGTTACTGGCGAAGATGTAACTCAAGATGCTCTCGGTGGTGCAGAAGTACACTCATCAAAGAGTGGTGTTGCTCACTTTGCTGCTGAAGATGGCGAAGAAGCATTGAGAATCATTCGCAAGCTTTTCAGCTACATTCCTCAAAACAATCTTGAAGAAGCTCCCGTTGTAGAATGTAACGACCCCATCGATCGTCTTGAAGATTCTCTTAACGAAATCATCCCCGACTCAGCCAACAAGCCCTATGACATGTATGAAGTTATCGGCGCTATCGTTGACAATGGCGAGTTCCTCGAAGTTCAACGCGACTATGCTAAGAACCTTATCGTAGGTTTCGCACGCTTCAATGGTCAAGCAGTGGGTGTTGTTGCTAACCAACCCAAGTTCCTTGCAGGTGTGCTTGATAGCAATGCTTCACGCAAGGGCGCTCGCTTTGTTCGTTTCTGTGACGCGTTCAACATTCCTTTGGTTACACTCGTTGACGTTCCCGGATTCTTGCCCGGTACAGGTCAGGAATATAACGGCGTAATTCTCCACGGTGCAAAATTGCTTTATGCTTATGGCGAAGCTACTGTTCCCAAAGTAACTGTAACATTGCGTAAGTCTTATGGCGGTAGCCACATCGTGATGAGCTGTAAACAATTGCGCGGTGACATGAACTATGCATGGCCCACAGCCGAAATCGCTGTTATGGGTGGTGCAGGTGCTGTTGAAGTTCTCTATGCTCGCGAAGCAAAAGAAGCCGAAAACCCCGCACAAGTGCTTGCAGAAAAAGAACAAGAATACAACAAACTCTTCTGCAATCCCTACAATGCGGCTAAATATGGTTACATTGATGATGTTATCGAACCCCGCAACACTCGTTTCCGTGTGATTCGTGCGCTTCAACAACTTGCAACCAAGAAAGTTACCAACCCTGCTAAAAAGCACGGTAATATTCCCTTGTAATAGCAACAGGCTTATAGTATGAAAAAGAATATATTATTAGTAGTCATTGCTCTCGTTGCATGCGTGGCATCGGTGTCGGCTCAGGGCCGCAAGGGTCTTTGCATCAATGAGGTGATGGTTCAAAACGATTCAAGCGTCATCGACGACTATGGCATGCGCCATGCATGGGTGGAGTTGTATAACTCTACACACGCGTCGATGGAGATTTCGAGCGTTTATTTGACAAACGACAAGAACAATCCTACGCTTTATCCTGTGCCTCTTGGTGATGTAAACACCGAAATCCCCGCTTTGCAACATGTGTTGTTCTGGGCCGACGGTGAACCCAGCAAGGGTACATTCCACATGAGTTTTACAATCAATCCCGGCGAAACAATCTATATTTTTGACGCCGACCAACAAACAATTCTCGACGAAGTTACTATCCCTGCCGACTTGGCTCCTAACACAACATACGCTCGCAAAGCAGACGGCAAAGGCGGTGTTAATGCCGAAGCATGGGAAGTGCGCGATGGTGGTGAAAAATACATCACTCCCAGCAGCAACAACATTATTGTTGACACCAACACTAAGGTTGAAAGTTTCCGCACACTCGACGGTAACGGTTTTGTGCTCACATTGATGGCAATGTCTATCGTGTTTAGTGCATTGTTGGTGTTGAGTATCTGTTTCTACTTTATCAGCAAAGTGGGTGGTCTTGTGTCAAAAATCAACAAGATTCGTTCGCATGGCGGTGACCCCAAAACTGTTACAGCCGAAGATGCTCCTGCTCACGACTCTGGCGAAGAAATTGCCGCTATTGTCATGGCATTGCACGAACATCTCAATGCTCACGACCAAGAAAATACTATCCTCACTATCAACAAGGTGAAGAAAGCTTATTCTCCTTGGAGTTCAAAAATCTATGGATTGCGCGAGTTGCCTCGTCGTTAATCGTTTAATGCTAACCGTTTAATTAAATT
Organism: Muribaculaceae bacterium; assembly: GCA_017555085.1. Taxonomy (GTDB): domain Bacteria; phylum Bacteroidota; class Bacteroidia; order Bacteroidales; family Muribaculaceae; genus RGIG4079. The sequence continues at coordinate 17,948 of JAFZHD010000021.1, read as the reverse complement.
TACCACAATGAAAGAATATAAATATAAAATCAATGGTAACACCTATAAGGTAGCCGTGGGCGATATCGACAATGGCATCGCACAAGTAGAAGTGAATGGCACTCCCTACAAGGTGGAACTCGAACAAAAAGAAAGCGTAAAAGTTGTATCAGCACCCCGTCCCTCGGCTGCTCCCCGCACAGAAACAGGTGCCAAAGTTGTGTCTAAACCCGCTCCTGCAGCAGGTGGCGCAGCTGTTAAGGCTCCCCTCCCCGGTGTGGTTGTGTCTATCCCCGTTAAAGTGGGCGACACAGTGAAAGCATCTGACACAGTTGTTGTGCTCGAAGCCATGAAAATGGAAAATGCTATCCACGCAGGTCGCGACGGTAAAGTTGCGGCAATTAATGTTAATGCCGGAGATTCAGTGCTTGAAGGTGCTGCTCTCATCACATTGGAATAATAAAAGACCAGAACTATGGAACAGTCTTTAAGTGAATTCATGGCAGGCAATTTGAGAACCTTCTGGGAAATGACAGGTTTCTACAATGCCACATGGGAGCATTTTGTGATGCTCGCGGTGGGTATGTTCTTCCTTTGGCTTGCTATTAAGAAAAACTTTGAGCCGATGTTGCTCGTGCCCATCGGTTTCGGTATCCTCATCGGTAACATTCCTTTTGCTTCGGGCATGGAGGTTGGTATCTATGAAGAAGGTACTGTGTTGAATATATTGTATAACGGTGTAAGTGCCGGTTGGTATCCTCCCTTGGTATTCTTGGGTATCGGTGCCATGACCGACTTTACAGCTCTTATTGCTAATCCCAAGTTGATGCTTGTGGGTGCGGCTGCACAGTTTGGTATCTTTGGTGCCTATATGGTTGCTCTCGCATTGGGCTTTGCTCCCGACCAAGCAGGTGCTATCGCTATCATCGGTGGTGCTGACGGTCCCACAGCAATCTTCCTTTCGTCAAAATTGGCTCCTAACTTGATGGGTGCAATCGCCGTGTCGGCTTACTCATATATGGCTCTCGTGCCTGTGATTCAGCCACCGTTGATGCGCTTGTTCACAACTAAGAAAGAACGCTTGATTAAGATGAAACCCGCTCGTGCCGTGTCACAGAACGAAAAAATCATCTTCCCCATCGTGGGCTTGTTGTTGACTTGCTTTGTTGTGCCCACAGCGTTGCCCTTGTTAGGTATGTTGTTCTTTGGTAACTTGTTGCGCGAATGTGGTGTAACCACTCGTTTGGCTAAGACTGCAAGCAACGCGTTGACCGATATCGTTACAATTTTGCTCGGTATGACCGTAGGTGCTTCAACTCAGGCTTCTGAGTTCCTCACCCTCGAAACCATCGGTATCTTCTTCCTCGGTTTCATGGCGTTTATCATCGCATCTTCATCAGGCGTATTGTTTGTGAAATTGTTCAACCTCGTGTTGCCCAAAGATAAGAAACTCAACCCGCTTATCGGTAATGCCGGTGTATCGGCTGTGCCCATGTCGGCTCGTATCTCAAATAATGTAGGCCTTGAATATGACCCCTCAAACTATTTGTTGATGCACGCTATGGGTCCCAATGTGGCTGGTGTAATCGGTTCGGCTGTTGCTGCAGGTGTGCTCCTCAGCTTCCTCGGATAATAAGAGTATTATCTATATATAATAATGTGGTGGTCGGTAACGGCTGCCACATTTTTATTTTATGCCGTGTTGAGGTCTTTTGTGGCGAATATAAAAATTTTTCAAATTTGATGAACTTTTTCAAATTGCTATTGTTTCAATTACAGAAAGTCAACATTGCAGCCTCGGCGTGGGGCAGGGGTGTTGTCAGCAACATGGGCCATTGAGCATTGTTCCCAAAGGGAGTCTCAGCCGTGTCCGACAGATTTAATGGCTATTCCGTTAGGTCTTAACCTTAATTTTTATAAAAGACTGAATATGATTACAAAAGAAATTGTCAAAGAGCTTTATCGCCGTTATCCCAAGCGCGTTGAATCAATAGATTATCTGAACATGACAGCCCTTTTCAGTGGTGTTGATGAGGTGCATGGCCTCAAAATCGTTGAACAGAAACTCGAAATAGGTAGCATTGATGAGCGCTCGCCCTTCAAGCGCCTGAACCTTCGTTTTATTCACGGCATCGAGAGCCTTGACAACGAGGTGGCTATTGTGCTTGGCACATCAATTGTGTTTCTTTCAAAGCGTGAGCCCGAGGTTAGGGTGCATTTGCCCATAAAAAAGGAGCCGTTTTGGCGCAGAATGTTGCAGAAACTCAAAATTTTGCGATGAGATTTCCGTATTAAATGTAATTGCAGTATCTTTACACAAAATTTCGTTTTCCCTAACGCAAAATAATAAATCAATACATATATGTTTAGAGATAAGACATGCGGAGAACTCCGCCTTAGTGATGCCGGAACAAGTGTAACGCTTGCCGGATGGGTGCAACGAGCACGCAAAATGGGTGGCATGACCTTTGTTGACATGCGCGACCGTTATGGTGTGACTCAGGTAGTGTTTAACAACGAGACTGATGCCGCTCTTTGTGAGATGGCCAATAAACTCGGTCGTGAGTTTGTGATTCAGGTGACAGGTGATGTTGCCGAGCGTTCAAGCAAGAATATGAACATTCCCACTGGCGAAATCGAAATCATTGCTCGCAAACTTGTTATTCTTAACCGTTCAGATGTTCCCCCCTTCACAATTGAGGATGATACCGACGGTGGTGACGACATCCGCATGAAATATCGCTATCTCGACCTTCGCCGTCCCGCTATTCGCCGCAATCTTGAATTGCGTCACAAGATGGCGTTTGAAATTCGCCGTTATCTCGACGAAAAAGGCTTTATCGAGGTTGAAACTCCGGTACTCATCAAGTCAACTCCCGAAGGCGCACGCGACTTTGTTGTGCCCTCACGCATGAATCCCGGTGAGTTCTATGCATTGCCCCAATCGCCCCAAACATTCAAACAGTTGTTGATGGTCAGCGGTTTTGACCGTTATTTCCAAATTGTAAAATGTTTCCGCGATGAGGACTTGCGTGCCGACCGTCAACCCGAGTTTACACAAATCGACTGCGAAATGTCGTTTGTTGAGCAAGAAGATGTGTTGCAAATGTTTGAAGGCCTCGTTAAGCACATTTTCCGTTATGTAAAAGATATCGATTTCACCGAAGCGTTCCCCCGCATGACTTGGGCCGACGCTATGAAATATTATGGCTGTGACAAACCAGACACACGCTTCGAAATGAAGTTTGTCGAAATCAAAGATTTGACAGTGGGCAAGGGTTTTGCAGTGCTTGATGATGCTGAGTATGTTGGCGCCATCTGTGCCAAAGGCTGTGCCGATTACACTCGCAAACAACTCGACCAATTGACCGACTTTGTTAAGCGTCCTCAAATTGGTGCCAAGGGCTTGATGTGGGTTAAACTTGAACAAGACGGCTCTATCAAATCTTCGGTATCAAAATTCTACACCGAAGAAGAATTGCGTGTGTGGGCCGACCGTTGTCAGGCCGAAGCAGGCGACTTGATTCTCATTCTTTGTGGTGAAACAATGAAGACTCGCAAGCAATTGTGTGAATTGCGCCTTGAAATGGGTAGCCGTTTGGGCTTGCGCGACCCGCAGAAATTCTCTTGCTTGTGGGTTGTTGACTTCCCCTTGTTTGAGTGGGACGAAGAAACACAACGTTTCTATGCAATGCACCACCCCTTCACATCGCCCAATCCCGAAGACTTTGACAAACTTGACAGTGCGACAGGCGAAGTGCGTGCTACTGCCTATGATATGATTGTTAACGGTAATGAACTCGGTGGCGGTAGTATCCGTATCCACGATGCTGCACTCCAAGACAAGATGTTCCGTTTGTTGGGTCTCAGCGAAGAAGATGCTCAATACAAATTTGGCTTCTTGATGGATGCATTCAAATATGGTGCGCCTCCTCATGGTGGTTTGGCATTTGGTTTTGACCGCTTTGTGTCAATTCTTGCCGGTCTTGACTCAATTCGCGATGTTATCGCATTCCCTAAAAACAACTCGGGCCGCGATGTGATGATTGACGCACCTTCAACAATCGACCAAGCACAACTCGACGAACTCGCGCTTGCGCTTGTGCCTGTTACAAAAGAGTAATAATAACGCATGCTCATAGGCGACATTATATCGGTAATCGAACAGTATGCTCCACTGCCTTTGCAGGAGGATTATGACAACTGTGGGTTGCAAGTGGGCTCAAAGTCAACACCCTGCACCGGGGTGTTGCTTTGTGTTGATGTGAGTCCCGCTGTGGTCGATGAGGCCATTGAGCGAGGCTGCAACCTCATTGTTACCCATCATCCGTTGCTGTTCAAGGGCTTGAAACGCATTACAGGCGCTACGCTCGTAGAGCGGGTGGTGATAAAGGCCATTGCTGCCAATGTGGCCATCTACTCGTCACACACGGCCATGGATAACACTGTGGGCGGAGTGTCGTGGCAAATGGCATCGCGATTGTCGCTGACCGATGTGCAGACTCTCGAACGCCAAAACAACCGATTGTTGCACCTGTCGGTAATGGTGCCCAACGATTATGTTGACCGAGTGAGCCTTGCTCTGTTTGACGCAGGAGCAGGCAAACTTGGCAATTATGACAGTTGCAGTTTTGCGGTTGAGGGTAAGGGCTCATTCCGTGCGCTTGAAGGTGCCGACCCATTTGTTGGCAACCTCATGGAAGTGCATCAAGAGCCCGAAACACGCATCTCGGTAGTGTTGCCATCGTGGCTCAAAGATAGGGTAGAGGCGGCCCTGATAGAGTCTCATCCCTATGAAGTACCCGCCTATGAATTTGTTGCGATGCAAAATAGCAGTCCCACCGGCTCGGGTGTTGTGGGTAATCTGCCACAGGCTGTCAGCGTAACCGACCTGATAGCAAAGATAAAGCAGGCCTATGGCTCACCTGTGGTGCGATGCACAGCATTTGACCCCGATATGATGGTGCGCCGAGTGGCAATGTGTGGCGGTGCCGGAGCATTTCTTATCAAAAACGCCATAGCCTCAAAGGCACAGGTGTTTATCACTTCCGACTCGCGTTATCACGATTTCATCGACAATGCTGCAAACATTTTGCTCATAGATATAGGGCATTATGAGAGCGAACAATGCACAAAAGATATTTTTTATCGCATTATTACAGAAAATTTTGCTAACTTTGCAGTCTATTATTCAGAAACAGAACAAAATCCGATAAATTATTTGTAAGCAATGGCTACATCTAAGACTAAAAACGAACAAAATCTTTCGGTAGAAGAGCGCCTTAACGCCCTCTATCAATTACAGACCACATTGTCAGAAATTGACCGCATCAAAACTATTCGCGGTGAATTGCCTCTCGAAGTTAAAGACTTGGAAGACAGCATTGAAGGTCTCAAAACTCGTATCGCAAAATATGAGAGTGATGTAGAAGAACTCCGTCGTGCCACTGTTGCCGAAAACGAAAAAATCAACGAATGCAAGGCAAAAATGGAGAGATATCAATCTCAACTCGACGATGTTCACAACAATCGTGAGTATGACCTCCTCTCAAAAGAAATCGAATACCAATCACTCGAAATCGAACTCTGCAACAAACATATCAACGAGAACAACCGTGCGATTGACAATAAGCACGCTGCTATCGAAGAGACAAAAGAGCGTCTCACTGACCGCATGCACATTCTCGAAGAAAAAAGAGCCGAACTTGATGAAATCGTTTCTGAAACTCGTCAAGACGAAGAACGCTTGCGCGAAAAAGCAAAATCTTTGGAGCCCAGCATTGATGCTCGCACACTCGCTGCTTTCAAACGCATTCGCAAAAACGCTCGCAACGGTCTCGGTGTAGTTTATGTGCAACGTAACGCTTGTGGTGGTTGCTTCAACCGCATTCCTGCTCAAAAACAAATGGAAATCAGAATGCGCAAGAAAATCGTGGTATGCGAATACTGCGGCCGTATTATGGTTGATGCCGAACTCGCAGGTGTAGCAGAAGATTAATCATATCTCTATATACTCAAAGTCAAGGGCTGTGTCGGTCGCGACACGGCCCTTGTTGTGTAATAGGGTGCGGGTGGGTTGGAGTCAATAGAGTCTATGGGATTTATAGTGGTAGGTGTATTGAAATTTGACGCTGAATGCATAAAATTGCATAAAAATGGCTGAAATGTGCAATTTTGTGGTGACTGTCGGTGTTATATGCAATAATATCATTATATTTGCACAAAATAAGTATAAATTTGTTTATAGTAAAGAATACAAATCTCATTTACGAATCAAAATGAAACTATTGCAGTCAAAACTTGCGAAGTACACAGCGCCACAAGAAGCCAAAGCATTGGGTATCTATCCCTATTTCCGCGCAATATCAAGTGAGCAAGATTCAGAAGTTATCATTAACGGCAAAAAAGTGTTGATGTTTGGCTCAAACTGTTATTCGGGCCTCGTCAACGACCCGCGCATCAAGGAAGCCGCTATCGAAGCGACTCGCAAATATGGCACAGGCTGTGCCGGTTCTCCGTTCCTTAACGGTACGCTTGATTTGCACAAGCAACTCGAAGCGCGCATTGCCGAGTATATTGGCAAAGAAGATGTGATGATTTATTCTACCGGTTTTGGCGTAAACCTTGGTGTGGTATCTACGCTCACTGGTCGTGAAGATTATATCCTTTGGGACGAGCAAGACCACGCATCAATCATCGAAGGCCACCGTTTGGCGTTTTCACAACGCTTGAAATATAAGCATAACGATATGGAGTCGCTTGAAAAGCAACTTCAAAAGTGCGCTCCCGACAAGGTGAAACTCATTGTTACCGACGGCGTTTTCTCAATGGAAGGCGATGTTGCCAATTTGCCCAAAATCGTTGAACTCGCCAAGAAATATGATGCAACCGTGATGGTTGATGAGGCGCACGGTATCGGTGTGTTTGGCCGTGGCGGTCGAGGCACATGCGACCACTTTGGCGTAACAAAAGATGTCGACCTCATTATGGGCACATTCAGCAAGTCGTTTGCATCGCTCGGCGGTTTCATAGCAACCGATAAAGAAATTACCAACTTCTTGCGTCACCACTCACGCTCTTACATCTTCACTGCGAGCATTACTCCTGCTGCAACTGCTGCCGCGCTCAAAGCAATGGACCTTATGGAAGAAGAATCGTGGCGTCAAGACCATTTGTGGGAAATGACAAACTATGCCCTTGAAGGCTTCCGCAACATGGGGTGCGAGATAGGTCACACATCAACTCCCATCATTCCCTTGTATATTCGCGACAACAACCTCACATTTGCCATTACAGCCGAACTCTTTGAGGAAGGCATCTTTGTCAATCCGGTTGTTTCGCCCGCAGTGGCACCCACCGACACTCTCATTCGTTTCAGCCTGATGGCAACTCACACCCGAGAGCAAGTGACCACAGCATTAGAGAAAATACAGAAAGTGTTCCGCGCACATAACCTCATTTAAGATTGGCCCCATAACTTGGGGCTAATTTTTTTGTGGGTGATTGAATGACGGTTGCCTATAATTCTTTGACCTTAATGCTTAATTCTCAATTTATTTGCTATCTTTGTGGCAGATATATCATAACCAAACGAATTATGAAGATTTTAAGATACTTTCTCGCTGTGTTGATATTGACGTTTGCCGTTCAGCCGTCAAAGGCGGTGCTTAAAGGCGATGATATCAACGAAACGGTAATCATGCTCAATTCCGAACTTGAGGTGTTTTCGGTGTATGTCGATGCAACTGCTCGCAATTTTATTGTTGCTCGCAACGACTATCGCAAAAAGATGGCCGATTTTCGCAATGACCTTGCGTCGGCACGCCTGAGCCTTTTTTCGCAGCAGGGACAGTATATCTTTGGTAATGCCTATGCTTCGGAAAATGCCCGCATGGCTTGTGCGCAGTTTTATAGCAACCAGCTTCCCATCGAGATGTGGCAAACTACCTATCAGCGTGCCGTGATGCGTTGTCGTGAGTTGCAGAAAACACTTGAACAAATCGATTCTACATCGTTGACTCCACAAGCTCAAACAAGCCGAGCCCAAGGTCTTGTTCGTCTAAACTCCACTTTGGCAAACCTTGGCAGTTGGCGCGACTCGGTAATTGTCGATATGGAGCAATATGCACAGTTGGCCTCGCAGGTAAAAGCATTTGAGAACGATATTGACAAAAACTATGAATATATCTTCTACTCGCTGCTATTGATGCCCGACAAGCAGCCCACCCACAAAGTGTATAGCACCGATTTTTCGGCGCATTGGACAGCGTGTAAAAACACGCTCAATGCAATGTTGACATCGTCAAGTTACTATGGCTGGGAGTTTCAAGAAAAGTGGACAGCGCAGTTTTATCTGTTGCTTTTTTCGGCATTGATATCCTTTGCCATAGGCTTTTTGCTCGGCTTGTTTGCTCTGCGCCGTTATGTGGCACGCCGATGGGCGAAAGCACGCAATCATCCTTACATATTCGGCTCGTTCTGCGGCTGGGTGTTAGTGGCATTGATCTATTTCGTTGTAAAAGTAGCGGTAGTGACCAATCCGTTCTTCATATCGGCTCTCGACCTCGGTATAGAGATGTGTATGATGCTCATATTTCTTAATTGCAGCATGATGTTGCGCGTTGACACACGTCAACTTGTGCCCACGCTCTTGTCATATATGCCCACAGTGATGCTCTCGTTGAGTATCATTATCTATCGCGTGTCGCTGGTCGATATCAATGTCATTCGCGTTACCTATCCCATACTTTTGGCATTGCTTATTGTTGCCCAAGTGGTGGCTATTTCGCGATTGATGCGCAACATTCCCGTGGTTGACCGTTATGTCAGTGTCGGAGCGTTGGTGTTGTTTGCCATTTGCTTTGCCATGAACTTTTGGGGTTACTATTATCTGTCGATTCACATCGCATTGGCATGGTCGCTCTACATTATTGGCTTCTTGCTTCTCTCATGCTTCTACTATATCTTGCGCCGTCGCGAGAATCAGTTGCGTCAGCGCGATGAGAAAGCGTTTTTGGCTTCATGGCGTCCGTTTACCTACAAGCGATTGTTGCGTCCTATGGCGCTCATCATCGTGTTTATAGTGTGTACGCTCGAATGTGCCCATGTGTTCAATATTAATGATTGGCTCAACGGCATTTATAAGTATGACTTTGTGCATTATCCCGGCATTGTGTGTCTGTCGGTGAAACGCGTATTCCGCATAGCCCTTTTTGCCATTCTCGTTCACTATATGGTGGGATTGGTTAACTATATCTTGCGCCGTCAATACAAGGAAAAAGCCGATGTGGGAGCATTGAACCTTGTGCGTAATGTGATGGTGATAGTTGTGTGGGGCGCATTTGTTGTTGTGGCGCTTGCATATGTCGAGGTCAACTCAATCGGTATCATTGCCACATTAGGTGGTTTGGCCGTAGGTCTTGGTGTGGCATTGCGCGATACCTTTGACTGTCTATTGTGTGGTATCATTCTCATGATGGGCCGCATCAAGATTGGCGATGTCGTTGAGGTGGGTAGCGAAGTGCGCGGTAAGGTTGTCGATATTCAGTATCGCACAACACTCATTGAAACCGACGATGGCGCAATCATCTCGGTGTTCAACACCCAATTCTTTGGCAAAGATTTTCGCAATGTGAGTTATTCGGGCAAATATCAGCGCCTGCACATCGCATTCCGTGTGCAAAAAGAGATTGACTCTCCCCATATTCGCAAAGTGCTTGCACAAGCCCTAATTGATAATGTACCCGAGTTGGCCAAAACTCCCGCTCCGCGCATTCTCTTTGGCGGTACCGACCGTTTCCATGTTGATATGATTGCCCAAGTGTGGGTGCCTGTGATGGACTATTACGAAGCCATATCTAATGTCAAAGAAACGCTGTTCAACACCTTGAAGGCAAACGGTATGTCAAACATGAGTGTCGATACTCGCGTTCGTGTTATCAAAAACATGATTGAAGAACCCGATAATAACAAGCAAGACAAGTAAACTCTGTGGCTGTGATTGCTGCAATATGCATTAAATTTCGTATCTTTGCAGTTTGAAACAATAAAGATAGAAATGTTAAAGATAAAACGACTATATACATTCATGTTGCAGAGTTTTTTGCCTCTGTTCCTCATGACATTTTTTATATGTCTGTTTATCGTCTTGATGCAGTTCTTGTGGCGTTATATCGATGACCTCGTGGGCAAAGGCCTTGAAGTGAGTGTTATTGCCGAATTGTTTTTCTATGCCGCGCTCACAATGGTGCCCATGGCCTTGCCTTTGGCCGTGTTGCTTGCATCGCTCATGACATTTGGTAATCTCGGTGAGCGTTTTGAACTCACTGCCATGAAGGCTTCGGGGGTGTCGCTGCTCAAAGCCATGCGACCGCTCATGGTGCTGATGACTTTTGTTGCTATCGGCGCGTTTTTCTTCCAGAATAATGTCTTACCCGTGGCGCAGACCAAGATGTGGACTCTGCTCTACTCAATGCGTCAGAAATCGCCCGAACTCGAAATTCCCGAAGGCGTGTTCTATGACCAAATTCCCGGCTATAACCTGTTTGTGGAGAGTAAAGACCGCAGCACAGGTATGTTGAACAATGTGATGATTTATGACATGTCGGCCGGATTTGACAACGCACGCATCATTCTTGCCGACTCGGGAAAAATGTCGATGACAAGCGATAAAACCCACTTGTTTTTGCGTCTTTATGACGGCGAACAGTTTGAAAATCTCAAAGAGCAGGGCGGAACTGTGAAGGGCAATGTGCCTTACCGTCGCGAGATATTTGACAGCAAAGAAATTCTCATATCGTTTGACGCTAACTTCAACCGCATGGACGAGGAAGGTATGCGCAACCAATATGTGGGTAAAAACATAAAGGAATTGCAGGCAACAATTGACTCGGTAAATCATCGCATCGATTCAATCGGCACAACCTATGGCGAGGCTATCAAGCAAATTCCTTATTTGGGCATTCCTTATTATGAGCGACAATATGCCAACGGAGGTGTGATTGAAGTGCCACAAAAGCCTATTACGCTTGAAAAGCCTCTCGATATTGATTCGCTTTATCGTGGCAAAAATGCAGCCTCTGAAAAAGGTCTAATCGCACAGGCTATCTCAAAAGCCAAGCGCAACCGTCAGGACTACGAATTTCGCAGTTATCAGATGCGCGATGACCGCAAGACGATTCGCCGTCACGGCATTGAGTTGCACAAGAAATTCACGCTCTCGTTTGCGTGCATTATCTTCTTCTTTATCGGTGCGCCGCTCGGGGCAATCATTCGCAAAGGCGGTTTGGGTATGCCTCTTGTGATATCGGTCTTCCTGTTCATATTCTATTATATCATCGACAACTCGGGTTACAAAATGGCTCGTGAAGGTCGCCTTGATGTATGGGAAGGTATGTGGTTGAGCTCTGCCGTACTGCTGCCGTTGGGCATCTTCTTTACCTATAAAGCCGTTAACGATTCGGCCGTGTTTAATCGCGATGCTTATGCCAATTTCTTCCGCCGGCTTTTGGGTGTCAACGAAATTCGCAATGTGCAGATGAAAGAGGTGATTATGGATGAAGTAGTGGTGACCGATGCTCTTGCAATGCTTCAATCTCTTGCCGATGCTTGCAGCGCGTTCACTGCTCGCTATGCCCGCACAATGAGTTATGTGCAGTATTGGATGCAAGGCATTAACAGTGATGAAACTGGCGCTCTTGTTGAACAAATAGAGGGCACTGTCGAATATATGTCAAACTCGCGCGACAAAATAATTATCAACAAACTTATGGACTATCCCATTGTTCGACAATTATGGTTTCATCAACCATCGTCGAGCAAGTGGATGTCATATACAGCAATGATATTGTTCCCCATTGGCTTGCCGGTATATCTCATTGGCATGCATTGTCGCAAACGATTGCTCAAAGATGTGGCAGCTGCCGCTAATGTTACACGCGAAATACAAACTCAATTAAAAAATAATTAGAAATTAATATATGCAACCCATCAAACTTGACTCCATAGAAGAAGCCTTGGTTGATTTCAAGGAAGGTAAATTTGTTATCGTGGTTGATGATGAGGACCGTGAAAACGAAGGTGACCTCATTGTCGCTGCCGAGAAAATCACTCCCGAGCAAGTGAACTTTATGCTTAAAAATGCTCGCGGTGTGTTGTGTGTGCCCATCACCATGAGCCGTTGCCGCGAGTTGCAGCTCAACCGTCAGGTCGATGACAATACATCGGTATTGGGAACTCCCTTCACTGTTACTGTTGACAAACTTGAAGGCTGCTCAACAGGAGTGTCTATCGAAGACCGTGCCGCTACTATCCGTGCATTGGCCGACCCCGCTTCAACTCCCGAAACATTTGGCCGTCCCGGTCACATCAATCCCCTTTATGCACAAGACGAAGGCGTGCTTCGTCGTCCCGGTCACACCGAGGCTGGCGTTGACCTCGCGCGTTTGGCAGGTCTTTATCCCGCAGCCGCTCTCATGGAAATCATGAGCGACGACGGCACAATGGCCCGTTTGCCCGAATTGCGCGAAATGGCCGACCGTTGGGGAATGAAACTTGTGTCAATCACCGACCTTATTGCCTATCGCGTGAAACAAGAATCGCTCGTAGAGAAGGGCGAAGAGGTGGATATGCCCACAGAGTATGGCCACTTCCGACTCATTCCCTTCCGTCAGAAAAGCAACGGGCTTGAACATATCGCTCTCATCAAAGGCGAGTTTACTCCCGAAGACCCTGTGCTTGTGCGAGTGCACTCGTCATGTGCTACTGGCGATATTTTCGGTTCTAAACGCTGTGACTGTGGCGAACAATTACACAAAGCCATGCGCATGATTGAAGCCGAAGGCCGTGGTGTTATCGTTTATCTCAATCAGGAAGGTCGTGGCATCGGCTTGATGGATAAGATTGCCGCCTACAAACTCCAAGAAAACGGCATGGATACTGTTGACGCCAACCTCCATCTCGGCCACAAAGCCGATGAGCGCAATTATGGCGTAGGTGCGCAAATTCTTCGCTCACTCGGTGTGTGTAAAATGCGTCTTATGTCAAACAATCCTGTTAAACGCATCGGTCTTGAGGGATTTGGCCTCGAAGTGGTTGACAATGTGTCAATCGAGGTTGAACCCAACGAGTACAACCGTTTCTACATGGAAACAAAGAAAGACCGCATGGGCCATGTGCTCAACAATCTTTAAGTAGATTAGTATAACACAATAAAAACGGCATCTTCGCAATGAAGGTGCCGTTTTTGTTTTGTGTTGCTTTCGCGCTGATTAGAGAGCGAGAAATTCGTTGATTTTTTCTTCGAGAGTTTCTTTTGTTTGTGAACCGGCAAGGCGGATAGCGGTTTTTTCGCCGTTCTTGAAGAAAAGGATAGTGGGAACTGACATGATGCGGTGATCTGAACACAAATCGCCTTCTTCTTCAATGTTATATTTGCCGATAACTACTTGTTCGCCATATTTTTCTGCCAATTCATCAATCATAGGAGACATGCGAACACAAGGGCCACACCATGTTGCCCAAAAGTCGATAACTACGGGTTTGCCCGATGCAATGATTTCCGCTACATTTTCGTCGGTAAATGTAAATGCCATTTTGGTTTAGTTTTTTAGAGTTATATTATTATTGTTATTTTCCTATTGCAAATTTAGTAATCATTTGACAATTCTCAAAGAGTAAAATGCTAATCGTTGACTTTATAGTCAATGTTCATGTCGGTGAGAATTTCGAGGAATGTCTTGTCAAGAGGAATTTTTGCATCTGAAACCATCTTCACAGTGCGTTTTGAATCAGGATCATAGATGCGGAATTCCATGTTGCAGCGGTTCTCGGTCGATTCTTTGATTTGCTGTTTCAACAAGTTGTGGAAATTCTCATTGATGTTGTCTTTCTGCAATTTAAACGAGATTGAGTGTACCAACTTGCCTTTCATCTCTTCGAGCAACTGCATCTTGGTTACGGTAAATTTCACTTCTTCGGTTTTGAATCGGCGTTGGAAACGGCCTGTGATGAGCAGGGGAGTGCCAGGAATGCCGTAGTTGTGAAATTGGATGTAGTCTTTGCCAAACAAACGAATCTCGGTTGAACCGGTGTAGTCTTCAAATTTCATGAACCCCATTTGTCCGCCCGATTTGGTGGGGCGTGACTCAAATGATGTCACCATGCCGCCAATTGTGATTTCGTGACCTTCGGCAAATGAGCCTTCGTTGAGTGCTTTAACATTGCCGTTGCATCCGTATGTAACCTCCAAGAAGTATTGGTCAAGCGGGTGTCCCGATAGATACATGCCCACAAGTTCTTTCTCTTTGTTCAATCGTTCGCTGTCAAACCAAGGCACTGCATGCTTGATTTGCGGACGGGCTGCGGCAGCCATTGCGGGTTCATCATCGCCAAAGAGCGAATTGCTGCTTTGCTGTTTGTCGTTTTGGAACAACTGTCCGTAGCGCATCAACACTTCCGACATTTGCTCGTCTTTTGAGTTGCGTTCAAAGAAGTCTTCGCGCTTGATTTCGCTGAAACAGTCAAATGCACCCGACAAAGCCAATGCTTCGAGAGTGCGGCGGTTGAGTGACGACAAGTTCACGCGTTCGATAAAGTCATAGATTGACTCAAACGGACCGCCTTTTTGGCGAGCCTCGATAATGTCGTTCACAACATTTGCACCAACGCCTTTCACGCCTGCCAAGCCAAAGCGGATATCGCCTTTGGCATTTACCCCGAACTTGGCGAAACTTTCGTTTACATCAGGGCCTTTAACTTTAATCTTCATCGACTTGCATTCGTCCATGAAGCCAGTGAGTTTGGTGATATCGGCAAGGTTTCGGCTCAACACGGCAGCCATGTATTCGGCAGGGTAGTTGGCTTTGAGGTATGCAGTTTGGAATGCCACCCAGCTGTAACATGTTGCGTGGCTCTTGTTGAATGCGTATGAGGCAAATTTTTCCCAGTCGGCCCAAATCTTTTCAAGCACCTTGGCATCATGGCCGTTGCTGGTACCGCCTTCGATGAACAAGGCTTTGAGTTCGTTCATCTTGTCAATCATTTTCTTACCCATCGCCTTGCGCAATGTGTCGCTCTGACCGCGGGTGAAGTTGGCCAACAAGCGCGACAAGAGCATCACTTGCTCCTGATATACGGTGATGCCATAGGTGTCTTTGAGGTATTTTTCCATGATGGGAATGTCATACTCAATTGGCTTCAAGCCGTGTTTGCGCGCAATAAAGTCGGGGATATAGTCCATCGGGCCCGGACGGTACAGCGCATTCATCGCAATCAAGTCTTCAAAAGTTGATGGTTGCAATTCGCGCAAGTATTTTTGCATACCGGCCGATTCAAATTGGAATGTACCAGTGGTGTGGCCTTCGCTATACAATTCGTATGTCTTTGGGTCGTCAATGGGTATAGTGTCGATGTCAATATCGATGCCGCGGGTAAGTTTGATGTTGGCAACAGCCTCCTTGATGATAGAGAGCGTTTTCAAACCCAAGAAGTCCATCTTGATAAGACCGGTGTCTTCGATTACCGAACCTTCATATTGGGTAACGAGAAGTTTTGAACCGTCTTTGTCGGTAGCGGTGCTCACGGGAACCCAATCGGTGATGGGGTCGCGGCCAATGATTACGCCACACGCGTGAACGCCGGTGTTGCGCACATTGCCTTCAAGTTCCTTGGCATAACGCAGCGTATTGACGATTTGAGGATTGTTGCTGTCGAGTTCGGGACGGAACTCGGGCACATATTCATAGCAGTTTTTGAGCGTCGGTTTCAAGGCTTTGCCATTGACTTCGGGCATGCGTGCCGGAATGAGTTTTGTCAAACGGTCGCTTTCGGGCAATGGCAATCGTTGCACGCGCGCCACATCTTTGATAGCCGATTTAGCCGCCATAGTGCCGTATGTGATGATGCGGGCAACCTTGTCGGCGCCATACTTGTCGGTTACATATTTCAATACATCAGTACGACCGTCATCGTCAAAGTCGATGTCGATATCGGGCAAAGAAATACGGTCGGGGTTCAAGAAACGCTCAAAAAGCAAGTCATATTTGATGGGGTCGATTTGCGTAATGTCGAGGCAATATGCAACGGCAGAGCCGGCAGCCGAGCCACGACCGGGACCAACTGATACGCCAAGTTTGCGGCCTGCGGCAATGA
Organism: Muribaculaceae bacterium; assembly: GCA_017555085.1. Taxonomy (GTDB): domain Bacteria; phylum Bacteroidota; class Bacteroidia; order Bacteroidales; family Muribaculaceae; genus RGIG4079. Next base: position 1,820 of record JAFZHD010000021.1, on the reverse strand, counting down.
AGTCTTGCACGATAAGGAAGTAACCAGGGAATCCCATGTTCTTAATCGTGTTAAGTTCAAAGTCGATGCGCTCTTTCTGTTCGTCAGAGATAGTGCCCCAACGGCGTTTTGCACCTTCGTATGTCAAGTAACGCAAATAGTCGTCGTTGTCGGTAAATCCGTCGGGTAGGGGGAAGTTGGGCAACACAGGGCCGTGGTCAATGGTGTAGAACTCAACTTTATCAAGAATTTCGAGAGTGTTGCTCAATGCTTGCGGAATGTCGCCAAACACAGCGTTCATTTCGGCTTGTGTTTTCATCCATTCCTGCTTGCTGTATAGCATGCGCTCGTCGTCGAGGAATTTGCCGGTTGACACACAAATCAAGTGGTCGTGTGCTTCGGCATCTTCTTCGTTGACAAAGTGCACATCGTTTGTGCAGACGAGTTTGATGTCGAGTTTTTCGGCGATTTTTATAAGTTCGGTGTTCACCATTTCCTGAACGCGATACACTTCGTGGTTGGCGCGTGGAACGGTAGCCTTATGGCGTTGCAATTCGATGTAATAGTCTTCGCCAAAAGTCTCCTTAAACCAAAGTGCCACCTTTTCAGCCTCTTCTATATCGCCTGCTTGGATAAGGCGGGGAATTTCGCCACCAAGACATGCCGAGCACACGATAAGGCCTTCGTGATATTTTGCTAAGTCATCTTTGTCGGTACGCGGGTGAGAATAAAAGCCCTCGGTCCACGCGTTAGATACGATTTTAATCAAGTTGCGGTAGCCTTTTTCGTTTTTGGCCAATACGACCAAGTGGCGACCGCGGTCGTTTTTGTCGGTAGTTTCAAATCGCGACTTGTTGGCAACATACATCTCGCAGCCAAAAATCGGTTTGAACAACTTTTTCTGTAATGCTGCGATTTCGCCTTTCAGTCTTGCAATAGCCTCCGCGGGAGTTTCGGTGGGAGTTTCTTCTCCGTTTTCGGGTGTGTTTTCGTTGTCCTCGTTTTTCTTTTCGGGCTCAATTTCGCCTTTCTCCAACTTCTCGAATTTCTCGATTTCCTTCTTGGCAGCCTTGATAGCATCGTTAACTTTGCCGTTTTTCTTCTTTACATAGTTGAAAAACTCCTTGATGCCAAACATGTTGCCGTGGTCGGTAATGGCAATGCCGGGCATGCCGTCAGCAATGGCCTTGTCGACCAACGCCGGAATCGATGCCTGTCCGTCAAGAACCGAGAATTGGGTATGGACATGTAGATGAATAAAGGGTTCCATATAATAATGTGTAATTTTATTGATTTTGTTATTGAAATAACGAATGTCAAAGTTAGCAAATTATTCTCACATTCTCCCCATATATATAAGATGTATTTATCAACATTTCCCGACAAGTTATTTGCATCGGTCGAAAAGCCCTTTGGTGAGTGCGCTTTTGCCGTCGAAATAATTATTGGTATAGTCAAAATAATTAACTCGCGTCATTTAACCGGAAAACTGTTGTTTGGGAAAGATATTAGGGTTGAAAATGTAAACAAAAGTTAAATAATTTTGGTGTAAAAATCGTTAAGTTGCTGATAATGATAAGAAAGGATAGAAATTGCTCAAAAACCTATGAAAAATAATTTCAGAAATATTTTGCCAATTCAAAAATCTGCCTTAACTTTGCACTCGCTTTTGAGAACAAAGCCAACGAACATTGAAAGAATTACAATAGAGACGAAGTAGTACAAGAGCAATTAAAAACTCTAGTCAATTCTACAGCACAATCGGAGCGAGGGCACAACAAGGTTGTTCAAAAACAAAATCTGAAAAGATAGAAACAATATAAACAACGAAGAGTTTGATC
>JAFZHD010000020.1 GCA_017555085.1 Muribaculaceae bacterium | reverse complement strand
TGACCTTGCTTGGACGAAAAGAACACGAGTTACCTTTGCCTGTGGTTTGGTGAACTCGGCTACGAGATTGTTATGTCATTTTCTTTATCTCATAGAGAGTTTTTAGGGGATAGATTCTTATAATTGGAGAAAAAATCGTATCTTTGCATTTAGAAAAGAGTTATTTGAAAAGCATGAGGAATATAGTGTAACAAAGCAAGTTAGCAATTTCTTATCCATTGCCCATTCTCATGCGAGTTCTTCTTAATAGTTTGATACTCAAAGATTCTTAATCAAACTTCATCAAATATAATGATAAACGAGCGAAATACAAAGCCTATCATTTATATTTCGCGCACTTAATTAGCCTATACAACTCCCTAACAACGACACACAGCCACAAAAGGCGCCCACAGAACACTTTTGAACACGTCAAAAACCGGGATTATAACCATAAATCAATGCCCAACACTCCATTATAATCAGCCTAAATTCACCTGACATTTCGGGGTCTAATCTCACGCCGGAATGACACCTGTATAGGTTTATTATAGTTTTTCTTCACAGTTTCCGCCATAAGCGTTTGGCAATCACCAAACTTTTACGTATCTTTGCGTGTTTAATTCTCGAAAAACGACGATGAGACAACTAAAAATCACAAAATCAATTACCAACCGTGAGAGTGCGTCACTTGACAAGTATTTGCAAGAAATTGGCCGCGAAGACCTTATCTCAGTAGAGGAAGAGGTGGAACTCGCGCAACGCATTAGACAAGGAGACCAAATGGCCCTCGACAAACTCACTCGTGCAAATCTACGCTTCGTTGTATCAGTAGCAAAACAGTATCAAAATCAGGGCCTCAGTTTGCCCGACTTGATTAACGAAGGCAATCTTGGCTTGATTAAAGCAGCACAGAAGTTTGACGAAACACGCGGTTTCAAATTCATCTCTTACGCAGTGTGGTGGATTCGCCAATCAATTCTCCAAGCCCTCGCCGAGCAATCACGCATCGTGCGTTTGCCCCTCAACCAAGTGGGCTCGCTCAACAAAATCGGTAAGGCACTTTCAAAATTCGAGCAGGAAAACGAACGCCGTCCGTCTCCCGAAGAACTCGCTGAACAACTCAACATGGATGTTGAAAAAATTTCGGACACTCTTAAAGTATCGGGCCGACACATCTCGGTTGACGCTCCTTTCGTTGAAGGTGAAGACAACAGTTTGCTTGACGTATTGACCAACGACGATTCTCCCATGGCCGACCACACACTCACACAAGAATCGCTTTCAAAAGAAGTGGACCGTGCTTTGCGTCAACTCCACGAACGCGAACGCGAAATCTTGAAGATGTTCTTCGGTATCGGTTGCCAAGAAATGACTCTCGAAGAGATTGGTGCAAAATTTGACCTCACACGCGAGCGTGTTCGTCAAATCAAGGAAAAGGCTATCCGTCGCCTCAAAGGCCAAAAAAGCCGCCTACTCAAGACTTATTTGGGCTCATAACAGGTCAGTCACCTGCGAGCAAATGAACGATAAAGGGAACGGTAATCACCGCTCCCTTTATCGTTTTATAACGGCAAAAATTATCATCATCTACCCAATGACGCTCCGCAAACATTAAATTTCGGCAATTTACAGCAAATGATTTACAACTTTATTTTCAGTTAAATGGCAAAAATTTTTTTATGCGGAACGATTTTTGTAACTTTGCACATCATTAGAATTAGATTGCACATTTATGTGCTTGACAAAGAATCAAATTCACAAAACAACTATAAAATAAATTTATGGCAACTACTGCAGATTTTAAAAACGGAATGTGCCTCGACATCGACGGCAACTATTTCTTCATCGTGGAATTCCTCCATGTAAAACCCGGTAAAGGTCCGGCTTTCGTTCGCACAAAACTCAAAAACGTAAAAACAGGTCGTATCCTTGACAAAACTTGGAACTCTGGTGTTAAAGTAGAAGAAGTTCGCATCGAACGTCGCCCCTACCAATACCTCTACAAAGATGACATGGGTTATAACTTCATGCACACTGAAACTTTCGAACAAGTTGCTATCCCTGGCGAAAGCATCGATGGCGTACAATTCTTGAAAGAAGGTGACATCTGCGAAGCAATGGTACACGCTGCATCTGAAACTATCCTCACTTGCGAAATGCCCACAAGCGTTGTTCTCGAAATCACTTACACAGAACCCGGTATCAAAGGCGACACAGCAACCAACACTCTCAAACCCGCTACACTTGAAACAGGTGCTGAAATTCGCGTTCCCTTGTTCTGCAACATCGGCGACAAAGTGAAAGTTGACACTCGCGACGGTTCTTATGTAGAACGTATCAAAGCTTAATCATCTAATCAAAGCTAATCAAACGACATCGGGACTCTAATCCAAGTCGTTACCAAATAAAAAAACCTGCGATTGCAGGTTTTTTTTGTGTTTATATATCCAGGTTATTTAACGGCGCATCATCCAACGACGCCAGAACGGAATTCGGCGACGATTTTCGCTCATATAATCATAGCGACCATAACGACCATACTTGCGATAAGAATAACTGCCCACATTTACATCAACGCCATTAAGCACCAATGCACACGATTTCAATCGGCCCGATGCTATGGCTTGGTGAACAATCTTCAAACTGCGACGGGTCGAATAATCGGCACGCAACACAAATAATTGCACATCACTAAACTGCGAAATGAGCAATGTGTCAGAAACCACACCAATAGGAGCAGTATCAACCACCACATAGTCATAGTCGCCTCTAACTTTCTCAATCAAGCCGCCAAAGTTACCGCCAAGCAACAATTCGTTGGGATTGGGAGGCACAGGACCTGCGGGCATTACAAAGAGATTTTCGCAGCGACTAGAGGGTACTATCAATGAGTCAATATCAAGTTCTTGGCCCGACAAATATGTAGTCAAGCCTCTATTATTATCTACTGACAAATTGCGGGCAAGCACCGGACGACGAATGTCGGCACCTATTACAAGCGTTTTCTTACCAGTCAACGCAAATGACAAGGCCAAGTTTGCCGCCACAAAAGTCTTACCTTCGCCCGAGATTGATGATGTAACCAATAGCACTTTACTGCCACTGCCCGACGCCAGAAACTGCACATTGTTGCGCACAAGACGGAACATTTCAGATATAGGTGTTGTTACATTATCGCCAAGCACAAACGCTTCTTTACTGCTATTTTTACCGATTTCGCCTAAAATAGGCACATTTGTTGCTCGTTCAAGCTCATCCTTATCTTTGAAAATGGGGAATACCAAACGGCGAATGAATATCAAACCGGCGGGAATCAACAATCCACAACACAACACAATCTGAATAAACATCATGCGGTCAGGACTAACAGGACCCGAGCCAAGTGGGTCATCGATAAGACGCGCAGTGGGTGTCGCAAGCGTTTTCTGCAATGCAATCTCTTCGCGCTTTTCAAGCAAGAAATTATAGATATTGTCTTTGATGCGCTGTTCGCGGAAAATACCGGTCAACTCGCGTTCATAAGTCGGAATATTTGAAATGCGACCCTCAATGCGACGGTCACGATTGGTCAAATTGCGTTTTTGAATGCTCAATCCATGCTTCACATTTTCAATGCCTCGATAAATTTCATTTTTAGCGCGAGCCAAATCATCTTGCATGTTTTGCACAATGGGGTTATCTTCTGTACCGCCATCAAGCAACGCCGCTCTTTGAGCGAGTTTCTTGTTATATGCCTCAATCATACTATTCAAAGCCGCATCATCAATTACCTGTGGAATGGGAGCATAAGCATCTTGATTGTTAACGATTTTCTCTACATCGCTAACCAACTGTTGCTTCATATCCACTTGCGCAATTTCGGCATCAGTTTCTGATGTTTGCGACAAATACATGCCTGTTTCGGTTGAGATATCCGTAATCTTCTTCTCGCGGCGATAGTCTTCAACCTCGCGCTCTACATTCTGCAATTCGCCATGAATCAAAGCGAGGCGTTCAACTATAAATTCCTCTGCCTGCAATGCCGAGCGATTTTTGTCAGCGATGATATCTTGGTTATATATATTAATTAATGTATTGATAATGTCGGCACCTTCTTCAACAACGGGTGTTTGATAATTGATAATCAAAATTGTTGATGAGTTGCGGGCAAAGCCGATACTAAGATTTGCCGAAAGTCGTGCAGCCACCTTTGTGGGATTTGACACCTCTATTTTCAATTTGCCATCAAGACGGCTTGTCGCTTTTGAAGGCGACAATTCCAATGAGCCATGGCTTAATTCAACTTTAAGAGGCAAACTATCTGTCCTAACCGTTTTTCGCTCCACCTCACCACGATAATTTGTCTCAATATCAAAAGAATAGGTAGATCCTTTTTTTGATGCAATAATTTCGATTGGCGATGACAAACCGCGCAAGCTTACCGAATCAAGACGAGCAACAATAGCATTTGTGCCATAAATAGGCTCATCTCTCAATGTTCCCACTTTATAATAAGAGTAGGCCAAATCAAGACTGTCAACGATTTTGATAAGATTATTACGTGACTTCAAAATTTCGATTTGTGTTTCATCAAGATAATCTTTTCCGGTCAGCATGTCACCGCTGAAAATCAGCGCAGTGCCATTGCCCTTCATGTCATTGTCATTGAGATATACCGATGCCGACACCTCATAGACAGGAACGATAGTCGAGAGAATCACATAACCGATTGCTGCACACAGCACCAAACTGAGCGCAAACCATTTCCATTTAGACAAATAGTCTAAAAGCAAGCCCATCAGGTCAAAACCGTCTTGGCGTCTATTCGTTGTTTTATCCAAATCTTCCATAATCACAAAATTGAGCCGATTACATTCTCGACAATGATACAATACCGATAATCAATGACGCGATAGATGACAAACCGCCAATAATTGTTATGGCTGCACCAACCGCTGGGTTGATTTGCCATGCATTTTGAGCCATTGATTTATTAGGCTCCACATATATCATATCATTTTGTTGAAGGTTGTAATAAGGCGACAACAATATGTTTTTGTCATTGAGATTGAGTACCGCAATTTGACGAGAGCCATCAGCATTTGTGCGAATAAGTTTCACATTATCGCGGCGACCTTTGATGTCAAGGTCTCCCGAACGAGCCAACGCCTCAAATATGTTCATACGCTCATTTTCGGCAATAACAGTACCTGGCGTTTTTACCGCACCAAACACAGTCACTCTGAAATTCATGAAGCGAATATCAACACTTGGGGTTTCCTTTAAGTATTTGGGACACAATTCGCTCTGTATCAAAGTTTCAATCGCAGCTTTATTCATTCCGGCAACATGCAATTTACCTAAAATTGGGAAATCTATATCGCCGTCTTTCGACACCAAATAGTATTGTGTTGATGATTCTGGCGACACTTTACCAGTCTGATTGTTTTGGTTATATTCCTTCACTTCGCCATTCATATCAACATAACGGCCTTTGTTGAACGGAGCCACAGCCTTCATATTTGTTGCCGAAACCTCAATATTGAGCAAATCGCCCGGCATTACTATCGGCTCTGCTACCGCCGGTATTTGTGCCAAAACTTCTGTAGGAATAGTTTCGGCTTCTACCATATATGGGACATTCTTTTGTGCTGTGCAACTAATGAAAAATAGCGTTACCGCACAAGCAACAGTTTTGAATATGTTATTCATAATTTTATGTAAAATGCATTTAACATTGCAAAGTTAAAAATTTTATTAGCAACTGCAAACATTAAGCGCTAATGTTTCAGCTTTATTTACTATTTTTGCGTTATGAACGTTACAAACATACCCGTTGAGCGTCATCCGTGGAAACCTTATGTTCCCGCAAACGCACGCGTGTTGATTCTTGGAGCATTTCCACCCAAGAGCAACCGTTGGTCTATGGAGTTTTATTACCCAAACCGTATCAACGATTTTTGGCGCATAATCGGCCTTATTTTCTTTGCCGACAAAGACCATTTCTACGACAGCAATGCCAAGCAATTCCGACTTGGCGACATTTTGAAGCTCCTCAACGACAAAGGAATAGCAATGGGTGATGCAGCACTTGAAGTCAAGCGATTAAAAGACAATGCATCAGATAAATTCCTCGAAGTTGTCACCTCTCTCCCGCTGTGCGACCTAATCACTGAGATGCCAAATTGCCACACCATAGTTTCCACTGGCGAAAAAGCCGCTCAAATCATAGCACAAGTAACGGACACTGACGTCCCCGCCGTTGGCAAATTCACGACTGCCTACTTAAATAATCACGCTATAAATATCTACCGAATGCCCTCTACATCAAGAGCATATCCACTGCCGATCGAACAAAAAGCCGATTTTTATCGTAATATGTTTCAAACGATTGGAATTTTATAAGTATCTTTGTAAGATTAATTAGATAACAGACATTTTTATGCTTGACTTTATACTTTTAGATTCCGGCGGTTGGGCCAGTGATTTCTTCTCTTGGTTTTGTGAGAATGCCAACTATTGGTTTGTGTTCATCTTCATGACCATTGAGAGTTCTTTTATCCCCTTCCCCTCCGAACTTGTTGTTCCTCCCGCAGCCTATCTTGCTTTACAAGAAGGCTCTACAATGAACATCTATATGGTTGTCGTCTTTGCTTCATTAGGAGCCATGGCCGGTGCATTTGTCAATTACTATTTGGCAATGTGGCTCGGACGCCCCATCATATACCGCTTTGCCAATAGCCGTCTAGGGCACATCTGTCTTCTTGACCAATCAAAGGTGGAAAATGCTGAGCAGTATTTTGACAAACACGGCGCGATATCGACTTTCATCGGCCGATTGATTCCTTGTATAAGACAACTCATTTCAATTCCCGCAGGTTTGGCACGAATGAATGTAGCCAAATTTGCCTTGTTCACTGCCCTTGGTGCTGTGATATGGAACATCGCATTGGCAGTTGTCGGATTTGTCCTCACAACCATTCCCGGCATTGAAACCACCGAAGAATTGCTTGCCAAAGTAGAAGAATACAACCACTATTTGACCTATGCTGGTCTCGCCATCGGCGGCTTATGCGTGTTGTTCATTCTTTGGAATATTTTTAAACCCAAGAAATAATCATTAGTCAAACAAAATAAACCAATTATATCCCATGCAAGTTTCACCCTCATTACTTTCAGCCGATTTCGCTAATTTGCAACGCGATGTAGAAATGCTCAACGCAAGTGCTGCCGACATGATTCACCTTGATGTCATGGACGGAGTATTCGTTCCCAACATATCTTTCGGTTTCCCCGTTATCAAAGCAGTTCAAAAAATTGCCACAAAACCTCTTGATGTTCACTTGATGATTGTAGAGCCTCAAAAGTTTGTGTCGCAAGTGAGAGACTGCGGTGCCGAAATCATGAACGTACACTATGAAGTGTGCCCACACCTTCACCGCACAATCCAGCAAATCAAAGATGCAGGCATGAAAGCCGGTGTAACACTCAACCCCGCCACTCCCGTATCAATGCTCGAAGACATTGTTACCGAAGTTGACATGGTGCTTCTCATGTCGGTTAACCCCGGATTTGGCGGACAAAAATTCATTCCCGGAACACTCAAAAAAGTGGCACAATTGCGCCAACTTATCAACCAAAGCGGTTCAAAAGCGACTATCCAAGTTGATGGTGGCGTAAACATGGAAACAGGCGCACTTCTGGCCCAAGCAGGTGCCGACATTCTTGTAGCCGGCAACTTCGTTTTCTCGGCCGAAGACCCCATTGCAACTATTGAAGCATTACATAATTTATAAACTTTATCATAACCGACTAAACTATGGACCAAAAACGAAAAAGCCGCAAAGGGTATGACCCCGATGGGATTCCCACATTAGAAGAAATGGAACTCAGCGGCAAACACACAACAAAAAAAGAGACGGAAACCGAGGAGAATACCGATAATGCCGAAAAACATGTATCGGCATTTATCAATTTCTTCAAAAGCAAAATTACACACGGATATTTCGGTATTGTAATTATGCTTATGGCTGCCTTTATCCTCATTTTTTCTATCTCTTATTTCTTCACTGCCGACGCCGACCAAAGCCAAGTGCTCAATCTCCCGTTGAGTGAAATGGCCAACCAGCAAAACATCGACAATGAAGCTGGCCCTGTTGGCGCCGTGGCAGCCTATTACCTCATCGGCAAAGGCTTGGGCGTTGGCTCATTGGTACTTGTATTTTACATGGTATTGATTGGCTTGGCATTAATGGGCCGTTACAAAATGAACTTTTGGAGTTGCACATTCAAGAGCATTATCGTTGCCATTGCGGCATCGGTAACCGTTGGACTCTTCTCCCTTTACAGCGAATGCACATTCTATTTGGGTGGCGAGCACGGCCATTATGTCAATACATTCCTCATTAAATATGCAGGACCATGGGGTGCATTAGGAGTCAGCATTCTTTTAGTGGCATCAGTTATTGCAATATTCTTCTTTGAAATCAGAGCGATTTTGCTCAAATACAAAGCCGCGATTGATGCTCGCAAAGAACGCTTGCGCCGTGAAGCAGAAGAGAAAAACATCGCTACTGCCAACACCGCAGTAACCGAAGAACCCGAAGAAGAGGAAAACGAAGAAATCATTGTTGATTTTGATGTCACAACCGATGACACCACCGACGACGAAACTGCCACAGAGCAAGATATTGTTGAGCCCGAATTCCAAGAAGTTGCCCAAGAGCCCATCATTGAAGCAGAGGAAGGAACAACCGACAACGATTCAATGCAAATAACCGCAACTGAAATCGAAGAAGCGGCAAGCATCAATACCGATGCATACGATCCAACAGCAGAATTGTCTAAATTCCGTTTCCCCTCAATAGAGTTGCTTTCCGACCAAGACACATCGGCTCCAAGTGTCGATAACATCGAGCAAGAAAACAACAAACAGCGCATCAAAGATGTGCTCAAACAATATGACATCGAAGTCTCAAACATTTCGGCAACCGTAGGTCCCACAGTTACCCTTTATGAAATTGTTCCTGCCGAAGGTGTTCGCATTGCTAAAATCAAACGCCTTGAAGATGACATCGCCCTCAACCTTGCCGCATTAGGTATTCGCATCATCGCGCCTATCCCCGGCAAAGGCACAATCGGTATTGAGGTTCCTAATAAAGAGCCCAAAATCGTTCCCATGCGCTCGATTATCTCTTCAAAAACCTATCAAGAGTCAAAAGCCGAACTCCCCATTGCCATCGGTGTCACCATTTCAAATGAGGTATATCTCGCCGACTTGGCGAAAATCCCCCACCTTCTCGTTGCAGGTGCAACAGGTATGGGTAAATCTGTCGGTTTGAATGCCATCATCGCATCTTTGCTTTACAAGAAGCATCCGGCCGAACTCAAATTTGTGCTTATTGACCCCAAAATGGTTGAGTTTAGCCTATATCGCCGACTCGAACGTCACTACTTGGCAAAACTTCCCGACGAAGAAGATGCGGTTATCACCGACCCCAACAAAGTGGTGGCTACATTGTTATCATTGTGTGTTGAAATGGACAACCGCTATGCACTCCTCACAAAAGCCAATGTTCGTTCAATCACAGAATATAACGCAAAATTCAGCCGTCGCGTTCTTAACCCCGAAAAGGGCCACCGTTACTTGCCCTACATCGTGGTTATCGTTGATGAGTTTGCCGACTTGATTATGACTGCAGGTAAAGAAATCGAGACACCCATCTCACGCATCGCTCAAAAAGCCCGTGCCGTGGGTATCCACCTCATTCTTGCCACACAACGCCCGTCAACAAATGTGGTTACAGGTCTCATCAAGGCCAACTTCCCAGGCCGCATCGGTTTCCGCGTAAACCAAATGGTTGACTCACGCACCATTATCGACCGTCCCGGTGCCGACCAATTGATTGGTAAAGGCGACATGTTATTCTCTCGCGACGGTGTTATTGAGCGCGTTCAATGTGCATTTATTTCAACCGAAGAGGTGGTTGCCATTTGTAACAGCATCGATGAGCAAATCGGTTACAGCCATGCATATATGCTCCCCGACTACATTCCCGAGGGCAACAGCGAAGGCCTTTCGACGACTAAACTCACCGACCGCGACCCGCTGTTTGATGAGATTGCCCACGTAATTGTCAACTCTCAATCGGCATCAACATCGTCTATCCAACGCACTTACAGCATCGGTTACAATCGTGCAGGTCGCATTATGGACCAAATGGAAGCCGTTGGAATCGTCGGACCGGCTCAAGGCGGAAAGCCTCGCCAAGTGTTAGTTGACTCTATCCAACTTGAACAAATCTTAAACAACAAATAAGCCATCGCTACAAGATTTTATAAAACATGAAATCATTGACACGATACATCTCAATTCTCATCGCCATTATCGGTTGCAGCCTCTCGGTTTCGGCCAATAATGGCGCTACGTTACTCGACAAAGCTGCCGACAAATTTCAACGTACAAAATCGATCTCAGCAAGTTTCACCATGTCGGGCAACGGCAGCACTTCAAATGGCAAAATCACCATTTCGGGCGACCGATTTGTCATTGAAATGTCGGAGTTGTCAATTTGGTACAACGGCCGCACACAGTGGACCTATTCACGAGCAAACAACGAAGTGAGCATCACAGAGCCGACGCCCGACGAGTTGCAACAAATCAATCCGTTTGCAATTGTCAGCGCATTTCGCAAAGCCTATTCGGCCACAACCATCAGCAACAGCAATGGAGTAACCAAAATCAAACTAACGCCATTGTCAAGCCGCGGCGAAGCCATCACAAGCATTGTTCTCGCCATGAATAATGCCACTTTGTATCCCACCGAAATCAAACTGTCGCTTGACAACGGCGAGACAATCACCATTGTCACCAAAAACATAAAAGAAGGTTCATCTTTGCCGGCATCAACTTTCAATTTCGACAAAAAAGCCTTCCCCAATGCCGAGATTATTGACCTACGATAAAACTAAAAAAACAAGAATATGAGCGAAAACAAAACAAAATGCCTCATCATAGGCTCTGGCCCTGCTGGATACACAGCTGCCATATATACCTCTCGTGCCAATTTGTCGCCTATCCTTTATGAAGGTTTGCAACCCGGCGGACAATTAACCATCACTACCGAAGTTGAAAACTTTCCCGGTTACCCCGAAGGCGTTACCGGCCCTCAACTTATGGAAGACTTGCGCCGTCAAGCCGAACGTTTTGGTGCTGATATGCGCACAGGTATCGTTAAAAGCATTGATTTCAGCAACCGCCCCTATGTCGTAACTATCGACGACGGCTCAACTGTTGTTGCCGACACCATTATCGTTGCAACAGGTGCATCAGCCAAATATCTCGGTTTGCCTGACGAACAAAAATATAACGGTCTCGGCGTATCGGCTTGCGCTACTTGCGACGGTTTCTTCTATCGCAAAAAGACAGTGGCTGTTGTTGGCGGTGGCGACACTGCTTGTGAAGAAGCACTTTATTTGAGCAACCTTGCAGCCAAAGTATATATGATTGTGCGTAAAGACCATTTGCGTGCATCACAAGTAATGCAAAAACGCGTATTTGACAAAGAAAACATTGAGGTTCTTTTCAACACCAACACTGTTGGTCTTTTTGGCGAAGAATTCGTTGAAGGCGCACACCTCGTTGAAAACAAAGGCACTGAAAACGAGCGTCTTTTTGACATCGCTATCGACGGTTTCTTCCTTGCAATCGGCCATAAGCCCAACACCGACATCGTTCGCGGTCATGTAAACCTTGATGAAACAGGCTATATCAAACTTGAAGGCCCCACATCGGCCACCAACATTCCCGGCATTTTTGCAGCGGGCGATGTTGCCGACCCCCGCTATCGTCAAGCAATTTCGGCTGCCGGAATGGGTTGCCGCGCGGCTCTTGATGTTGAAAAATTCCTTGCCGAACAAGAATAATTTCACACTCTCCCACCCTCTCCTTTAATGAGAAGATTTGAATCTCTATTATTCAATATCGATATAGAAAACCGCATTCCCTGTCAGGGCTCGTTGCTTGTCGCCGAGCCCTTTTTAAGGGAAAGCTTCTTTAATCATGCTGTGGTGTGCCTTGCCGAATATGACAAGAGCAAAAGCACACTCGGAATCGTGCTTAATCGCGCCCTTGACATCGATTTGGCTTCAGTTGTGGCAACAATTACATGCGACGAAAAAATACCTTTGTTTTGCGGCGGTCCGTTATCATCTGACCGACTGTTTTTCATTCACACCTTAGGCGACATTATCCCCTTCTCACAAGAAATCATCCCCGGACTGTATATCGGCGGAGATTTTGACACCGTTATCGACTACATCAACAGCGGTTATCCCGTTGAGGGCAAAATAAGATTTTTCTTGGGATATAGCGGCTGGGACATCGGCCAACTCGCCAGCGAATTATCAAATAATGTGTGGGCCGTAACCGATATTCCCGACATTGACACTTTGCTCACAGGCGAAGACAATGACTATTGGCACAACATGGTGCGCTATATGGGCGACGACTATCGCGGATGGCTTTACCACCCCATCAACCCCGAATCAAATTAATCGGGAATCAACCTAAAACTCGCTGATACACTGCGACATCATGGTAGGTTACACCTACTCTTATCCAATCTTTCAACAGTGCAGTTTCATCAAATTTGCATCGCGCAAATAATCGACGGCTATATTCGTTTTTGACAGGCACAAATGCCACTAACTGATACATTGCGACGGCTTGACTGGCATAGTCGCATAGCAATTGCAAAGCGCGAGTTCCATAGCCTTTATTCCCAAATTTGGCATCAATCAAAATGCCTACTGATGCACGGCGACTAACTGGATCAAAATCAAATAAATCTACCATTCCGACAGCCTCACCGCTCTCCACATCTTCAACCATAAAACGCAACTGTCGTGCCGAGAATATGTCATTATCATAATTCTCGATATAGTTCCACAACTGTTTTCGCGAAAACGGCGCTATTGTTGAGCCGACGGCCCATAATGACGCATCATTTTCCCACGCAAAAAGCACATCAAGGTCGGTGGGTTCCAATGCACGAAGTCTTATTTTATCATCGGCAAGCATGTGGCTATTTATTTGGCATTGTTAAACGAATCGGTGAATAATGTGCGGTTAAGCAATGAACGGCCAAGGGTAACCTCATCGGTATATTCTATTTCGTTGCCAACCGATACACCTCGGGCTAATTGGGTTATCTTGACTGGCAAAGTGCCTAATTTGCGGTAGATATAAAAATTTGTGGTTTCGCCTTCCATAGTCGCACTTAAAGCGAGAATCACTTCTTTCACTTCGCCACTTTGCACGCGTTCGACAAGCGAATCAATCTCCAACTGGTCGGGGCCTACACCATCCATTGGCGAAATCACACCGCCTAGCACATGGTATAGTCCGCTATATTGACGAGTGTTTTCAAAACTCATCACATCTTTGACGCTCTCAACCACACACACTGTTGAAGAATCGCGCATCGGGTTGCTGCATATTGCACACTCGTCGGTTTCGCTGATATTGTGACACAATCGGCAATACTTGATGCCGCGGCGCATATTGATAATAGCCTCGCCAAGACCAACGCCCATGCGCTCTTCCTGTCGCAGAATGTGCAGAGCCAAACGCAATGCTGTTTTGCGTCCAATTCCCGGCAATCGCGACAATTCGCTAACTGCATTTTCAAGCAATGTCGAGGCGTATTCTTGTTCCATTAAAGCGCATTTGAAATTTTTGACCCACAAAAATAACTCATTCTCTCTTGTCTGGCAAATATAACCCCGAGTTTCTTTTGTTAATCAGCAATTATTTATGTAATTTTGCAAACTATTAGGCATATTACATTATAAATGGAGGTAATAAGAACAGTTTCTGAATTAAAGCAGCGTGTTGCCGCTCAACGCGCACAAGGCAAAACCATAGGACTCGTGCCCACAATGGGCGCTCTTCATGCCGGTCACATCTCACTGATGGAACAGGCACGCAAAGACAATGACATTGTTGTTGTCAGCGTTTTTGTCAACCCCACACAGTTTAACAACCCCGAAGACTTGCGCACATATCCTCGCACCGAAGAGGCTGACTGCGTAAAAATGAAGGCTGCCAATGTTGACATCGCATTTATTCCGTCGGTCGAAGAGGTATATCCCGAGCCCGACACTCGCACATTTGACCTCGGCCTTGTTGCCGAAGTTATGGAAGGTCCTATGCGCCCCGGTCACTTTAACGGCGTGGCTCAAATTGTCAGCAAATTGTTTTACATGGTAGAGCCCGACCGCTCTTATTTTGGCGAAAAAGACTTTCAACAAATCGCGGTTATTCGCCGTATGGTCGAAATAGAAGGTTTCAACATCGAAATCATTGATTGCCCCATCAAACGCGAAGATGACGGATTGGCCATGAGCAGCCGCAATGTGCGACTCACTCCACAACAGCGCGCAATTGCCCCCAACATTGCCCGCACACTCAATGCGAGCCTCGACTATGCCCTCGGTCACAATCTTGCCGAAACAAAGCAATATGTAATCGACACTATAAACGCTTTCCCGCAAATGGAGGTTGAATACTACGAAATCGTTAACGCAGCCACCATGCAACCCATCAGCAATTGGGAAGATGCACCCGTAGCAGTGGGCTGCATCACTGTTTATTGCGGAGAAGTGCGACTCATTGATAACATTAAATACACTAAATAAAGAAAATGATGCAAGTGGAAGTGGTGAAATCAAAAATTCACCGTGTAACAGTCACAGAAGCCGACCTCAACTACATCGGCAGCATTACCATAGACGAAGACCTTATGGACGCAGCCAACATAATTGAAGGCGAACGCGTGTATATTGTCAACAATAACAACGGCGAAAGATTTGACACCTATGTAATCAAAGGCCAACGCGGCAGCGGCGTAATTTGCCTCAACGGAGCAGCAGCACGACGCGTGCAGAAAGGCGACATAGTAATCATTATGAGTTATGCCACAATGCCCTTTGAAGAAGCCAAGTCATTCAAACCATGGATCGTATTTCCCGACACTACAACCAACAAATTAGTAAAATAACTCTCGTATAATATAAAATACCTCAATATATATGTTTGAAAATCTAAGCGAAAGACTTGAACGAAGTTTCAAACTTCTCAAAGGTCAAGGAAAAATCACGGAGATTAATGTTGCCGAAACTCTCAAAGATGTTCGCCGCGCATTGCTTGACGCCGATGTTAACTATAAAGTAGCAAAACAATTTACCGATACCGTTAAAGCCAAAGCCCTTGGCCAAAATGTAATCAACGCCATCAAGCCAAGCGAATTGATGGTTAAAATCGTTCATGACGAGTTGACCCAATTGATGGGTGGCGACACAGCCCAAATCAACCTCTCGGGCAATCCCACAGTTATCCTTATGTCGGGTTTGCAAGGTTCGGGTAAAACCACTTTCTCTGGCAAAATCGCTAAAAAACTCAAAAGCGAAAAGGCAAAACGCCCCTTGCTCGTTGCTTGTGACGTTTACCGCCCTGCCGCTATTGAGCAATTGAAAATTCTCGGACAACAAATCGAAGTTCCAGTATATACCGAAGAAGGCAACAACAACCCTGTTGAAATTGCTAAAAATGCGATTAGCTATGCCAAGGCCAACCACCTCGACCTCGTAATCGTCGATACCGCCGGCCGCCTCGCTGTTGACGAACAGATGATGGACGAAATCGAACGCATCAAAAAAGCAATCAACCCCCAAGAAACACTCTTCGTTGTTGACTCAATGACAGGTCAAGATGCCGTCAACACTGCCAAAGAATTTAACGACCGCCTTGACTTTGACGGCGTTGTTCTCACCAAACTCGATGGTGACACTCGTGGTGGTGCTGCATTGTCTATTCGCACTGTCGTAACCAAGCCCATCAAATTTGTGGGTACAGGCGAAAAACTTGATGCTCTCGACCTCTTCCACCCCGCTCGTATGGCCGACCGTATCCTCGGCATGGGTGACATCGTTTCTCTCGTTGAAAAGGCCCAACAACAATTTGATGAAAAAGAAGCACGCGAATTGCAACGCAAAATCGCGAAAAACCAATTCAATTTCAACGACTTCTTGAATCAAATTCAACAAATCAAGAAGATGGGTAACCTCAAAGACCTTGCATCAATGATTCCCGGTGTAGGTAAAGCCATCAAAGACCTTGATATTGATGACGATGCATTCAAAGGCATTGAAGCCATCATCCACTCAATGACCGAAAAAGAGCGCGCAAACCCCGAAATCATCAACGGCAGCCGTCGCCAACGCATTGCTCGCGGTTCGGGTACAAACATCCAAGACGTAAACCGTTTGCTCAAACAATTTGAACAAACACGCAAAATGATGAAGATGGCGACTACAATGAATCCCGCCAAAATGATGCGCAACATGCGTCGCAAATAACATTAAACATTAAATACATTTTTCGATATGGAACTCATTGATGGCAAATTCATTGCCGACACCATAAAAAAAGAGATTGCTCAATCAGTTGAACAAATGGTTGCAGAGGGCAAAAAACGCCCCCACTTGGCTGCTATCCTCGTTGGTCATGACGGCGGTAGCGAAACCTATGTTGCACACAAAGTAAAAGCTTGTGAGCAATGCGGTTTTGAATCAACTCTCATCCGTTATGAAGATGATGTAACCGAAGCCGAACTTCTTGCTGCAATCCAACGTCTCAACGAAGATGAAAGCGTTGACGGTTTCATCGTGCAACTCCCCTTGCCCCGCCACATTTCAGAGCAAAAAATCATTGAAGCAATTGACTATCGCAAAGATGTTGACGGTTTCCACCCCATCAATGTAGGCCGCATGTCAATCGGTCTTCCCTGCTACCTCTCGGCTACCCCCGCAGGCATCATCGAATTGCTCGGTCGCTATAACATCAACACCAAAGGCGCAAATTGCGTAGTTCTAGGTCGCAGCAACATCGTGGGCAAACCCGTTGCATCACTCATGATGCAAAAGCACCCCCCCGGCGATGCAACAGTTACAGTGTGCCACAGCGCAACTAAAAACCTCAAAGAAATCTGCGCCCAAGCCGATATCATTATCGCTGCTCTCGGCAGCCCCGGTTTCGTCAAAGAAGACATGGTTAAACCAGGCGCAGTAATCATCGATGTTGGTACAACTCGCGTTCCCGACGCAACACGCAAGAGCGGTTTCCGTCTCAGCGGTGATGTTGACTTTGAAAATGTGGCCGAAAAATGTTCATACATCACTCCCGTTCCCGGTGGTGTTGGCCCCATGACCATTGTTTCGCTCATGAAGAATACTCTTCTCGCAGCACAACACGCTATTTATTAATACATTCATATAACAATGAATTTTCTCCTCCCCTTAATTTTCACCTTGTTGCCTTTCACTTCGTGGAATGACAGCAAGGTGGAACTTGTTTTTGCAGGTGATGCAATGCAGCATTCGGCACAGATTGATGCGGCATCAAATGGCGACGGCACATATTCCTACGACGAGTATTTTACCGCCATTAAGCCATATATCGAAAATGCCGACTATGCAGTGGTCAACCTCGAAACGCCCCTCGGAGGCAAGCCCTACACCGGTTACCCTTGTTTCAGCGCTCCCGAATCATATCTGACAGCACTGACCGATGCCGGCTTTGACCTCATGCTTGCCGCCAACAACCACACCCTCGACCGTCGCGACAAAGGTGTGTTACAAACCATTTCGCAATTTGAACAGCAAGAAACCGATTTTATCGGCATTTATCGCAATGCCGAGCATCGCAACAACCATTTGCCATTTATCAAAAACATAAACGGCATCAACATCGCTTTTCTTAACTACACCTACGGCACAAACGGCATCACCATTCAAGGCAATGTTGTTGTTGACTACATCGACAAAGACATTATCAAAAAAGATATTGCCAACGCCCGCAAAAAAGGAGCAGAACTCATTGCTGTGTGTGTGCATTGGGGCAATGAATACCAGCTACTCCCCCACGCATCACAAAAAGAACTTGCTGACTTTTTGTGCAAACAAGGGGTTGACCTCATTATTGGCGGCCACCCGCATGTGATTCAACCCATGGAAATGAGATATAACGAATTGACCCGGAAAAACACTTTGCTGGTGTATTCATTGGGCAATTTTATCTCTAACATGAAAACTCGCGACACTCGCGGCGGCGCAATGCTCAAAGTGAGCCTCTCACGCGATATCAATGGCGTGGCGCAAGTTGATTCGGCGTCCTACCGATTGGTCTTTACGATTCCCCCGACTGGCAGTAACGACAATTTCCGCCTCGTTCCTGTCGAGAAATACCTATCAGGCGCATGGACATCTCAATGCCAAGCGTTTACAAAAGCCGCCGAAGACATTTTCAACAAGCACAACATCGATGTGCCACGCGACACAACCACAATTATTGACAACAAAAACAATTTTCAATTAAAAAATATGCCAAAAGGTATTGCCAATTCAAAAAATTGTAGTACCTTTGCACCGTTGAAAACCAAATGGTGAATATAGCTCAGTTGGTTAGAGCGTCGGATTGTGGTTCCGAAGGTCGTGGGTTCGAACCCCATTATTCACCCCAAGAAAAGGCTGCACTCGCAGCCTTTTTCTTTTTTATGCATTAATCACATTCGACCTGCTTTTGATTATCAATTTATTTGTGTATCTTTGTAATATTATGGAACAACAGCAATCATCTAACAGGTCGGCCACCCGACTAAAAATAAAACACACACAACTTTATGATGTGATAATTCATAACGACGATTTTACCACCATGGACTTTGTCGTTATGATATTGATGGACATTTTCCAAAAGAGCGAAGAAGACGCGATTCAGTTAATGCTTTATGTGCACGAAAGCGGCGAAGCCATTGCAGGCACATACATTCTCGACATCGCCGAATCAAAAGCCGACAAGGCGACCAAACTCGCCCGCGACAACGGCTTTCCTCTTAAACTCACCACTCAACCACATCAGTAACAACTCAAAATCAGTATGGAAAAAGACTTTTTATTTTCTCCTTTTGCTATCACACTTCTTGATAGCGCCCACAACATAGCCGTTTCGCTCAAACACGAGTTTGTAATGCCCGAGCATTTCATTCTTGCCATCACCGAGCACAACGAAATATCACAACACATCAACCTACTCGGATTTGACAGCCACGCAATGGCATTTGACATTCGCGAATACCTCAACAGTTATGTTGAGAGCAACGACTCATACACCGCTCCCTCGGCTTCGCACAAACTCCGCAAAGCATTGGCAAGCGCACACGACATTGTCAACAACGACAACGCCCCTATCCCATCGGTTGCCATTGTTCTCGCATTGCTTGAAACTAACGACACCTACGCCATCGAGACTTTCAAGAAATATACCGCCAACAAAACCCATCGCATTCTCGAATTCATGATTTCGCTCGACAATAAAGCCATGAGCGAACAACTCGGACGCGACATTGACAGCGATGACGACCAACCGTGGCAAGCGGCGCCTCAACCCGAATGGGAAAAATATGTGACCAACCTCACCGAGAAATACGGCAACGGACAGCATCCCATCATCGGCCGCGAAGAGGAAATGATGCGCATGGCACAAATCTTGTGCCGTTGCGACCGCAATAACGCCCTTATCATCGGCGAGCCCGGCGTTGGCAAAACAGCATTGGTGCGCGGCTTTATTTCCCAACTTGAAGAAATGGCAGGCCGATTTACACTTCTTCCCGCCTATGAAATCTCTACGCAACAGTTAATGGCCGGAGCGCAATACCAAGGTGAAGTAGAGCAACGCGTGGCAACAATCATGATTGGCATCAAAGAGCAAGGTGGCGGCATCATTGTAATAGACGACATCCACACACTTTTCGGCAGCCGTGGCGATGCAAATAGTTCGCGCGACTTCTCGCAACTGTTCATGCAGCATCTTGACGACGAGGCATTGCGCTTTATCGGCATTACCAACCACGAAGACCTCACACGCCACATGGACGGCAATGTGCGCTTCCTTCGCCGTTTCCAACAGATTGACCTCGCCGAGCCCACACAAGAGCAAGCAATCGAAATCCTTGATGGCATTAAGAAAAAATATGAACGCCACCACAATATAAAATTCCTCAAAGGCGTAACCGAACGCGCCGTTAAATTGAGCACACGCTACCTCTCGGGACGAGCATTGCCCGATAGCGCAATCGATGTTCTCGACGAGGCCGGCTCTTACCGTGAACTCAAACCCATAGAGAACCGCAAGACACAATCGGTAGACACATCTCTCATCGACTCTATCGTCGCTCGCATGGGCAAAGTAGAAACATCTATCATGGACGATAACGACACCTCTGTGCTCAAAAATCTGCGCACAAGAATGTCACAAAATATCTTTGGCCAAGATACAGCCATAACAAATGTGGTTGAAAGCGTATTGGCCGCACGAGCAGGTCTCACCGACGAACACAAGCCCCAAGCAAGCCTGCTGTTTGTCGGACCGACAGGCGTCGGCAAAACCGAGGTCGCCCGAGTATTAGCAAAAGAACTTGGCGTGACACTCCACAAATTTGACATGAGCGAATATAGCGAAAGTTATAGCGTGTCTAAACTCATCGGCTCATCACCAGGCTATGTAGGCTATGAAGAAGGCGGACGACTCACCGAGGCCGTTCGCAAAAGCCCCCACTGCGTGTTGCTGCTTGATGAGATTGAGAAGGCTCACGAAAAAATCTATGACACATTGTTGCAAGTCATGGACGACGCATCGCTCACCGACAGCCGCGGCCGCAAAGTCGACTTCCGCCATGTAATACTCATCATGACATCAAACTCGGGCGCACAATTTGCCAAACAGGCCGGAGTAGGCTTTGGTTCAACAGTCACAACTGGTCAGGCAATGCTCACCGAAGTCAAAAAGACATTTAAGCCCGAATTTATCAACCGTCTGTCAGGCATAGTTGTGTTCAACGATATGAACACCGACATGGCATCGCTCATTCTTGACAAGAAACTCGGCGAACTCAACTCACGACTCCAAGAACGCAGCGTGAGCGTCACTCTCACCGCCGAGGCTCGCCAATGGGTGCTTTCTCGCGGATTCTCCAACAAATATGGAGCGCGCGAACTCGAACGCGTAATCTCGCAAAATGTAAAACCGTTGCTCGTTAACGAAATTCTCTTTGGCCCGCTCAAAAAAGGCGGAAAAGCCATCATTGACATCGCCAACGACCAATTAGTTCTTACAACCTCTAAATAATCGCATCATGGTATTTCAACTTGACGACGACATTTGGTTTCCCAATCCTCGGTTAGGCGAACCCGACGGCCTTTTGGCAATCGGCGGCGACCTCTCGCTTGACCGACTGCTATTGGCCTACTGCAACGGCATATTTCCTTGGTCAGACTACCGTCGCGAACAGCGCATGTGGCACTGCCCCATGCAGCGCTTTGTCATATTCCCCGAAGAAATACACATCTCACACTCGATGCGCACGCTCATCAACCGCCACAAATATCGCGTAACCATCGACCGCGACTTTGAAGGCGTAATTGAAAACTGCGGCAAACTGCGCATTGACCAGCCCGGAGCATGGCTTGGCAAAGAGATGACCGAAGCCTACACAATGATGCATCACGAAGGTTGGGCATCAAGCGTAGAAGTGTGGGACGAGGACGACAAACTTGTTGGCGGGCTCTATGGCGTCACCATCGGACGATGCTTTGTCGGCGAAAGCATGTTTTCGCTCGTACCCAACGCCTCAAAACTCGCGCTCATATTCTTGGCGCAGACATTGAGCATGACACCCGGCACACTAATCGACTGCCAACTCAAAACCGACCACCTCGCATCAATGGGCGGCCGCTACATCCCCTACGACGAATACATGAAATATATGCCAAGTCATAACGAGGACGAATAAAATCATCTACCCACACGCCGATAAAAAACAATTAAAAATTTATATTGCACAAATAGCGACACAAACACGCAAAAAAAGTTTTCCCGCAAAGCAACTCGCTATTAGGCAATTACAAAAAATCGGCATTTTTTTCCAAAATAATTTGCCAAAATATTTGCACAGTTCAAAAATAGTGCGTACCTTTGCAACGCAATTGAGAAAAACAACTGCACAAAACAAAGGAGATTCGCTAGCTCAGCAGGTAGAGCACAACACTTTTAATGTTGGGGTCCTGGGTTCGAGCCCCAGGCGGATCACGAAAAGGAGTTCAGTCGAACTCCTTTTTTTGGCTCTAAACCAAAGGGAATTAACTATAACACACTGAGTTTCAACGCTTCCGAGTCGAGAATAGTCAAATTACTAATTTCGACTGAGAGCGACAGAAAAAGACTGAAAACGACAAAATGCGCTACCAAAATGCGGTAGCGCGCTACCATAACCGAGGTGGTAGCGCACTTTTGAGGACATGATGTTCCACAAAACGCAGTAAAAGGGCATTTTTAGTTAAAGAGTCTTAAATCCATCCTCAAGGTCATAAAAACATCATTTTTATGGCTGAGAACCATAGGCACTCTGTTTGACACAAATCCGTCAATGGTTATTGGGGGGGCAGGAAACGCAAAATTGCACAAATCGAATTTTATTTTTAACTTTGCAAAAATAAAATTGTTATATGTATGACACATTGGATATTTTCGTACAAAGAAGAAGACTTCAGATTGGATGAATGTCTTAATGATTTGGGATTTGTAGAATGGAGACAAACAAGAAATGTTGAAGTTGGAGATGTTGTATATATGTATTGTTCAACAAAAGGCAAGCAAATAATTACATATAAGATGCTCGTTGAAAAAATCAATATCCCCAAATCCGAATGTGTAGATGATTCGAAATATGAAACACCAACATATACACCTCCAAAAACTGGGTTCTTTTTTAGGATAAGACCTCAGTATAGAAAAGTTGTAACAAGTGCGTTATCGTTAAAAAGTCTTCGACAATATTGTGGAGAGAAGTCTTGTATGCAAGGAGGTAAGAAAATAGAAGGCGATTACATTGAATACGTTGACAAATTCTTTAGAAATAAATAAAAAATACTATCTTTTACATTAGATAGACATACATTGTATCAATGTCGCCATTGAACATTTGTTCGGCTTTAAGAGATACTTCTTCATCATTGCAATTTCGATTTCGTAAGAGTAAACTTCATTGTCAATGTCTTCAATATCTACTTGGTAAAATTTCATCGCACGAGGATCAAAGCGAGAACGATTATTCACTGAATTGTTATCAAAACCAGGATCCATTACCGATGTTTGAACTGAATATGTCATATTATTTTACGATTTAATGATTTAACAACAATATGCTTTCGCACTTGATTTTTACACGCTACCAAGTGGGTATGCAAGTGGACCAAGCAGGTTGCCGTCAAACATCAAGGATTATCTTAGATAATTTACTACCTGAAAGGTTTGAGAAATTTAGGATAACTCGCAGTGTCCTTGTGTTGGGAATGATACCCGAACTTTGCGTAGTTAAATATCATCGTGTGACGAAAAGCGACAGCGATTGCATCATCAAATCAGAGTGCAAAATACGGCACAGTACAGGTATATCGAGCAGTGATGAAACTCGCATAACAATAAAAGGAAATATTGCTGTCCGAAAAAAAATCGACACAGCATAAAATGGTGTCTCAATCGCAGATTTAATGCGGTTGAGATTCTTTCTTTTGATTTACAAGCCCCCCCCCTTATCATAAATCATATCGGCTATCCGGTAAAATGCGTACTTTTACCCATGGTTGTTATGTTTGTTGCAATACAGAAATAGCCCAAAAGGACTACTCCTTGCAAAATGGAACTAATCCTATTTTCGTATTCCATCAAAAAGTTTTACCGGACACCAATATATTAGAATACTGATATTGAAAGAAAAAGGAAGACTCAATCCCTGAAATCTTCCTTAAGTAATCTATTTCTTAATTCTCTATGGCAACAATAGAAAAACCTTCACTGATTCCGACATCAATAATATCACCGATACTATTGATATCCCACTGATTATTCACTAAAAATTCAATACCGTCTGATGATTTAAGCCAAAAATCCTTAGTATCATAATAATATCTCTTATTCTTATATTTGGGTAATAATTCACTATTTGCCACAATTTCAGCTTTAACGATTAATCCCAGGCTTCTATAGCTTGACGGGATTAGAACATCAGGGAATTTTTGTTGAATTTCATCAAAAGTAGCTTGTGGATATTTCTTTACATATTCTTTTACAATCATTACAGCTAATTTACCCTTAGACAATGGCACACTATCATTTAGGGAGTACTTTGTCTTGTCTAGTCTTGCTTGTTGAATGATATTTGATGCATCAACATTTGAAACTTGTGCTTTGCTTGTAATACTCAATATAGTATCCTTAATTTTATCCAGTTCCTTTTTGAAAAAATCTCGAGGTAAAGAGGATAATTGTTTAGAACCACCTAAGCGATTAAAATATTTAGCTATGAAAAGTCCTCTATACTCAAATGCCTTATCGGTAATCTCAGGATTTTCTTTTAAAAAATCCAAAATGCCTAATAAACCTTGCTTGGTGCGAAGCATTACAGTTAGCCATATAACACGAAAAGAATAGTTGATAAAAAAGACTTTAGTCAAGTGATAAGGGTCTTCTGGATTATCTTCATCTATCGTTTCGTGGACTCCCCACCATAATTGAGCTAATGTATTTCTCGTATGTCCTTTACCAAAAAACCAGTGGTCTTGAATATGTGAAATTTTATTTTTAGCCTCATTGACTGGATAGCGTTTCTTACAATATTCAAACAAATCCACATGGCAAAGATAAGTCCAAAACGCTTCATTAGAAGCTAATACCAAGGGTATATCTTTGTATGCTTTATACAAGAATACTGCTGCTTCAAAATCATTTTCAGCACTAAGCATTTGCTCCAATAGATTATCAGGTTTGTAGACTCGCGCTACAAACTTAAGTGCTGATTTATCATACTCAAATTCTTCGGCAGAATATTTGTCAATAGATATTTCGGCTTTTACTTCATTTGCTAACTTAGCAACATATGAAGTTGTAAATGTATTTTGAAGTTTATCCATAGCTTTCCTCTATGTCATTTTCTAATTCTTCGGTAAGTTTTACAAACAACCTTTTATATGGGTCTTTTAATAGTCTATTAGCAACCGATGGTACGTTTGAAATGGTTCTTGATTCTGAGTCATATTCGTTAGGGAACTCAGTCATTAAGCGATAATTTAAAGCTTGAACCCACATCAGAGACCCATTACAATTAGGAAGTTCGTATAATGCACAAGTCAAAGCGTTGTACGCAAGAGAAGCATGCATTATTTCAGCAAAATTCGTTTTTAAACCATTTTGATATTGCTTGAACATTTCCGTTGGAATATTAATTTCAATCTTATCATTGTCAAAATTGAAATTAGTAACATCTGATTGTACATCTTCCCTTATTATTAAAAATGAACCTGCCGCTTGTAGCTTGTCGTATTTAATATCAACATGATGTGGAATAATAGGGAATCCTGCCAAAATATCGCCAGGTTCCATATCAAATGATACCTTACCATAATCACTATTAAAGCCTTTATTGGTATAGCCTTTTATTGGTTCCGTTACTACTATATATGCACTAAAAGTTATATTCCCCGATAAATCTCTACGAGGAATGGTAATTGTAAACTTTTTTGTTTTGCTAAAAAAAGACTTTCTCCAAACGGTTTTTATGCAATCAATTTCACATGCGTATGTAGCTTTCCCTTTTTTTACTAATTCCTCAATATCGGAATTGTTATAATTAAGAGAAATATTAAACGTAAAATCAGTTTCATTTTTATCTACCGAAATTACAATAGCATCATCAGGCAATGAAGGCACAATGTCATCAGAGCCTTGACGCAAAACTGGATATGGAAAAGATATATTATTTAATTTCATAAGTATCAAGCTTTACTGAGTGTTTCATATTATCGGCAAAACGAATTTTAATTTTGTTTGAGCCTTGCACAAGACTTAAATTTATAATCGTATTGTCTCTCGCTTGTCCTTTATCAGAAGAAGCAACATTTATTAACTCATCATCTCCTTCAGTTCCTACTTTTAAATCTATTCTACCATTTGGAATATCGTAATCAGAATGAATAACAATATAGTGATATATTTCATTGTTCTCTACTTGAGCAAATGAACGATAGTGTACAGGAACAAAATGCAAAGATGTTGTTTTTTCATCTACATCATCGTCGTCATTACTTATCTCTGTAATATAACGAGTTCCTCCTTTACGACCACCTTTGCCTCCATTAGATCCACCATGTCCTGAGACTCTATCCCCAGAAGGGTCTGCGCTTGAAGTTGAAGACTTTGGTTGTAATACAACTCCTCGGTACTCATTATTTTCTGATTGTTTTGGGGTAGGAATAACATCGGAATCTGAAGTTATCGAAGAACCTTCATCCTTAAAGTCTCCAGTAGGATTGCTCATGATGGATTCTTGCGCGAAATCATCTTCATCATCTGCTTCAGTTGGGATATAAAGATATTGTTCAAGGTCTTTAATTGAGTCCTCTGAAGAGTTGTTGCTTGCAAATAATTCGTCAACTTTATCTCTAACAAAAGTAAATATTGAGTCAAGCAAATTTTCTATCTCCCTTTTCGTTTCAGTTTTTTTATCATAATTGTTTTTATCCCATTCATTATGAGCTGGATTTTCTGCATATCTTAGTAACGTATCCCACTTCCCACCAGTGCAGATCAAAGTACCATAATAACCTTTCTTATTCCTTTTCTTCTCTTGTTTGACTAGCATACGAGGAGAGCGCATAAATAGCACTCTATCATTTGCTGTTTTCTTTTTATGAAGATAAAGAATAATTTGGCTATTCTTGTCTTCATCTGATTGAAGGCTAAATATATGGTGATTACGCTCTTTGTTTTGAGCATTGACAACCATTTTTAAATAAGGCAAAGGATTATAATCTATTAAGCTACGAGAAGAATCATCTTCATCAGAAAAAAATGATTCCATAATCTCCAATAGGTTTTCTTTATTAATGATGATGTCGCCAATAGTAACAATTAACATATTGTCATAAATAGCCATCCAAAAATTCTTAAGAACAGCTTGCATCATCTCGTTATAGATATATTTTTTTGATATTTCAAAAGGGATATTTTCATGCAACTCTCTAATCCCCATAATGTAAATATCTGTACCAGGTCGGTCCTCGTCAGATTCGTCTTTTATACGCTTAAACCTATTTGGGATACTATCATTATCGGTTATAGGAAGACCATTATTGGAATCATAATATCCAATTGCCATTTTATCAACACCATTATATTTGTGTGTACATAAAGACGAAACTCCCTCAAAGAAACATTTTCCGTCTTTAGTTAATGTTGATACCAATATAGTTCTAATTGGAGAAAGATAAAAATATGCAGCTTTACCAAAGCCAAAAGATCCCCCTGCATTATTACTTGTTTTCGTTGAAAGTCCTGCAGCTCTAACAAAAGCAACAAATGGACTATCTGGATCATTTGGATTTGCTTGATTAAAAAACATTCCATTTGCATTATAATCAGAAATTTGAATATATGGAAGTTTCTTAGTTCGTTCAACCTCTGTCATAAAGTTCAACATCGGATTATATATATCCCCACTACTAGGATAAAAATCCAAACATCCTTTAATATGCCTCTTTATGTCTAAAAAATTAGGATAATTATCAAATGGCATAGCTTTTACCCAAAAAGACATTTCTAAAGGCTTGCTTTTATCGTATCTTTCATCAAGGGAATTTTGAATAGCTTCTCTTACAATAGAAGCATATGGAGTCTTTTTAAAATTCTCCGTCATTGGCTCATTTGGACCTACAAGACTTCCATTCTCAGGTAAGTCTGGGAAGTTCCATGAGCAATCGAGTTCGCGGTTATTTTTTGTCGCCATGACTATTTAAAAGAAAATCCTGATTTATTATTTTTAGACATTTCAATATTATAGGCATTTCTTGATTCTTTCAATGCCTTTTGAATTTCAGAGAACATGTGCTCCACATCATCTTCGGTGTATTCGTAGTTATTACGATTAGAACAATTCTTGAGCAGATTCAAGAAATCAATAATTTTTTGCACTCGATTCGAGGCAACTTTTTCAAATCTTTGCCGTTTTTCAGATTTCTCCATAGCGTATGTTTTAAAATCACGACGCAAATATAAGAAATAAAATTAAATTATACAAATATATTTACCAAATAATCACTATATTTTACAAATATAGTAGCCAAAGTCAAATATAACTTTAAATGGTTTATTATAATACACCACCTGAAGATATGTGAAATACTTCTCTATGTGGAAATTTCTCGCAACCGATGTAGAACGTATCGAAAGCGTCTGTTCCTTCGGTGCGATGTTGGAGCAAATCGTCCTCAGTCTCGGCAAGTTTTTCGCCACCTTTATCCTTGCGAAAACCATTGCGACCACGAGTCACGCCAGCCGACTGAATAGCGAGGATAAGGTCATCGTTATTTTGACGGTTGAAGAAAGGCATAAGCCTTTGCTTCCCTGCGAACCCTTGATTCATCAAGAGGTATTTTTCATCGTGTCGCATAGGATTGCCGAGCTCACTCTACCGCAAGACCTATAATACTTACACCTATACCTCAGCATCTTACAATACCAAAACGTCCCATTATAGACTGCATCTATGTGGGCATAAAAACTATCAATTGGAAAAATTGTTATTGAGTAAAAATGCGTATATATCTTTGCATCGTAATCAAAAACAAATCGATTTTCAAGAACAATAAACAACAATAAAAATAACAATTAAAACAATAAAAACTATGCAACCAATTATCAATTCTCAATTACCCGAGTTCAAAGTTCAGGCCTACCACAATGGCGAGTTCAAAACCGTTTCAAGCGAAGACGTAAAAGGCAAATGGGCTATCTTCTTTTTCTATCCCGCTGACTTCACTTTTGTGTGCCCTACCGAACTTGTTGACCTTGCCGAAAAGTATGAATACCTCAAATCGTTGGGCGTAGAGGTTTACTCTGTCAGCACCGACTCTCACTTTGTTCACAAGGCTTGGCACGACGCGTCTGAATCAATCCGCAAAATCGGCTATCCTATGCTTGCCGACCCCACTGGCGTTATCAGCCGCGGTTTTGGCGTCATGATTGAAGAAGACGGTATGGCTTATCGCGGAACTTTCGTGGTTAATCCCGAAGGCAAAATCAAAATCGCAGAAATTCAGGACAACAGCATCGGTCGTAATGCCGACGAACTTGTTCGCAAGGTTGAAGCCGCTCAATTTGTGGCAAGCCACGATGGCGAAGTGTGCCCCGCCAAATGGAAGAAAGGTGCCGAAACTCTCAAACCAAGCATTGACCTTGTTGGCAAAATTTAATCAGACATATATTTAGTGTGCATCCCCGTGGAGGGTGGAGTCAATAATCTCGCAAAATAATCACACCTCCACTCTCCTCTCCTTTTAAAACTCTACATTAGCAACATTAACCCCAAAGCAAACCACTAAAAAACTATGTTGGATTTAAGCATCAAAAATCAGGTAACAAATGTTTTTCAACTCCTTGACAGCAATTACACTTTGGCTGTCAACTACAACCCCGCTCGCAGTGATGCCGACGAATTGGTGGAATTTGTAAACGATTTTGCAAGTTGTTCGCCCCGCATCAACGCCACTTTCAACGAAGTCAATGACCGCGATGTCCTTGAATTTTCGTTATTGAAAGAGGGCGACGACTGCCGTGTGAAATTTCGCGGAATACCTGGCGGCCACGAGTTTACATCACTATTGCTTGCAGTGCTTAATGCCGACGGAAAAGGTAAAAATCTACCCGACGAAACTATTGTTCGACGCATAAATGCAATTAGCGAAAAAGTACACTTACAGTCGTTTGTTTCGCTCAGTTGCACCAACTGCCCTGATGTTGTTCAAACCCTCAATATCTTTGCCTTGCTAAATCAAAACATCAGCCATGAAATGGTTGACGGAGCGCGATTTGAGGCCGAAGTAAATGCACTCAACATCCAGGCCGTACCGACTGTTTATGCCAACGGCAAAGCGATTCACACCGGCCGAGGCGAACTCGCCACTTTGCTTCGCAAGCTTGAAGACAATTTTGAACATTCGGACGCTGACATCACCCCCATTGTGCGACAATTTGACGTAGTTGTAGTGGGCGGTGGTCCTGCCGGGGCTTCGGCTGCAATCTACTCTGCACGCAAAGGCCTGAAAGTAGCTGTTTTGGCCGAAAGAATGGGCGGACAGGTAAAGGAAACTGTGGGTATCGAAAACCTCATTTCAAAGCCCTACACTACTGGTGAGCAACTTGCTGCCGACCTTCAAACACATATCGGCAAATATAATATATCAGTGTTTGACCAACGAACTGTTGAACGCGCCGAAACCGACGGCAACACAAAACGATTGTTTGTTACAGGTGGCGAAGTGTTTGAAACGCAATCGCTGATTATTGCAACAGGAGCAAGTTGGCGCCGTCTCAATGTCAAAGGCGAAGCCGAATATCTTGGCCGAGGTGTTGCCTTCTGCCCCCACTGTGACGGTCCATTCTACAACGGCAAAGACGTGGCAGTTATTGGCGGCGGCAACTCGGGCATAGAAGCGGCTATCGACCTTGCCGGAATATGTCGCAAGATCACTGTCATCGAGTTTGCCGACTCGCTCAAAGCCGACGAGGTGTTACAAAACAAGGTAACCAGCCTCAATAATGTCGAGATTTTCACATCAAGCCAAACCACCGAAGTGTTGGGCAACGGCTCAAAAATGACCGGTCTTAAAGTGATGGACCGAATAACAGGTGAAGAACGAGAAATTGCCCTTGACGGAGTATTTGTGCAAATAGGACTCGCGGCTAACAGCACACCATTCAAATCGATTGTCGAGACCAATGCCTTGGGCGAAATCAAAATCGACGAGCGTTGCCGTACATCGGTTCAAGGCATATATGCCGCAGGCGATGTGTCAACAGTTCCCTACAAACAAATCGTCATCGCGATGGGCGAAGGAGCAAAAGCCGCTCTCACAGCATTTGACGACCGCATTCGCAACAACGCATAAAATAAAAAATTTGGCATCATAAATTTAGGGTTAATGTAGCCACGATTCCTCCGAGCAACCATGCGTTATCGGGGGAATCATTTTTTACCATACAACATTATATTCTCAACATACTATAACGACGCAGAAGGCACTGGCACCGACAACATTACAATGTATATTCGTGAAGATTATGACTGGCTCGATTTAACTTACGCTACTAACGGCAACATCACTCCCAAAGTGAAATTTACTGGCGATGTTGATACTAAAACCGAGTTTGTTTTCACTTTGGAATGTATCGACAAAAATGGAGCATCGGCCAAGACTACAGCTACATTATACATCACTCCCCGCATTTATCGTCCCGAAATCGCCGATGTATCAATCGAGATTGAATCTGCCGAAAACAATCCCAATGCATCTATTGCAATTGCCGATATATTCAACTACACCAATTCAACCTCGAACTTGACTTTCAAAACCGAAATCACCAACATTGACAATCGCGTTTTGATTACTGAT
>JAFZHD010000019.1 GCA_017555085.1 Muribaculaceae bacterium | reverse complement strand
GCAACGATAGGTAAAACAAGCGTTCTTTGTGGCTGTGACAGGGTA
Organism: Muribaculaceae bacterium; assembly: GCA_017555085.1. Taxonomy (GTDB): domain Bacteria; phylum Bacteroidota; class Bacteroidia; order Bacteroidales; family Muribaculaceae; genus RGIG4079. The sequence goes on along the minus strand of JAFZHD010000019.1, from coordinate 3,309 downwards.
TGTGCAAGAGATTAAAGATGCTGTTTCTACCAACTTTCCCTTCTATAAAAAGGCAACGGATAGGTAGCAATTCTTTCTCTAATACCCACCATATACGGCTATTTCTGCCGAAATTAGAAATATGGCGGGGTAACACAAAAATGGTATAAGTACCAACCACTTATCATATTTTGCCCTCATTCTGCCATTATTACGCAAGTTCTAACTATCTTTGTGGAAATATTCAAAATATGGAACACAAGATTTTAAGCAAATTATATAAAGATGTGGTTGGCAGCGAACCACGCGAGATTGAAGAATTGCCTTCTTCGGGCTCAAATCGCCGTTATTTCCGTCTTTCGGGCGAACGCTCGCTCATTGGTGCGGTAGGTACAAGCCGTGAGGAAAATCAGGCGTTTGTGTATTTGGCTCGTCACTTTAAGGAACGCAATTTGCCCGTTCCCGAGGTGCTTGCCGTGTCTGATGATGAAATGGCCTATGTTCAAGAAGACCTTGGCAACACTATGCTTTTTAATGAAATTGAAAAGGGTAGGGCTACAAGTGTGTTCAGCGAAGAAGAGCGCCAAATGTTGGTGAAAACAATTCGTTTGTTGCCTGATGTGCAGTTTGGCGGTGCAGTTGGCTTGGACTTCAATGTATGCTATCCGTTGCCCGAATTTGATGCCCGCTGCATTATGTGGGACCTCAACTATTTCAAATATTGCTTCTTGAAAGCAGTAGGCATCGATTTTCTTGAAGATAAACTTGAAGCTGATTTTCAAGCTATGGTTGAGGTGTTGATGCGCAGCCAGTCAAGCACCTTTATGTATCGTGATTTCCAATCGCGCAATGTTATGCTTAAAGGTGGCGAACCTTGGCTTATTGACTTCCAAGGCGGTCGCAAAGGTCCGTTCTATTATGATGTGGCTTCGTTTTTGTGGCAGGCAAAGGCTAATTTTCCCGAGAGTCTCCGTCAGGAACTTGTTGGTGAATATATTGATGCGTTGCGCAAGTATATTCCTGTTGATGAAAACTATTTCCGCGAACAGTTGCGCCACTTTGTATTGTTCCGCACATTGCAGGTTTTGGGTGCGTATGGTTTCCGCGGGTATTTTGAGAAAAAGCCTCATTTTATTCAGAGCGTTCCTTTCGCCATCGAAAACTTGCGTAAGTTGTTAGATGAACCATATACCGAATACCCCTATCTCAACGATTTGCTCCATCGATTGGTTAATCTCAAACAGTTTAGCGACGAATTGCAAAAACGCGCATTGACTGTGAAGGTCATGAGTTTTGCCTATAAGAAAGGTATTCCTAATGATACAAGCGGCAACGGCGGCGGATATGTGTTTGACTGTCGTGCAGTGAACAATCCCGGTAAATATGAGCGCTACAAGCCGTTTACTGGACTTGATGAGCAAGTGATTAAATTCCTTGAAGATGACGGCGAGATTTTGGAGTTCTTGGAGCATGCTTATGCGTTGGTCGACTCGTCGGTTAAACGTTATGTTGAGCGTGGATTCTCTAATTTGATGGTGTGCTTTGGCTGTACTGGCGGTCAGCACCGTTCGGTTTATTGCGCACAACACATGGCTGAACATTTGAACAAAAAATTCGGCGTGAAGGTGGAACTTGTACACCGCGAACAAAACATTGAGCAAACATTCAAAGCCAAGCGCTGATGGGGAAAAAGGCAATGATATTTGCGGCCGGTTTGGGCACGCGTTTGCGCCCATTGACCGACCATAAGCCCAAAGCGTTGGTGGAAATAAATGGTGTAACAATGCTCGAACGAGTGTTGCGTCGTGTTATTGATGCCGGTTGTGATGATATTGTGGTTAATGTTTGTCATTTTGGCGAACAGATAATCGATTTTCTCGCAGCAAAAAACAATTTTGGCGTAACGATTCACATCAGCGACGAGCGGCAGGCTTTGCTTGACACCGGTGGCGGTGTGTTGGCCGCCCGTCAATGGCTTGAAGGCGATGAAGATATTTTGATTCATAATGCCGATATATTGACTGACCTCGACTTGAACGCGATGATGGAGTTTCATGCTCAATCGGGCGCTGATGCGACATTGTTGGTGAAACCACGCAATACGGCCCGTTATTTGTTGTTTGAGCGGGGGCAGATGTGTGGCTGGACAAATATCCAGACTGGAGAGGTTAAACCGCAAGGGCTCGTTTATGATGCCGAAAAAATGCAGATATTGGCATTTGGCGGAGTACATGTTATCAGCGGCCGCATTTTCGGCGCATTGGAGAAATATGCAACCGAGCCAAAATTCTCGATTATGCCGTTCTATATCGATTCCTGTCGCGACATAAAAATCATGGGATATCAGCCCGCAGAGGACTATCAATGGCATGATATAGGTAAAATTGAGTCGTTGCATGCGGCAGAAGAGGCTATGCGCGAACAAAATATGTAAAATAAAGAGAAAAATAGTTGTGGGTGTAGAATAAAATGTGTAACTTTGCACCCGCTAATTCAATACAAATCAAACTTTTTAATTTTTTAATTTAATGGCAACTAAAATCAGATTACAACGTCATGGTCGCAAGAACTATGCGTTTTATCCTATTGTGATCGCCGATAGCAGAGCTCCACGAGATGGTAAATTTATTGAAAGGATCGGTTCTTATAATCCTAACACTAATCCTGCTACAGTAACTTTGAATTTCGAGCGTGCTTTGTATTGGGTAAATTGTGGTGCACAACCCACAGACACTGTTCGTGCTATCCTCTCTAATGAAGGTGTACTCTTGATGAAACACCTCCAAGGTGGTGTTAAGAAAGGCGCATTTGATGAAGCTGAAGCTCAACGCCGTTTCGAAGCATGGAAGAACCAAAAGAACGCTGCTGCTGATGCTTTCAAAGCAGCAGAAAACAACAAGAAAAATGAAGCCGCTAAACAGCGCATGGAAGAAGAAAAGGCTAAAAACAACGCAAAAGCTGAAGCCGTTGCAGCAAAGAAAGCAGAACTCGCTGCTGCTGCCGCTGAAGCCGCTGCTGCTGAAACTGCCGAAGAAGCTCCTGCTGCTGAAGCTGCAGAATAATTCTAAGGAACACGCGACTTTTGTCGCAGAAATGAAACCGATGACACTTTGTGTTGTCGGTTTTTTTTGTGTCCGAAAGCGGATGGCATGCGTGTTGTTGTAAGGATAAAAAAGAAACGACAATCGTGGTTACCTGGACAAAAAGTAGGATGAAAAAACACTAAAAAACTCTTAGTAGACAAAAAGTATGATAAATACCCCATTGGAACGCGTTCCAATGGGGTATTTATGCCTAATATTTTCTTTTAATATATTCATCCAATAGTTT
>JAFZHD010000018.1 GCA_017555085.1 Muribaculaceae bacterium | reverse complement strand
TTGATGTGCCGCCAATGCTGATGCGTTGCTCATAGATCACTCGGTTGTTGCGTGAGAGCATTAACACCCAAAATTCTTCGTGAGAAATGCGTCCCAAGCGGCTGCGCATGATATGAAACACATCTTCGCTACTTGTAATCACCGGGTCATCGACAATTTCTTCGTCATTGTGTCGCAGTCCTAATTCAAATGCCGCAATGAGTGATATGGCTTTGGCCGGACCTACTCCTTCAAAGTTTTTGGTAAGGTCATCGATTGACAATCGGGCGAGTTTTTGCAATTTGTTTTTGCAGTGGGCGAGCATTTCTTGGCTCAACTGAATGACCGATTTGCCCGGAATGCCGCTGCCGAGAATGATGGCCAGCAGTTCGGCATTTGACAACGAACTTATGCCTTGCGCGAGTGCTTTTTCGCGAGGCTTGTCGCTGTCGGCAAGGTCGGCTATGCGACCAAAACGACTCTGTGGTTCTTTCAGTTTGTCGCTCATAACGGTTTATTTACCTTTGCGTATTTTGATTTCCTCGTTGATGTCGCGTCCGCGGCGCAATAGTATTTTAAGTGTGAATGCTTTTATGAAACCGCAACCATATCCGGTTAATTGTATAATACTTGCGGGGAGTGCTTTGCAAGCAATAATTAAAGATTTGGTTGAAATGAGTGCGGTTAGGAATATCGCAAGGAAATAGGCCAATAACGGTGTGATAAACCGCCACGAAACGAGGCATGCAAGTGCGATGAGCATGAGCGAGCCGAGAACAAACACGGCAGGCAGAGTGTGCACAAGTTTGAGCGAATCGGGGTAGAGGAGTTTGAGTGTGATGCGTGACATGCCGAATACATATACCTGTCGCGCAAACAGTTTCATGTTCACGCGGCGTTTGTGGTAGACAAATGCTTCACGAATGAGGCCGATGCTGAATCCTGCTTGGCGAATGCGGGTGCTCATGTCGATGTCTTCGGAGAACATTTCGCGGAAACCGCCAACTTTTTCCCACACTTTGCGTGAATAGCCCATATTGAATGTGCGTGGCACGAATTTTTCGAGTTGCACCTTTCCGCCTCTGATACCGCCTGTTGTCAAGAACGATGTCATCGAGTAGTTGATGGCTTTTTGGGTGGTGCTGAACGACTCGTGTGCTGCGTCGGGTCCGCCAAAACAATCGACTGGATTGCGGTCAAGTGCGGCTGACAGTGTTTTGAAATAGTCGGGTGGAATGACGCAGTCGGAGTCAAAAAATATGAAATAGTCACCTGTGGCGCGTTCAAGTCCGTAGTTGCGGGCAATAGAGCGGCCTTCGTTTTCTTTATAGTAGTATTTTACATCAACTTTGTCGGCATATTTGCTGATGACATCTTGGCAGGGTTGTGATGAGCCGTCTTCGACAATTACTGCTTCAAAGTCTTTGCAAGATTGTTCCGAGAGGCTTTTAAGCAAATCGTCAACTTCGTCGATGCGATTATAAACGGGAACTATGACTGAAAATCGTGGCATATTCAATGGTATGGTTATAGGTTGATTAACTCATTCGGGATTTATAGTCTTCGTAGGTGTATTGGCGCAAATATTCACACTCGCCATTAGCGCGGCACAACACTATTGCGGGGTGTTGGATGCCGTTAAACATATTTGTTTTTACGGTGGTGTAATGGTTCATATCTTCAAGTGTGAGGCGGTCGCCCATTTTGAGCGGAGTGGCAAAACTCCAATCGCCCACAAAGTCGCCGCTGAGACATGAGTTGCCGCCAAGTCGGTAGGTTGGGAGATTGTTGTCAACGGGTACACTCTCGGTGATAGCGGGTTGGTAGGGCATTTCGAGGCAGTCGGGCATGTGGCATGCAAATGATACATCAACAATCGCTGTTTTAACGCCTTGGTTTTCCACAACATCGACTACCGATGTGATGAGGTCGCCTGTGCGCCAAGTGAATGCGCTGCCGGGTTCAAGTATCACTTCAAGCCACGGATAGCGGCTGCGGAATGCTTTTAACAAGTCGATGAGGTGGTTGATGTCATAACCTTGGCGTGTCATGAGGTGGCCGCCTCCCATGTTTACCCATTTCACTTTGGGAAGATATTGTCCGAATTGCGCTTCAAAGGCTTCAAGCACTTTTTCGAGGTCATAGGATGTTGACTCGCACAAAGAGTGGAAGTGCAAGCCTTCAAGACCTTCGGGCAGATTGCCGTCAAGTTGATCGGCCGTAACGCCAAAGCGAGAGCCAGGCAAAGCGGGGTTGTATATGTCGGTTTCTATTACCGAGCATTGGGGATTGACACGCAAGCCGGGCGAGATGTGTCGTGCGCCGCTAGCGTTGTGTGCTTGGATGGTGTCGCGAAAACGTTCCCATTGGCTCACAGAGTTGAAAGTGATGTGAGTGCTGCCGGCCATATACTCCTTGATTGTTTCGGGAGTATAGGCGGGACAATAAGAGTGGATTTCGCTACCCAACTCGTCGTTGCCAAGTCTCATTTCGTTGAGCGAACTTGCTGTTGCGGCTTGGCAATATTCTTTGATGATGGGGAATGTTCGCCACAAAGCATTGGCTTTGAATGCCATAATGATGTTAACACCTGCTTCGCGCTTCACATGGTCGATTAATTCGAGATTGCGACGCAAGCGGTCTTCATATACGATATAAAACGGAGTGGGTATTTCGTTGACTTTCATTATCCTATGATGTTGAATTTTGCAAATTTAAGTAATAATGTTTTTTCGCCGACATTGGTGAATTGTACCACGATGCGAGCATCGGCAGATTGGGTGTCGACTTTGGTGATTGTGCCTGTGCCAAATCGTGAGTGCTCGATTTTCATGCCAACATTGAGGCTCTCGGCTTGATGCATTGATTGCACCGATGGGGCCGAACTGCTTTTGATGGGCTTGAAATTGCCGCTCGGGCGTTGGTTGGCGCTAGGTTGTTGTGTATTGCCAAATCGGCTGTTTGACGATAGGCCTTGGGGTTGTCGTGGTTGCGTGTGAAATGACGAGCGGTAGTTTTCGGCCGGATTTACGCGAGTAGATGAAGCACCTAATTCGCCACTGTCTTTGATGAGCAGGTACTGCTTGTCGATGTCGCGTAAAAATCTTGAAGGAGAGCAATATACGGTCTGACCGTTGCGATAACGCGATGATGCATATGTTATCATGCAGAATGTTTTTGCTCGGGTAATTGCCACATAAAGCAAACGGCGCTCTTCTTCGATTTCGCTGAATGTTTCGCATCGCGATGACGGGAATAATTCTTCTTCAACGCCAACGACAAAGATGTTGCCAAATTCAAGGCCTTTGGCCGCGTGGACAGTCATAAGTGTAACGCATTCGCCAGCCGATTGGTTTTCGTCTTGGTCGGTGGCAAGCGATACTTCGGCAAGGAAGTCGGTGAGTTTGAGGTTGTCGGTCAAGCCTTCTTCCATCTTGTTTGCCACAAACTCTTTGACCCCGGCTTTCAATTCGGCGATGTTTTCTTGCTTTGAAACGCTTTCGGGAGTGCGGTCGCTTAATAATACGCTAATCAACTGTGTGTCGCAGATGATTTTATCGGCTACTACATCGGCGTTAAGACCTTGTTCGTTCATGTGGTTGAACGATAGAATGAGGTCGCGGAATGCTTCGAGTTTTTTTGCCGTGCCAGAGTTGATGCCCGTTTCGTAACTTGGAAGATTGTCGATGATGTGCCAAATGCTTTTCTGATTGTCGATGGCACAACGGGTGAGTTTGTTGAGCGTGGTGTCGCCAATTCCGCGCGCCGGGTAGTTGATGATGCGTTTCAATGCCTCATCATCGTTGGGGTTGATAGACAGACGGAAATAGGCTATTGCGTCTTTGATTTCTTTGCGTTGGTAGAACGACAGGCCGCCATAAATGCGGTAGGGGATATTGCGTTTGCGCAATGACTCTTCAAGTACGCGCGATTGGGCGTTTGTGCGATAAAGCACGGCAAATTCATCATAACTGTCGTGAGTCATGAGTCGCTGTTGCGAAATGCGCGATGCTACAAGTGCACTTTCTTCAAAGTCGCTGTATGCTTTAACCACTTCAATGCGTGAGCCCACTTCATTGCATGAGAAAACCTGTTTGCGAATTTGCTCGGTGTTTTTCTCAATGAGCGAATTGGCCGCGTTGATGATATTTTGGGTAGAGCGATAATTTTGCTCCAATTTGAATATCCGCAGGTCGGGATATGAGTTTCTGAGATTGAGGATGTTACGAATGTTTGCTCCGCGGAACGAGTAGATGCTTTGTGCATCATCGCCCACAACACAGAGATTGTGGTTTTGTTGGCAAATTTGCGAAACGATTAGATGTTGCGCAAAGTTGGTGTCTTGATACTCGTCAACCAATATGTAACGGAAAAATTCCTGATAATGTTGCAAAATATCGGGATTGTCGCGCAACAAAACATTGGTATAATAAAGTAAGTCGTCAAAGTCCATTGCGCCCGACACAAAGCATCGTTGGTTATAGATGCGGTAAATTTCGTGAAGTCTGGGGCGTTTTGCCTGACGGTCGGCTTCAATGATATCGGCCGATGTTGCATATTTTTGAGGCGAAATAAGCGCATTTTTAGCCATGGAGATAGCCGATGCGACTACCGACGGTTTGTAAATCTTGTCATCGAGATTCAAGTCTTTGATAATCATCTTGATGAGAGCCTTGCTGTCGTTGGCGTCATATATGGTGAAATTGCTCTTAAAGCCAATGCGGTCGGCATTAATGCGCAGTATTCGTGAAAAAATCGAGTGAAATGTGCCCATCCACAATTTGGATGCCACGGCTGGACCGACAAGCGACTCGATGCGTTCGCGCATTTCGCGTGCCGCCTTGTTTGTAAATGTTAAAGCTAGAATGCGCCAAGGCTCAAAACCTTGGTTGAGTAGATGGACAATTTTGTAAGTTAATACGCGTGTTTTTCCCGAGCCAGCGCCGGCAATAACAAGAGCCGGGCCGTCGGTGTATAGTACAGCATCTTGTTGCTGCGGATTTAATTGACTGATATAATCTTCCATTAAATGCAAAGTTAACTTCTTTGTCGTGTGTTAGCAAATAAATGTTACCAAAATTTGTTTAACTCTGCATTATATTCCCAACCGCCTTGTGCAAGACGGTCAAGCAGCCATTGCTTGTCGATGTTCATATCTTCGCACATAGCGTCGAGCGATGAGTAATCGTCGCGCAATTTGGTGTTGATGTAACTGAAAAGTATTGCTATGTCTTGTGGTAGATTATCCATATTAATGTATTTTGGTAGTGCAAAAATAATATTAAATTTGCATTTAGGAGTTGTTTGCCTTAACTTTGTAGAATATAATTTATCAACAAGATGAAGACATCGCAATTTTTGGCCGATTATATCAATAACGCCATATCAGAAATTCAATATCCCGCCTCTCCGCGAGGCTTATATGAGCCAATCGAGTACACACTCGAAGGTGGCGGCAAACGCATTCGTCCGGTACTTGCTCTTGCTGTTTGTGATGCATTGGGAGTACCGCTTGAAACGGTTAAGTATCAAGCGTTGGGCGTGGAAATGTTCCATAACTTTACCTTGCTACATGATGATGTGATGGACAAGGCCGATATGCGACGCGGTAAGCCAACCGTTCACATTAAGTGGAATGAATCTACGGCTATTTTGTCGGGTGATGCGATGTTGACAATGGCCACACAACTCGTGTGTCGCAATGCCGGCGATAAAACAGCCGACGCGTTGGAACTGTTTAATCGCACAGCAATGGAAGTCTATGACGGTCAGCAATATGATATGGATTTTGAAAGCCGAATGGATGTCACTGTTGATGAATATATCAATATGATTAGACTCAAAACATCGGTATTGCTCGGTTGCGCTTGTGAGATGGGAGCCATTATGGCCGGCGCCGACACGTTTGTTCGTAAAGCGTTTTACAACTACGGTTTGAAACTCGGTTTGGCATTCCAGCTTCAAGACGATTATCTTGATACTTATGGCGACCCCGCCGTGTTTGGCAAAAAAATCGGTGGTGATATTCTTAACGACAAAAAAACATGGTTGCTAATTTCGGCACTTGAACAAGACGACAAGGGCGAATTGGCTGCGGTGATAGGCAAAGATATTGACGCCGATGTCAAAATAGCAACTGTGAAAGGTGTTTATGACCGACTTGATTTGGCAAACAAGTGCCACGAATTGATTGACCAATATGCTGCAGAGGCTATTGCTTATCTTGATGAGTTGAATCTTGATGCCGATGCTCGCGAATTTTTTATTGATTTGGCTCAAAAATCGTGCCGTCGCACTCATTGATAAATCGTTATGTTAGTAGATACCCACACACATCTATATCTTGAAGAGTTTCAACCAACGCCCGAAGATGCCGTTTGTCGTGCTATTGACACTGGGGTGGGATTGATGGTATTTCCCAATGTCGATTTGAACACCATTGAGCCTATGAAGCGTTTGTGTTCGCAATTTCTCGAAAACATCGTTATGGCCATGGGATTGCATCCGACAGAGGTCAATGAAAATTGGCAAAACGATTTGTCGGTAATTCAAGGCGAATTGTCAAATGGCAAATATGTGGCGATAGGCGAAGTGGGTGTTGACTTATATTGGGATAAAACTTATCGCGAAGAGCAAAAGCAAGTGCTTGATATTCAGTTTCAATGGGCTGTCGAACGCAAATTACCGGTGATATTGCATTGCCGCGAAGGGCTTGATGATATATTGGAGGTAATGGACAAGCGCAACGGAAATCTGCCTCAATGTGTGTTTCACAGTTTTGGCGGTACGGCCGATGATGTGATGCGTATTCGAGAGCGCGGCGATTTCTATTTCGGTATAAACGGGATAGTTACTTTTAAAAACTCAAAATTGCGCGAAGTGTTGGGAGTGATAGGTATAGACCGCATTTTGCTTGAAACCGATGCTCCTTATTTGGCGCCTGTTCCACATAGAGGTAAGCGCAATGAAAGTGCCTATATTGTACACACGGCAGCATATATAGCAAATGAACTTGGTCTTACTCTCGACCAAGTAAAACAGATTACGACTCAAAATGCTCGTCGTTTCTTCAAACTTTAATCTCTTTGTTAGAATGCTTCGCCGATAGCGAATAGTACGCCTCGGGTGTGTTCGCCAAATCCGAGATCAACGCGAATGTTTACATTGTGCTTGAATTCCAAGCGCAAGCCAACGCCATAATTGTATTGCCAACGGGGAGTGTTTTCTTTGTTCCAAAAATCTTTGATTGACGGGAAGAGTGTTGCTGTTCCACCCCAAGCAGTCATGCCGATGCGATACCAGATGTGTTGGCGCAATTCAACCTGTGCGGTAACTTGGTTTTTGTCTATTGTTGATCCCATATAGTAGCCACGCATGCGAATACCGTCAGAAGCCATCATCTCATACATTGTCCAAGGTGTTTCCGAACTGTTGAGTTTTGTAAAAAAGTCAAATGCCAATACTGAGCCTTTCCACAGTTTTTGATAATAGTTGGCAATGATGTTGTGGCTATGGAATGTGGCGTGAGCGTTACCTGCAAATTTGGGGAATATCATTGGTTTGTATGCGATATGAACGCCTCGTGTTGGTGTAACCAGATTGTCTCGGGTGTCGAGTTGTACAGAAAACCCCAAGCCGGTAACATAGTATTCTCGCGGTTTGCCGAGAAGGTAGTCGGGGTTGTCCAATTTGTATGCATTAGTATAGTCGCATCGAAGTTGTGCGCCGATATCAAATGCGTTGTTTAATTTGTAGGTGTAATCAAACTGAAAATCAATTTGTCGGCGGTCATATTTTGTTTTTGCGTTCTTTGCAGTTTCAAGTGCGGTAATGCCCCAAAAATCAAGGTTTTTACGATATATCTCCGATTTATATGTAAGGCGTGATTTGTTGTCTGAAAACAAGTGGTTGCCTTTAATTGTGAGTACATAAAAACCTCTTAAAGAGGCGTTAAGTTGAATGAAAAAGTCAGATGGGTTGGGTAGGGTATCGTTTCGGTCGGCACGATATAATCCTGTTGCTATGGCTCCAAGCCCCCATCCTGCTTCGCGAGTGTATGTTGGTATGGCAGTGAAAGCCATGTCAACCGGTTTTTCTCTTGTTTTGTCTACATTTCCGCTGAGCAATGACACGAGATAATTACTCATCCAATCGGGCATTTTCTGCACGATTGGGAGTGACATAAGTATTTCTGCTTCTGTTGGTTGGTGAGTGGGTACGATGGAATCATAGACAATGGGGATATATTGCGCAACAGCGATAGAGTCGGTGCACAACGAATCTATTTGCTGGTCGTTTTGTCCTGCGGCGTTGAATGCGGCAAGTAAAACGGTAAATAATAAAAATACGTTTATCCTCATTGATCTAAAATTCTATTCAAGAGCCTACGCTACGGTAGTGTTTATTGAGCAAAAGCCACGAATGGTCGTGGCTTTTGTTGTATATGGACCGATTATTCTGCTTTTTTAGGCAATGGTGGGGGTGTAGAACTTTGGCCATCATTATTGTTGGCGTCATCGTTAGACTTTGCTTCTTCCAATCGGGCTTTGGCTTCTTCAATGTCTTTTGCGTTTTGTTCAATTTCGGCTTGTTCGGCTGCCTGTGCTTCGGCCGAACGGGCGGCGAGGATCTCGTCAGTGCGCGATGTCCATTGACGTTTGCCAAAGATTTTTTCGACATCTTCGGTAAAGATAACCTCATGTGTGAGCAATACATCAGTAAGTTGGGCGTGGCCATCGGCATGTTGACTCAAAATGTCTTTTGCTCGCTGGTATTGCTCTTCGATGATGCGAGAAACTTCTTCATCGATGATTTTAGCGCGTTCTTCGCTATAAGGCTTAGAGAAACCGTAGTTTTGACCGGTAGAGTCGTAGTAACTCAAATTGGGCAATCGTTCGCTCATACCGAAATAAACAACCATTGCATAAGCCTGTTTGGTTACTCGTTCAAGGTCGTTTGCTGCACCTGTTGATACTCGGCCGAGGAACAATTCTTCGGCAGCACGACCGCCAAGTGTTGCACACATTTCATCAAGCATTGCTTGGGTGGTTGTGATTTGGCGTTCTTCGGGGAGATACCAAGCAGCACCCAACGCTTTACCGCGAGGAACGATTGTTACCTTGATAAGTGGGTTGGCGTATTGCAAATGCCATGAAAGAGTTGCGTGACCTGCTTCGTGGATGGCGATAGAGCGTTTTTCTTCATCAGTAGTGATTTTAGACCGCTTTTCAAGACCACCGATTATGCGGTCAACTGCATCAATGAAGTCTTGTCGCTCAACCGATGTTTTGTGTTGACGGGCAGCGATGAGTGCCGCTTCGTTACAAACATTGGCAATGTCAGCGCCCGAGAAGCCGGGAGTTTGACGAGCGAGCAATTCAACGTCAACAGAGTCGTCAATTTTTACATTTTTGAGGTGAACATTGAATATTGCAACGCGGTCGTTGAGGTCGGGTAATTCAACGTAAATCTGACGGTCGAAACGGCCTGCGCGCATCAATGCCTTATCAAGAATATCGGCACGGTTTGTTGCAGCGAGAATGATTACACCGCTATTTGAACCAAAACCGTCCATTTCTGTAAGTAGTTGATTCAATGTGTTTTCGCGTTCGTCGTTAGCACCCATGCTTGGGTTTTTGCCACGGGCACGGCCAACGGCATCAATTTCGTCGATAAACACGATACAAGGGGCTTTCTCTTTTGCTTGTTGGAAAAGGTCGCGAACGCGTGATGCACCAACGCCGACAAACATTTCAACAAAGTCAGAACCTGACATTGAGAAGAAGGGCACATTAGCTTCACCAGCAACAGCCTTTGCTAAGAGGGTTTTACCAGTTCCGGGAGGGCCAACGAGCAATGCGCCTTTGGGAATTTTACCACCAAGGTCGGTATATCTTTGGGGATTTTTCAAGAATTCAACGATTTCTTCAATTTCGGTTTTGGCTTCAGACAAGCCTGCGACATCTTTAAACGAAACATTTACCGAGTTGTCTTTGTCATATATTTTAGCCTTTGATTTGCCAACGCTGAACACACCGCCAGAGCCGTTTTTGCCCGACATGCCGCGCATAATGAAAAACCAAAAACCGATGAGGAGCAATATGGGACCCCACATCCAAAAGCTTTGCCAAAAATCAACGGCTTTTTCATATTTTACTTCGCCATTAAATGCTCCCGATTCTTCCCATTCGGCAATCTTATCTGCCATTTTGTCGGAAGAGGGGATTTGAGAACTGATAACGGCGTCAACATTTGAGTTGCTTTCATATTGCTTGTTAAATAACACCGAAGCCATAGAGTCGGTTAATTGGGCTTCAGCCAAATTCTTGTTGTTGAAGATGGTGATGCTTTCAACGCCGCCATCTTTTACGCATTTTTCAAATTCGGTAAAACTTACTTCTTTTGACACCGAGTTGTCGTCAAGCAAGTAAAAACCGAGAAGTGCCACTATGACAATGGCATACATCCAGTAGATGCTAAATCTGAATGCAGGTTTCTTTTCAGGTTTCATAACAAAAGATTAATTATTAGTCAAGGTCGGGGATTTCGTTAATAACGGCGTCGCTCCACAATTCTTCAAGTTTGTAGAGTTGGCGCATTTCAGGTAAGAATACATGAACAAATGTGTGTCCGTAGTCAATCACAATCCATTGTGAATTTTGGTAGCCGTCGTAATTGTAGGGTTTGATTTTGGCATTTTCTTGCAAATACTCGCGAACGCTGTCGGCAATAGCCGATACTTGCATTGTTGATGTGCCTTGGCAGATAATGAAATTTTGAGCAGCGGCAGATTCGATGCCACTGAGGTCAACATGTGTGATGCCGCGGCCTTTGCGTTCTTGAATACCCTCGATTACGAGTTTTACGAAGTCGGTTTTGTTTTCAGTCATTTATTATTGATATTTTTATATTTCTAAATTTGTTTTTTCAATGAAATTCAGCACTCATTGATGTTTAATATATTAACAAAAAGAGTGCCAAAAAGGTTATTCATACTTGATAGTTTGTGCAGGATTGATTTTTGCAACGAGTTTTGACGGTAAAATTAATGTTAAATATGATATGGCAATAACGCCTAAGTTGAGCAAAATAATGTGTAATACATTGATTTTGATGGGTACATAACTTAAATAATATGACTCGGGGTCAAGCGGAAATATGTGGTAGTGGCTTTGTAATAAAAGGATTGTCAACCCGATTATATTGCCAATAATAAGTCCTTTTATCACAAGTCGTTGTGTCATGTTGATGAATATCTGTTGCAGTTGCTTGTCGGTCGAGCCCATCGCTTTCATTACTCCTATCATGTTGACGCGTTCAAGAATGATGATAAACATGCTTGAAATGAGAGTGAAGCATGACACTATTGTCATTAATATGAGAATCACGATAACATTCATATCCAACATATTCAACCAGTTAAAATATACTGCACCACGATAGAATATGTTTTCGACGTTGTATATTTTGCTCAGTTTGTTCTCGTAGTTGTCATTGTAAATCTGCGATATCAAATCAACGGTGGCGTTGTCTATATCATCGATGGCCAAACCGCGGATTTCGACATGTGAGCCTTTGTTGTCGTCTATGTTGTTGAGTCGTTGAAGAGTGCCGATATTGCAAAACACCATTAATTGGTCATATTCGCCAAAGTGTGACTCATATATGGCGGCTATTTCATATTTTCGGGGGCGAATGTTGTTGTCAAGGAAATAGTAGCCATAGATTTTGTCTGATACTTTAAGGTTTAATTTTGAAGCGATTGATTTTGAGATGATTATTTTGTTCGCATTTTCGCTATCCGTATAGTCGGGAATATCGCCTTCAACCAAATTTTGACTTATGAATTCCCAATTGTGTTTAGTGTCCATTCCTTTCATCACAACCCCCATAAAATTGTCATCGGTTTTGAGTATACAGGGTTGTTTGATTGCAAGAGAAATTTCTGCATTGGGGGCAACTGCGCTGATAAGCGAAGTCAGTGTGTCATTGAGGGTTATTGTCTGTTCTTGGCTGATGTCATATTGGTTGGGCATAGGCGAAACGGTGATTTGGGCATCAAAGCCAACTACCTTTTCGCGTATCTCGTGCTTAAAACCTAAAATGACAGCAATGGCAATCATCATGATGACGATTGCCAAAGATGTGCCAGCAACGGCGATGTTTATGCTTGGCGACGCCTTTTGAGAGTTGTCGCCTTTGAAACTTAACCGTCGCGCTATGAACAGTTCAAATTTCATAATGTGCGTCCAGGATATGCTTTGAGTGCTTCGGCTAACACTTTGAGAGCTTTGCCAAGGTCTTCTTTGTTGAGCACATAAGCCATGCGAACTTCATTGCGGCCTACGCCTTTGGTGGTGTAAAAACCTGATGCGGGAGCCATGAATACGGTTTGACCTTCATATTCAAAGTCGCTCAAACACCATTCGCAGAAGCGGTCGGCATCATCAACGGGAAGGCTTACCACTGTGTAGAATGCGCCCATGGGAATGGGGGAGTAGCAGCCGGGTATGCGGTTGAGTCCGTCTATAAGGAACTTGCGGCGCTCTACATACTCGTTGTAGGTCATGAGCATATAATCGGTCGATGCGTCGATTGATGCTTCTGCCACAATTTGTCCCAAAAGAGGGGGGCTTAATCGTGCTTGGCAGAATTTCATCACATTCTTTTTCAATTCCTTGTGCTTTGTGATGATTGCACCGATGCGAATACCACATTCGCTATATCGTTTTGATACAGAGTCAATAAGTACAACCTGCTCCTCGATTTCGGGCAAGTGGAATGCTGAAATGTAGGGCGCGCCGGTGTAGCAGAATTCGCGATAAACTTCGTCAGAGAACAAGAACAAGTCATATTTCTTGACGATGTCGCGGATTTGATTCATCTCTTTTTGAGTGTAGAGATAACCGGTGGGGTTGTTGGGGTTGCAAATGAGGATGCCCTTAGTCTTTGGGGTGATTAACGCCTCAAATTTTTCAACAGGTGGAAGTGCAAAACCTTCTTCAATGCTTGAAGGAACGGTAATGATTTTTGCACCTGCCGAAATTGCAAATGCCATGTAGTTGGCGTATGCAGGTTCGGGTACAATGATTTCGTCGCCCGGGTCAAGGCATGCCATGAACGCAAACAATACTGCTTCCGAGCCACCTGTTGTTACAATGATATCGTCAACATCAACATTGATATTGAAACGCTTGTAGTATTTTTCGAGTTTTTGGCGGAGTGTGAGTAGCCCTTCTGACGGACTGTACTCCAAAACTTTGCGGTCAATGGTTTTGAGGATATCCAAGCCTTCTTTGGGGGAAGGAAGGTCGGGCTGACCGATATTGAGATGATACACCTTAACACCTCGCTCCTTTGCCGCATTTGACAGAGGAACAAGTTTGCGAATAGGCGATTCGGGCATTATTTGGCCACGTTGTGATATATTAGGCATAAGTATCTAATTTTTCAGTATTAATCAACAAAGTTAACTAATTTATTAATAAAATGCAATGTTATAGCGCATTTTGTTGCTGCTTTGCCAACATCGCTTCAATTTGTTGAATGTCTGCCGTATTTTCAAGTGCCGAATATGGCAATATGATGAACTTATATTGATTGCCGTCAAGCACAAGAAGCATTTGCTGATTGATGTGCTTAATGTCGGTAATGCGGGCCGATGCTATTGTTTCGGATTTGGGCGCAGGACTGTCTTCGTTGATTGGCTCATAGGTCAAGGCAATTCCGTTTCCGTTGATTTTGAGGCGCTTGGTTAGTGTTGAATATCTTGATTCAGGGGCGAGTGCATAGTAGTAAAATACAAACATATAAATAATAGGAAATATGACAAACATTGTCATAAAACCCGTGTAAAGGAATATGATGTCGCTGTAAACGGCAAGTAATATCTGCACGATTACAGGAAATGATATTACCATCCACCATTGTTTGAGCCATTGTTTGATAACGGCGCTTGAATAGTTGCTGTGACTTATTTTATATGTTTTTGTAGTTACTGCCATAAATAAAATAAGCCGGAGATTTTGTCTCCGGCTTTATTGTGGTTTGAGGATTAGTCATTGAGTTTGTGGATAACCAAACCAGAGCGGAGTTTGGGTTCAAACCATGTGGTTTTGGGAGGCATGATGTTGCCGGTGTCGGCAATGTTCATCAATTGGTCCATAGACACAGGGTAGAGGGCGAGAGCCATAGCCATTTCACCGCTATCAACTCGGCGTTTCAACTCGCCGAGACCGCGGATACCACCAACGAAATCGATGCGTTTGTCGCTACGCAAGTCAGTGATGCCCAAGATGTCGCGCAAAATGAGGTCAGATGAGATGGTTACGTCAAGAACACCGATGGGGTCGGCATCGTTGTAACGACCTTCGCGAGCAGTGAGTGAATACCATTGACCTTCGAGGTAGAGTGAGAAATTGTGAAGGGCGTTGGGACGGTATTCTTCGCTACCTTTGGCTTCCACAACAAAGTCGTTTTCGATGCGTGTAAGGAATTCTTGTGCCGACAAACCGTTAAGGTCTTTAACTACGCGGTTGTAGTCGATGATTTTGAGGTGAGAAGCGGGGAAGCATACGGCGAGGAAGTAGTTATATTCTTCGTTACCTGTATGGTTGGGGTTTTGAGTCGCTTTTTCGTTGCCAACGAGAGCCGCTGCTGCTGTGCGGTGGTGACCGTCAGCGATGTAGAGATAGGGAATTTCGCCAAACAAGCGAGTGATTTCAGCGATAGTAGCCTCATCTTTGATAACCCAAAAATGGTGGCCGAAACCGTCGGGAGCAACGAAGTCATATTCGGGTTCTCCGGCAGTAGTGTCGCGAATTATTTGTTCGAGAGCCTCATTGTCGGGGAATGCAAAGAATACGGGTTCAATGTTGGCGTTGTTGCAGCGCACATGTTTCATGCGGTCTTCTTCTTTGTCGCGACGAGTCAATTCGTGCTTTTTGATGCGGCCGCTCATGTAGTCTTCAACATTTGCTGCTACAACGATACCATATTGTGTGCGGCCATCCATTGTTTGAGCATAGATGTAATAGTGCTCTTTTTCGTCTTGAACGAGCCAGCCGTTTTGTTGGAATGCGTTGAAATTTTCAACAGCCTTGTCATATACGCAAGGATCATGTTCATCAGTGCCGGGAGCAAAGTCGATTTCGGGCTTGATGATGTGATATAGTGATTTGGCGTTGCCTTCTGCCTCTTGGCGTGCTTCTTCTGAATTGAGAACATCATAGGGGCGTGATGCTACTTCTGTCACCATTTGTTGTGGTGGACGAACACCTTTGAATGGTTTAATCTTTGCCATAGTTCTGGGATACTTTATTTGTTTCTTTCGATTGTTTGTTCGCGGTCGGGGCCGATTGATACGATAGTGATGGGCGTTTCAAGTTCGGCTTCAAGGAATTTGATGTAGTCGGCAAATTCCTTGGGGAATTGGCTTTCGCTCTTGAATTGAGTCATGTCAGTTTTCCAACCGGGCATTGTTACATAGATGGGCTCGATGCCTTCTTCGATTGAGAAGGGGAAATCGCGAGTTTCTTCGCCATTGATTTTGTAACCTACACAAGCCTTGATTTCGTCAAAGTCGTCGAGGACGTCGCTTTTCATCATGATGAGTTGAGTGACACCGTTAATCATGATTGAATAGCGCAATGCAACGAGGTCAATCCAACCGCAACGACGCTCACGGCCGGTTACTGCACCATATTCGTGGCCGAGGTCGCGAATGCGTTTGCCTGTTTCATCAAACAGTTCGGTGGGGAATGGACCGCTACCTACGCGAGTGCAATATGCTTTGAAGATACCGAATACTTCTCCGATTTTGTTGGGTGCAACACCAAGACCTGAACATGCACCGGCACAAATAGTGTTAGATGATGTTACGAATGGGTATGAACCAAAGTCAACATCGAGCAATGTGCCTTGTGCGCCTTCACACAAAATAGACTTGCCTTCGCGAAGCATTGAGTTGATGAGGTGTTCGCTATCTACGATTTCATAACCTTTGATATATTCGATTGCATTGAGCCAGCGTTGTTCGAGTTCGGCAAATTCGGGAGTTTCGCCCATAGATTCGAGCATGGCAACATGGCGGTTGCGTGCATTCGTATATTTTTCATTAAAGTTGTGGAATACATCACCGAGACGGATACCGTTGCGGCTCACTTTGTCGGTATATGTTGGACCGATACCTTTGCCTGTTGTGCCGATTTTAGCACCACCTTTTGCTTTTTCGTTAGCAGCGTCGAGCAATCGGTGAGTGGGCATAATGAGATGCACTTTCTTTGAGAGTTTGAGAATCTCTTTGAGGTTTATGCCGCTTTTTTCAAGACCTTGGGCTTCTTCTTGGAACAATACGGGGTCGAGAACAACGCCGTTACCGATAATGTTAACTTGTCCGTGTTGGAAAATACCTGACGGAATTGAGCGAAGCACATATTTCTTGCCTTCAAATTCAAGAGTGTGCCCAGCGTTGGGACCGCCTTGGAAGCGTGCTACTGCATCATAGCGAGGAGTGAGCACATCAACTACTTTACCTTTTCCTTCGTCACCCCATTGGAGTCCGAGTAACACATCAACTTTCATGATTGAGTTTTTGGGTTTATTGTGATTATATTAATTTATTTCTTTTTCTTGCTTTTGCGTTGGCAACGCGAACACACTCCGTAAACATAAATTGCGAAATAGGCCGCATTAAATGTCGGGTAGCGTCGCGAGTCCATTGTTTTCATCAGTTCGGGGTCTTTAACCTCTTTCACTTTGCCGCATTGGGTGCAAATCAAGTGATGGTGGTTGCCCGGACCTGATACTCGTTCATATTGTGCAGGCTGATTGTTGAATTGGTGTCGGCGAACCAATCCGCAGTCCACCAATAATTCCATTGTGTTGTAGACTGTGGCCTTGCTAACATGAAAACCTTCTTGTTCGAGTTTTGCGTGAAGCGAATCAACATAAAAGTGTTCAGACAATTCACACACCTGATCCAAAATGGCATATCGTTCAGGTGTGCGGCGCAGTTTCTTGCTACACAAATATTCAGTAAATGAAACTCGTGCTGTTGTTTTTAGTTTCTCTTCACTCATTATGCCTACAAAGATACTACATAATTTCAAGAAAAGTGCGTTTGTGAGCAATTAATTTCAATTAAAACACACAAACAAACTGTCGTATGTGTTTGCAGGTAAAAATAAACCCGACCATGGACGAGCCAAGGCCGGGTTATATAGGGGGAGATAAACTGTTTATTGCTTAATGCCGTCGCGTTTAAGGAGCGCGTCGATTGTAGCATCTTGGCCACGGAATCGGCGATAAAGTTCGGCGGGGTGTACAGTGCCGCCCATCATGAGGATGTTTTCGCGGAAAGCGTCGGCCGATGCTTTGTCATAGATGCCGTTTGCTTGGAATACCGAGAATGCATCTGCATCAAGAACTTCCGCCCATTTGTAACTGTAATAACCTGCTGCATAACCGCCAGCGAAAATGTGGTTGAATTGTGGTGAGAACAAGCAAGAGTCAACGGGCTCAAACATTGCTACGGGCTCTGATGCTTTTATTTCAAATGCTACTGCATCTTCAACGGGAGAAGTGATAGTGTGCCAAGCCATATCAACAAGACCGAAGTTGAGTTGACGGAGGCAAGCATAAGCGGCGCCATATTGTGATGAAGCGATGATTTTGTCAACGAGTTCTTGGGGAATAGCCTCACATGTTTCGTAGTGGCGAGCAAAGCCGTCGAGGAATTCTTTTTGTGTAAGGTAGTTTTCGTTGAATTGTGAGGGGAGTTCAACAAAGTCACGATAAACCGAAGTCCCTGAAAGTGAAGCGTATTTAGTGTTTGCCAACAAACCGTGGATTGCGTGGCCAAACTCGTGAAGGAATGTTTCAACTTCATAGAATGTGAGCAATGAGGGCTTGGTAGCTGTGGGTTTTGTGAAGTTCATCACGATTGACACATGGGGGCGAATGTTAACGCTGTCGGCAGTGATTTGTTGATCTTTGAAACCTGTCATCCATGCGCCGGGGCGTTTGCTGTCGCGGGGGAAGAAGTCGGTGTAAATCATACCGAGATATTCGCCCACAGAGTCTTTAACCTCAAACGCTGTAACATCGGGATGGTAAACCTCTACATTGTCGGCTTTGCTGAATGTGATGCCGTAGAGTTTTGTTGCGAGGCCGAATACGCCGTCGATAACATTGTTGAGTTCGAAATAGGGGCGGAGTTCTTCTTCGCTGTATGAGTATTTAGCGTTTTTGAGCTTGTTTGAGTAGTAACTGTAATCCCAAGCATTGATAGTTACGGGTCGACCTTCGGTTTCAGAAGCGAATTTTGTCAATTCTTCAAATTCGGCAATTTGAGCGGGGCGGTATGCATCGCGTAAGCTGTTGAGAAGGTTGAACACATTTTCGGGCTTTTCGGCCATAGTGCGTTCCAAACTATATGATGCATAGGTGTTGTGTCCAAAAAGGTTGGCGATTTGGCGGCGAACATCGGCAATGCGTTTCATTACTTCAACATTTGAGTATTCGCCTTTGAGGTTGCGACCATTGTAAAGACGATACATTTTCTCGCGCAAATCGGCGCGAGAAGAATATTTCATGAACGCCATATAAGTGGGTTGAGCGAGAGTGAAAAGATATTCACCTTCGCGACCTTTTTCGGTAGCGGCGAGTGCAGCTGCTTCAACCGAACTTTCGGGGAGTCCTTCGAGGTCATTGGCTGTGAGCCAAATTTCGTATGTGGCAAGTTCTTTTTGGACATTTTGGCCGAAACGGGTTGTGAGCTCTGACAATTCGGCTGAAAGTGTGCGATATTTTTCGCGGTCTTCGCCTTGAAGGAGTGCGCCCGAACGAGCAAATGAGTCGTAGGTGCGTTGCAAGAGCATGCTGTCTTCGGGGTCAAGGTTAAGAGAATCGCGCATGTCATACACTTCTTTGATGCGGTTCCACAAGCCTTCGTTAAGAGAGATGCTTGTTGAGTGTTCCGACAATTTTGCCGATACTCTGATTGAAATTTCCATTAATTGGTCATCGCTCAATGCCGATGTGAGAGGGTAGAATACATTCAACACACGGTTGAGGTCGCGGTCGCTGTTTTCGAGCGCGAGAATTGTGTTTTCAAAAGTTGGACGCGAACGCTGATTGACAATGGCGTCTATAGCCTGATTGTTGAGAACAATGCCGCTGTCGATTGCTGCCTCATAGTGAGAGATGTCGATTTTGCTAAATGGCACTGTTGCATGGGGAGTGTCAAATTCGCTGTAAAAAGGGTTTTCTTTAATCTGATTTTCCATACAAGATGTTAATCCGAGTGTAACTAATGTTGTTAATGCTATGAATACTTTTTTCATAATTATTTTATGGATTTTGTTGTTTTGCCACAAAGTTACGACTTTATTAGCAAGTCGCAAAATCATTGTTTAGATGCATATTGCACTGCATCGATGAGAAATGATATCATTTCGGTGTTGACTCCGAGCGAAACGAGTGTCGATTCGTCGTTTTTGATGCCGCTTATGAATGTGTCAACAGAGCCGCCTTCGGCTGCGATACATTGCTTGTAGGCCTCGATGGCTTTGGCAGCTTGACCGCTTGCAAGATGAAGATGCCCGAGGTTGAGATAATCGGCAGCTGTCGGCTCGTTATCAATGATGCGTTTATAGTAGGCAAGGCTTTGCTCAAAATCACGGTTGAGCATAAGACACCATGCTACCGGACGCCAAGCGCGTGTTGATTGCTCATCGAGAAACTCGGCTTTGTAGTAGTTGTGCAATGCTTCCTTGATGTTGTCAAGTGCGAGATAGCAATGGCCTATGTTTAACGCAACCGACACATCATCGGGGCGCAATGTTTCAAGTCGCTGATAGTATTTAAGCGCATCTTCAAATCGGCCCAATGTCTTATAACAAGCGGCGAGATTGCGGATTGTCCATTGGCTTTCTGCATTCAGCAATTCGGCTTGCTCATACAGATTGATTGCCCCGTTTGTATCGCCCATTTGTTGCTTTGAGTAGCCCATTTTTTGGAATAGGGCGGCCGATGGGCGGGCATTTTCGGCAACAAGAGAGAATGCGTTGTAGGCCTCGCTGTAATACTTGCGTTTGAAATAGAATTCGGCTACAAGTGACAGCGTTTCGGGTTCTCTCAAATTCTCTTTAACGACGGGAATGTCTATCAAGTGCGAGAGGAATGCAAACGGATTGGCGAAATCATCTTTGGCACGGTATAGGTGGAAGAATCGATATAAATCTTGCACATATTTGTTGATAATGTTTTCGCGTTGTTGTGTTGCTGCGGCAAGAGATGCGTTACGCAATTCGGCTACATTAATGTTTTGAGAGTCAAGTTGCGACATCATCATAGAGCGTTGTGCCTCGGGTACTGATTTGAGCGATAGCGCAAACGAGTATTTGTCGGAATTGCACAAATGGGGCGAAGACGCGATTAACTCGGCAAACACGCTGTCGCGTCCCATTGCATCAACGACTTCGGTGTGGTCGATGTGGAATGGAAGAAACCAATTGCTTACGGTTGAAAAGAACGAGTAAGATTTCAAATGGGCAAATGTGCTCATAAACACATCGCTTCCGTCTTGTTGCATTTCGGTTAGTTCTTTCATTTTGTCGCCGATTCCCGAGTTTTCAAGCATTTCTTGCCATTCGGGGTTTTCTTCAAGCGAATTTATGTCGATGTCCGAGAGCTGGTCGAGGTTGAACTTGCCAGTTGCACCAGGGCGGAATTTCATCATTTCGGGCAACAACTCATCTTGCATTTTACGAGACACTCGTTCGGTGTCGCGAGTGCGTATTAATTGCAAGAATACCGCTGTGGCATCTTTGTGCCAAGAGGGCGTTTCGGCTATTGCTTTGAGTTGGTTCAAGATGCGTGAATTGTTGATGAGCGAGTGGTGTCGGCTCATTATAATCATTGCTGCTGTCAATGCGGTCAGCGCAAGAGTTTCGTTGTCTTGCTGATAGGCCGAAAGCAACAGTTTCAGTCGTGCATCTTCATAATAGTCAAGCGCTCCAAGTAATAATGCCGAAATAATCAACTGCTTGAAATGTGAGGGCAATGCATGTGATTGTAATGCTTGCTCGATTGCCGATGTGTCGTCAACAGAGAGGGGGTAGGTTGTCCACACTCTGTTGAAAATATCGCTTTCCAAACGCTCGTTGTTGATTGATGCATCACGCATATTTGATGCGTTTTGCGATGAATCGGTAATGAGGTTGTATAGCGATGATTGCGATAAACTGTGTGTATATCGTTCAATGAGTTGGCCGATGTTTCCCACTCGTTGCATTTCAAGCAAACGCAAAGTTGAGAAATAGACTTTTGATGAAGAGTTGTTTTTTAGTGATGAGCGAACCATGCGGTCGACGCAACGGTATATTGATGCGATAATACCGTTGTAAACATCTTGCCTTGACGGGTCTTCAATGCCGTCAAGGGCATATCGCAACATCATTAGATATGACTCTTCAAGTCGTTTTACCTCATCGGTTAATTGCCAATCACCCAATTCTTCGGCCCAAACGGTTAATTGGCTGAATGTGTTGTGCAGATGCTTTTGTTTAACATCTGCGATTATGAGTTGTCGTTTTTTGTATATTTCTTTATCGGTCATAATTGTCGTTGTATTCCGTTTCTATTTACAACAAATTATGTGCCAAACATTATCTTGGTTATTGGAGTGGGAGCAACTGGTCTAATTGATGGTTTCGGCGTTACGCTCAATGAGGTTTGCCGCCAAAGTGTCGGCCGAATGAATGAGACAACTCAACGGACAGCGGTCGCGAGCGACATTGAGCGACTTGGTCATTTCATAACTTTGGAAAGCAAGGTCCCAAGCCGACATATGCCAACGGATTGCTGTCACCTCATCATCTTCAAGATACATGCCGCTGCGCAAAATCATAATAACCGATTTTTCGCCATGGCCGATGGGTAGGTCTGAATAATCTACCTCATAAGTTTCGTAAGTTTCGTTTGCGCCAATTGCATCGCGTTTTCTGCGAGTCACTTTGCGGTATATGCGGCTTTTGCACACGTCGTGTAAGAGGCTTGCTATAATGATGCTATCCATGGGCAAGCGAGGTTTCAAGTCGGGTCGGCGGGCAATAATCTGCTCACGAAGCATGATTGCCATTTCATAGACATTAAGTGAGTGCTCGGCAAGGCCGCCTTCGTAGTTGAGGTGTTGATTTGATGATGCAGGTGCGGAGAAGAAGCCCCAAGTGTCTAGGTCTTCGATGACATATTCTACGCCGTCACGGTTGGTCGATTCAAGTAGTTCGACAAATTTCTGTCTGTTTTGTTCTATTGAGTTGCTCATATTGAGTTTTAGTTTAGTTGCATTTAATGATAGCCATAGGATAGTTAAACCTATTCCAAATTTAGCCAAACATTTCAAAATCTGCAAGTCCGAGTTAACTGACGGCATGTAAATTAACAAAAAACAACATAGCCAATGCAGTTGATGTTAATGATAAATGCATTGAGCCCAATAAAAAAAAGTAGCGACTTGGTCGCTACTTTTGAGTTTATAATGCTTGACGCACTATCGTTGTTTTGTCGGTGTAATATTTGAATGTTTCAATATTTTGGTCGGGGAGTAAGTATATTGTCTTTAATGAATAAGACTCGGCTTCGACAATTTTCAACAATGTGTTGTGGCGAAGGTCAATACTTGCTATTGCAGCCCCGCGAATAATAAGTTCGTTAAGCAAGTTGTTTTTAGACAAGTCAAGTTTTGTCAGTTCAATACATCCGCCGCAGTCAATTTTGCGGAGTTTTGTGCAAGCGGATACATCCAAACTGTTTAATTGGTGATAATATCCTTGTGCAGGATAGCCTGATACATAACTTCTGAAATTGAGTTCTTCCAATTCAGTGCATTTACTCAAATCAACTGAGCGGACATGTTGATAATCAACAGTAAGTTCTTTAAGAGCAGAGCATCCGGTAACTGATAGAGCCCACAAGCAATCGTTAGGCATAAATGAGAGGTCACATACAGTTAAAGAGGTACAATCTGTAAGGTCTATGTCGGTAATCTTTGCTGATGTTAGTCCATATTTAAGTTCTTTGATAGAAGTACAGCCCGACAGATTTAGTTTGTTCATTTGGCAAGCATGCATTTTAAGCTCTTCAATATATTTGTTATTGCTCAAATCCAATTCTCTGATTTCTGTTCGGCTGATATCTATCATAGAAAGCGAAGAATTGGTGGGTATAGTCAGTTCGTATAGACTTGTGTTATCGGCGCAAGTCACTTTCTCAATGAAAGACGCTGAACTGAGATCTAATTTTGTGAGTTTGTTGTATGAACAGTTGATGTTTGTGAGTTTTGAGCAAGAGTTGAGTCCGGCAATTTGATTGATGCTGTTGTTGTTACATTGGAGTTCTTCCAACGATTCGCAACCGTTCAAATCAATAGAACCGATTTGGTTGTTTTGGCAGGCCAACGAAGTTAGTTTGGCGCAATTTGCGACATTGAGCATTGAGATGCAGTTATTGGAAATGCAAACAGTTTCAATGTTGGTGTTACCGCTTAAATCAACTGATGTGATTTTTCCTGTATTATCGCCAAATGTAGTTGCTATCAGTGTTTTAAGGTTGGGCATTGATTCAATGCCCTCTAACGATGAAACATTTTTGGTGTCAATGTTGATGGCTTCAATATATTCAGCTTCTTTCATGGAGAGTTCCATGTCGCCATTTAAGTCATATTCATTGAGCAGATATTCGCGGAAAGTGTCGTCGGGGATATATACTGTTTCACTGTCGTCGCGGAAATCAATGGGTAGAATAACGGAGTAGCATGAGCATAATACATGAGCGGTAATCGGTGTAAATGGTTGTCCTGAAAGGTGATAAATGGTAACGCTTTGTTGGCCTTTGCCGCTTAAAGGAGTAATAGAGATGTCGCAGTCGGGATTATCCAATTCGTCACAATATATGCTCCAATCAGCATCTTCGGTCGTTTCTTCCTCGTTGATTTTTACTGTGGTTTTGGCATTGATGTTAACTATTATTTGGTCTTTTGTTCCGTCAAATGTTACTGATGTCGGATTTATATCTAATATAGTGATACTAGTTGAGATAGATTCATTTAATTCGTCATCATCATCATCATCTATGTCATTGCCACCTCCAAAGCCTGGGAAGTTTTCACAACCGACCAGCATGCAAAGCGAGAATAAAAGCGGGAATAATTTGGCTGTTAGCGAAATAGGATATTTCATGATTTTTTGTGTTTATGAGTTTGCATTAGTTTTATTTTGGCAAAAGTAAGCCAAATTGCTGATATTGCCAAATAAATGCGCATTGTTGACATACTGATTCGTTTAATTTGATTATATTTGTAGTTTAGTTTATAATAAGGATTTATGGACATGCTAAAAGTAGAAAATGTTTCAAAGTCATATATCGGCCATGTAGCACTTGACAATGTGTCGTTAAATGTGCCCGAAGGTTCGGTATATGGTTTGTTGGGACCGAATGGTGCCGGAAAAACCACGCTAATTAGAATAGTCAATCATATTACCGCACCCGATAGCGGTGTTGTATATTTCAACGGACATCAATTAAATGCCAATGATGTGTATGATATTGGCTATTTGCCCGAGGAGCGCGGCCTTTACAAAAAAATGAAAGTAGGGGAACAGGCAGTGTTTTTCGCCCGACTCAAAGGCCTTTCTCGCTATGAGGCTACCATTAGGCTGAAAGAATGGTTTGACCGTTTCGGCATTCTTGATTGGTGGGACCGTAAAGTTGAGGAGTTGTCAAAGGGTATGGCTCAAAAGGTGCAGTTTATTATTACTGTTTTACACCGTCCCCGATTGCTCATTTTTGATGAACCGTTTTCGGGTTTTGATCCTATTAATGCCAAATTACTCAAAGACGAAATTTTGCGACTTCGCGATATGGGTTCGACAATTATATTCAGTACACACAACATGTCGAGTGTTGAAGAAATTTGTGACCACATAACACTCATCAATAAGTCAAAAAATATTTTGTCGGGAAGTGTTGATGAAATTCGCAACAACTATGTTCGCAATAAATATGTATTGACATTTGATGGCGATGGCAATCAGTTGCTTGACGATTTGTCGCCGTTGCTAATCGGCCAGCGAACTCTCACAGAAATGGATAATGGCCGCGTAAGTGCGATGATTAAAGTTGCGCCAAATTCATCGTTGCGCGATGTGATTTCAATTGCTAATGAACGAGTGGTGTTGCGTAGCATTAACGAAGCGATTCCTTCAATGAACGATATTTTTATCGAGGCTGTTCAATCGTCAAACTCTTAAAGTGAAATAGTTATGTCTAAAATAGGAATAGTAATAAATCGCGAATATAAGGAACGCGTAACTAAAAAGAGTTTTATTATAAGCACCATATTATTGCCGTTGTTGATGATTGTGTTAATGGCGGCGCCGGCTTTGCTCATGACTTATTCCACATCAGAGTCAAAGACAATTATGGTTGTTGATAATAGTAATGTTATTGCCGGTAATTTGCAAAACACCGATGAGGTTACTTATGTGATTACAAATGAGCCGGTTGATTCGTTGTTGGCCGATAAGTCAATCGATGCTGTGCTTATTATAGACCAGGATATTGTCAATAAACCGTCGGGATTGAGCCTTTATACCAATGAGGCTTCTTCAATGAATATCGAGTCAAATATCCGTTCGCAAGTAGAGGCGACAATCGAGCAAGAGCGTTTGAAACAATATGACATTGAAAACCTTGACAAAATTTTGGAAGAGGTTAAGGCAAATGTGTCAATGCAGACATATAGAAACGACAAAGAAGATGGCAATAAAGCCTCATCTTCGGAATTGTCCTATATCATCGGCTTGCTGATGGATATGTTGTTGTATTTCTTCTTGATGCTTTATGGTCAAATGGTTATGACAAGCATTATTGAGGAGAAAAACAACCGTGTACTTGAAATTATGGTGTCATCAATCAAGCCGGCTCAACTGATGCTTGGCAAGATTGTGGGCATTGGTCTTGTTGCAGTAACACAGGTGTTGATATGGGCTGTGTTGATTTCGATTTGTTCGGGTGTTTTGTTGCCCGCTTTGATGCCTGCCGATGTTATGAATGAGGTTACTGCTTATAGTGCAGGAACAATCGACATTACAACTGCGACAAACGATATTGATATGCTCCATATAATCTCGGTATTGAGCAATGTTGGTTATATCTTAACTCTGTTTGCATATTTGTTGCTTTTCCTTGTTGGAGGATTTTTGTTTTATGCGGCATTATATGCGGCAATCGGTTCGGCCGTTGATAATATCCAAGATGCCGGACAATTCCAAGGTATAGTTCTCACTCCTGTGATTATCGGTTTTGTGTTGTCAACATCTATTGTTGCCGACCCCAACTCGACACTTGCAACGGTTATGTCAATGATTCCGTTCACATCGCCAATGATTATGATGTCGCGTATTCCGTTCGGTATTGCCTCATGGGAAATTGTGGTGTCGCTTGTCATTCTTTATGCATCGTTCTTCGGAATGGTGTGGGTATCGGCCAAAATTTACCGTGTAGGTATCTTTATGTATGGTAAAAAACCGACTATTAAAGAGATTATTCGTTGGGTGAAATATAAGTAAACTGTAATAAATGGCCGAAAAAGATATAGTTATAAAAGGTGCACGCGTCAATAATTTGAAAAACATTGATGTAGTTGTTCCTCGCAATAAATTTGTAGTTATAACCGGCTTGTCAGGCTCGGGAAAATCGTCGTTGGCGTTTGATACGCTTTATGCCGAAGGTCAACGCCGTTATGTTGAAAGTCTGTCGTCTTATGCCCGACAGTTCTTGGGTAAGATGGCTAAGCCCGAGTGTGATTTTATAAAAGGTTTGCCTCCTGCGATTGCTATCGAACAAAAGGTTAACACTCGCAACCCGCGAAGCACAGTGGGCACATCGACCGAGATTTATGACTATTTGCGAATGTTGTTTGGCCGCATTGGGAAAACCTATTCGCCGATAACAGGCCTTGAGGTGAAGAAACACACTGTTGAAGATGTGATTGAGCAAACAATGCAATATCCTGACGGAACTCGCATTGTTGTTGCAAGTCCCATTTCAATGCCCGAAAAACGATTGTTCAAAACGCAATTAGATGTATATTCAAAGGGTGGTTATTCACGACTCATAAAGGATAATGCTTTTATCTCGATTGAAGATGTGTTGGCTGATTGCCCCGATACAGCCGATGGATATGATTTGCTCATAGACCGATTGGCTGTTACCCACGAGGGCGAAGAATTCAGCCGATTGGTTGATTCGGTAGAAACCGCATTTTTTGAAGGCCATGACGAGTGTTTGTTGCTTGTATGGACTGATGGCGGTGTTATTCGCCATTCTTTCTCGCGCCGTTTTGAGGCAGACGGAATAACATTCCTTGAACCTAACGACATGATGTTTAATTTCAATAACCCTTATGGAGCATGCCCCACATGTGATGGGTTTGGCAAAGTTATGGGTGTTGATGAGGCTCTTGTTGTGCCTAATGCAACTCTGTCGGTTTATGATGAGGCTGTGATGTGTTGGCGAGGAGAGAAGATGGGCGAGTGGCGAAAGGCGTTCATAAGACTTGCATCTAAGTTTTCTTTCCCCATTCATCGCGCTTATTGCGAATTAACCGACGAGCAACGCGATTTGTTGTGGCATGGTGACGGGTCTGAAGATTTCCCCTGTATTGACAATTTTATGAAAATGGTCGATGCCAACGCCTATAAGGTGCAGTATCGTGTCATGCAGTCGCGATATCGTGGTAAAACCGTTTGTCCCGATTGCCGAGGCAATCGTTTGCGCCAAGAGGCTGATTATATGAAAATAGGCGGTTGTACGATAACTGATTTGGTGAAAATGCCTATCGGAGATTTGCGCACTTTCTTTGATAATCTCAAACTTGACAATAACCAACAACTCATTGCATCTCGATTGTTGACAGAAATTCGCAGTCGATTGGGCTTTTTGAGTGAGGTCGGTCTTGATTATCTAACACTTGATCGCATGTCGTCAACTTTGTCGGGCGGTGAAAGTCAACGCATCAATCTTGCAACATCTTTGGGCAGTAGTTTGGTTGGTTCGCTCTATATTCTTGATGAACCAAGCATCGGTTTGCATTCACGCGATACTCAAAAACTTATTGGCGTTTTACGCAAATTGCAAGGACTTGGCAATACGGTAGTGGTTGTTGAGCATGATGAGGAAATTATGCGCGCTGCCGATTATATCATTGATGTCGGTCCATTGGCTGGCCGTCATGGTGGCGAAATTGTGTATCAAGGAGATGTTGCACATCTTGACAGCGCTGCCGAAAGTTATACGGTTAAATATCTCACCGGAGTGGCAGAGATACCTGTGCCTCAACATCGCCGTCGCACAAATAGTTATATCGAAGTGCAAGGCGCGCGTGAGCATAACTTGAAAAATGTAGATGTGAAATTCCCGTTGGGCTTGCTTACGG
This sequence comes from Muribaculaceae bacterium, assembly GCA_017555085.1. GTDB lineage: Bacteria > Bacteroidota > Bacteroidia > Bacteroidales > Muribaculaceae > RGIG4079. Next base: position 232,506 of record JAFZHD010000018.1, on the reverse strand, counting down.
TTGTTTCAGGTGTCAGCGGTTCTGGTAAATCGACTCTTGTAAGAGATATATTATACCGTGCCATGATGCGTCAGTTAGGTGAGGCAACAGATGCTCCGGGTTTGCACACAGGTCTCAAAGGCGACGTTTCGAGAATCTCAGTAGTTGAGTTTGTCGACCAAAATCCCATTGGCAAGTCAACACGAAGCAATCCAGCTACATATCTCAAAGCATACGATGAAATTCGCCAATTATATGCCGACCAACAAGGCGCGAAACAAATGGGATTTACTCCCGCATTTTTTTCGTTTAACACCGAAGGAGGCCGTTGCGAGGAATGTAAGGGCGAGGGAACTATAACCATTGAAATGCAATTCATGGCCGATATTACTATGCAATGTGAGGCGTGTCATGGAAAGCGTTTCAAAAATGATGTGTTGGAGATTGAATATCGAGGAAAGAATATCAGCGACATTCTCAATTTGACAGTTAATCAGGCGATAGAGTTTTTCAGTGAAACTAACGGCTCATCAGAACGCCGCATTGTAAAGCGCCTGAAACCGCTTCAAGATGTGGGATTGGGTTATATTAAACTCGGTCAATCTTCTTCAACCCTTTCGGGCGGTGAAAATCAGCGCGTGAAATTGGCCTATTATCTTAGTCAAGAAAAGCCCGAGCCGACAATGTTCATCTTTGATGAACCGACAACGGGACTTCATTTCCACGATATAAACACTTTGCTTGATTCGTTTAACCGACTAATTTCGCAAGGACACACAGTGATAATCATTGAGCATAATATGGACATCATAAAATGTGCCGATTATATCATCGACATAGGTCCGGAAGGTGGTAATGACGGCGGTTGTGTTGTGGCGACCGGAACACCCGAAGAGGTAGCGATTAATCCTAATTCGCACACTGGAAAATACTTGGCCGAAAAATTGACTAAATAACTCTGAATAGAGAGACAATAGCAATAACAAGACATGTCGCAATACCTGCATACATTTTTATATTGGTCGGGTGTTGTGACATTTTGTTTTGGCGCAATTTGTCTCTTTCGGCCGGCGTTGAAACGATAATGATGATGTAATGGGCAATGTGGTAAACTATCCATCCCACAGTAATGCCTATTATTGCGCCAACGAGCAAATCGCCGGGATAATGAACGCCAAGATATAAACGAGAGTATGAGTTGACGAAGGCCCAAATGAAAATGAATATAGAGTATTTTCGAGAAGAGAATATGAGCGACGTTATCATTGCCAAAGCAAAAGAGTTGGCAGCATGGCATGATGGAAATCCATATTTGCCTCCACGATAACCGTTAACGATATAGATGAATTCTGATATGGGATTGTTGGGATTTGAAGGTCGCAATCGCTCGAAATAGGGGCGAATAACCGATGCGACAAGTTGGTCGGAAATGACAATCACCAACACTATTGCCAATGTGTAACCGAGGGCGACTTTCCAAGAAAATCGGCGGAAAAGTGCATAAAGCATAGTTGCGTACATGGCACACCAAATAAAGCGGCCTGTGTACATCGTCATAAAATTGTCGAAGTAGGCGCTCTGTATTCCGTTTAGAAACAGCAGTATTTTGGTGTCAAGGTCAATCAGAAAATCTAACATATATGAAGAATTATCGTTGGTCTAAATCATCGTATAATTTTTGAAGAAACGCTTTGCCGTGGTCAAGGCATGTGGTGTCTCCGTAGCTATAAACTAATGCTTCGGCATTACAGTTGTAAACCACTGTGCCGCTATCAGTAACGAGACCAAATTGAGATTGGTCAACGAAGAATGCATAGTGTGGCGATGAGGGGTTTAATATGTTTTTGCTGAATATGAAATCGTCATGGTTTATTCCTAATTGGTGGAAAAGTGTGGCGGCAATATCAATTTGTGATGATAAAGTGTTTATGCGTCGAGGAGCATTTGGTGCAATTACGCCGCCGGTAAAAATAAGTGGAATGCGATGGCGTTCAACTGCATTTTCAAGTTCTTTGGGGAATGAACCGTAATGGTCGGGAACAATGACGAGCAATGAGTTTTCCCACTTGCCCAAATCTTTGAGGCGGTTGGCAAAATTACCCAAACAACTGTCGGTATAAGCAAATGCATTTGCGCGAATGTCGCTATGGTCGGGGTTGTTGTAAGGCACTTCAAACGGCTCGTGGCTGCTTGATGTTTGAATAACTCGGAGAGTGGGAGTGTTGTTGTTATATTGCGAAACATCTTCAATGCAGCGGTTAAACACAACATGGTCGTGCGCTCCCCATTTGCTTAAACGCTCGTTGATGGGGAAATCTTTGTCCGATATGATATTATCAAAACCGGCCGATACAAGGAAGGCATGCATGTTGGTGAAATTGGCATCACCACCATAGTAGTATGTGATATTGTATCCGTTTTGCTTGAATGTGCGAGGGATTGAGGGGAGATTATCGGTTTTTGTCACATCTTTCATGATGCTTGTAGTGGGCTGTGACGGATAGGCGGCGAGAACTGCGGGTAAGGCTCGGTCGGTGCGATAGCCGTTTGCAAAGCAGTTTGTAAATAATATGCCATCATTGGCTATTGAGTCCATATTGACAGCCACAGGAGCGCGACCGTTAAGTGTTGCCATTAAATGAGATGAGAAACTCTCCATGATAATCAGGTACACATCAGGACGGGTGGTTGTAAATAATTGAGGTATTGAGTCGGGTGTAGGTTGCTCAATCATTTGCCCAAACAATTCGTCTGCTTTTTCAGCCGTATGATAACGAAACTGACTGCTGAAATTGTTTTGATGCGTGGCCGAATACAAGAAACTGAACATGGGGTTTATGGCCGCATGGTTTAATCGTTGGTCTTGGCTGAAATAAACGGCGCTCATGTTCATAGTGGCAACTGTAAATCCGCCGCGTATGGGTATGAAGAGCATTGCAGTTGCTAACAAAAGTGTAACAGATGTTATGGCTGATTTGCTTTTTTCTATCTTGATTTTGAGCAATGTATATCGAAATATTGCAAAAATGGCTGCAGCAACGGCAATTATGCAAACGAAACTTGCGATTATATAAGTGAGCGAAACACTAGCAAGTGCCGCTTGTGGCGATGAACTGAAATAGAATAGGGGTGTTGTATCTAATCGTGTGCCCCAATAGTCATATAAAACAATGTCAAGACACAATACAATAGCCATTGCAACCGAAATAATTACATAGTAAGTCGTCTCAATGGTTTTGGCAATTTTGCTCTGTAGCCATTGTTGGGCTATTAGTAATAATCCGGGAATGACGGTGAGATATCCGGCCATTGATAAGTCAAGAGGCAATCCCTCATAGATAACCCTAAACCAATCTGCTGCGGTGAATTGTGAGTATATGTCGAGATGCGCAACCATGAATATGGGTTTCCACAACATCATGATTACAACAAATATGAAATATGTCGCAAATAGTTTAGCTATTGAACGCTTCATAAAGAAAGTTTAATTTGATGCAAAATTACGCTATTTCGGCGAAATAATAAAATGTGAAATATAAAAGCCCCGCAAGTTTGGGTTGCGGGGCTTGGTATGTAAGCAAAATTTATGGTTAGTCGGCTATGTCAACGGCATAATATACTTTCTTGCCTGTGGGGTAGATGCCTGTGATAAACATTACTTTGTCATATTCATCACTCTTGATGATTGCATCATAAATTTTCTCTACATCGCTTTGCGAACTTACGCGAGTGTTGTTGATGTCGATGATGATAAAGCCTTCTTTGATTCCGGCATCTTTGAATTTACCGTCTTTGAGGCCCGATACCTGAACACCGTTGCGAATTTGCAACTGACGCAATGTTTCAGCGGGTACTGTCTTGAATGCGCAACCGAGTTCCATCATGTCTTTTGCTTTTGTGACTTTGGTATCGCCTTGGTTATTTCGCAATGTTACATTAACAGTGTGCTTTTTGTTGTCACGAATATAACTTACTGAGATTTTGTCACCGGGGCGATATTTGCTCATTTGCTCTTGTAATTGACCAGAGTTGAGCGTTTCCACACCGTTGATTGCCACGATAACATCGCCTTCGGCAATGCCTGCTTCCATTGCGGCGCTACGTTCTTCAACACGACCGACATAAAGACCTGCATTAACAACAGTTATGTTTTTCTCTTTGGCCAATTTGGGAGTCAATTCATTGAACCCAATGCCCAATATGGCGCGTTGAACTGTGCCATATTGCTTCAAGTCGGTAACGATTTTGGTAACGATTGTAGTGGGTATGGCAAATGAGTATCCTGCATAATTGCCTGTTTGTGAGTAGATGGCAGTATTAATACCGACTAGTTCGCCGCTTGTGTTAACCAATGCACCGCCGGAGTTGCCAGGGTTAACGGCTGCGTCGGTTTGGATAAATGATTCAATACCCATTGCACGACCATTGGTAATTGATGATATGTTGCGCGCTTTTGCACTCACGATACCAGCCGTTACTGTTGATGTAAAGCCGAATGGGTTGCCCACAGCTAATACCCATTCGCCAACTTTGAGCGATTCGGAATTGCCGATTGGGATAACGGGCAAATTCTCTGCTTCTATTTTGATGAGAGCGAGGTCGGTTGTGGCATCTGTGCCAATGATTACGGCTTCAAATGTGCGGTTATCGTTAAGTGTGATTTCAAGGCGTTCGGCACCGTCAATCACATGGTTGTTGGTTACGATATATCCGTCGGCACTGATAATAACACCCGAGCCGAGACCTAACTGTTGTTGCTCGGGTTGCTGTTGGGGCTCTTGCTGTTGACGGCGACGGTAGGGGTTGCCAAAGAAGAAATCAAAGAAAGGGTCGCTAAAAGCGTCGTTGCTATAACGCGATGAGCGTGGCGTTGCAAAACTTTTGATGCTGACAACTCCATTGATTGTTTGTTCGGCGGCGTATGTAAAATCGGTGGGAGTTACTGTGCGGTTAGATACTGTAAACAGGTTTTTGTCAATATAACCTGAATCAGTTGCAATCATTGTGTCTTCAATAGTAACCTTTTCGCCGGTATTAGTACAGGCCGATGTAGTCATGCTACACATGAAAGATGTAGTAACTACGAGCATTGCGGTTTTGAATGAATGTCTCATAATGCGTATTGTTAAAATTTGGTTTTTGACTTGTTAAAATTTAACTTTTCCTATTTGACGGCAAAACTATGAAAAATATTAATTGGGTAGTCAAAAAAAATGTGTTCTTAATGTAATTTAAGATTGCAATGGTTGTTGTTAAAAGAAATTATGTAAATTTGTGGCATAGATTGTAAACATGATTTATGAACGGTAGCCCATTAATAAAATACATATATAATACAGCAATAATTATAACAATTATTGCGATGACAAGTTGTGGTTCGAGTAAAAAAGCGACCACAACACAGTCTTATACTCAACCGACTACCGAAAAAGTAAAAACACAAGGCGATTCAGAAAAAGGCAGGGCCATAGAAAAGGAGGCTAAAAAGTGGCTTGGTACAAAATATAAATTTGGTGGAACAACTCGCAAAGGCGTTGACTGTTCTGGACTTGTTATGGAGGTTTATCGAGTTGTGTTTGGCGTTAAATTGCCAAGAAACTCGGCCGAACAATCAAGATTTTGCAAGGAGATTAAAAAGAAAGATTTGAAAAAGGGAGACCTCGTGTTTTTCTCGATAAATAGCAGTTTGGTCAACCATGTGGGCATATACCTTGAAGACGGCAAGTTTATTCATGCATCGCGCAAGGGTGTTGTTATCTCTAATTTGAACGAAAATTACTATAAAAAACACTATCAAACTGCCGGCCGTGTAACCCAAGTGATGGGCCGAATTCAGGATGAAGATCAGAGCGCAACAATCACAAAGTCAGCACGAAACAAGAGTAAAACGAAAACGCGCAAAAATACACCGTCAGGGCTTTCGTTAGATGAATTAATCGAGCAGAAATTAGACTCGATTTATCGCGAGTAATGCGCGTATAATTATGTTGCATAACATAATATTTATTCAAGAATAATTGCTATATTTGCGTATTCGAAATCTATACCAATAAAATCACTTTACTATGGATATTAATAATATCATGGCATCTCTTGAAGAGAAGCATCCTGGCGAAAAAGAATATCTCCAGGCAGTGAAAGAAGTCTTGATGTCGGTTGAAGAAGTTTACAATCAACATCCTGAATTTGAAAAAGCACGAATCATTGAACGCATGGTCGAACCCGACAAAATTGTAACTTTCCGTGTAACTTGGATTGATGATAAAGGTGAGGTACAGACTAATATCGGTTATCGCGTTCAATTTAATAATGCTATTGGCCCATATAAAGGCGGCATTCGTTTCCACGCATCGGTTAATCTCTCAATTTTGAAATTCCTCGGTTTTGAGCAAACATTCAAAAATGCTCTCACAACCCTTCCTATGGGTGGCGGTAAGGGCGGATCTGATTTCTCCCCAAGAGGTAAGAGCGACCGCGAAATCATGCGCTTCTGCCAAGCATTTATGCTCGGACTTTGGAAAAATCTCGGTCCCGACCGTGATGTCCCTGCCGGCGATATCGGTGTAGGTGCTCGTGAAGTTGGCTATATGTATGGCATGTATAAAAAACTTGTTGAAGAGCACACAGGCACATTTACAGGTAAGGGCCTTGATTTTGGCGGTTCAAAAATTCGTCCCGAAGCAACTGGTTTTGGCGCGTTGTACTTTGTTGAAAATATGCTCGACAAACATGGCGACTCAATTGTTGGTAAAACTGTTGCAATTTCTGGTTTTGGTAATGTTGCGTGGGGTGCAGCTCTCAAAGCAACAGAGTTGGGCGCAAAAGTTGTGACTATTTCTGGTCCTGACGGCTATATCTATGACCCCGAAGGCATCAGTGGCGATAAGATTGACTATATGCTCGAACTTCGTGCATCGGGTGAGGATATTGTTGCTCCCTATGCCGAAAAATATCCCGAAGCAACATTCTTTGAGGGCAAAAAGCCGTGGGAACAAAAAGTTGATATTGCGTTGCCTTGTGCTACACAAAACGAACTCGCAGAAGAAGATGCCAAGATGCTTGTCGCTAACGGCGTGAAATATGTTGCTGAGGTGTCAAATATGGGTTGTACTCCCGAAGCCATTGACACATTCATTGAAAGCCGTGTTATCTACGCACCTGGTAAGGCTGTAAATGCCGGTGGTGTTGCAACATCAGGTCTTGAAATGAGTCAGAATGCCATGCACATTTCTTGGAGCGAAGCCGAAGTAGATGAGCGCCTCCACGGAATTATGAAGGACATTCACACTCAATGTGTAAAATATGGAACACAACCCGATGGCTATATTAACTATATGAAGGGTGCTAACATTGCCGGTTTCATGAAAGTGGCAAATGCAATGATGGGACAAGGTATTTTGTAGAAACAATCAAGCATATACAAAAAGAAATCGCCCGGCAGTTGTCGGGCGATTTTGTGTTGGAGTAATCTGTCTAAATGATTATCGAATACGGTCGTAACTTTTCAAAAGTTTCTCATCGGCGCATATGCGGCGATATCCTGCAAGAGTCATAACAAGTGAGCAAATTACAAGAAGGGGAGCGCCTGTCCAATCAATAGAAGCATCGGCTGTGCTGAAAATCATGATGCCTGCGGTGATGATTGAAGCAACGATAAGAAAGAAATTGACTTTAACGACAGTCTTTTGTCGAGAAAGGTTTTTGAAAAGGAAGATTGATATCAAAGTCAAAACAGCGATTAATGCGTTAAGAACGAGATATACTGGTTGTGATGCGGGAGTTAATGTAGCCTCGCCCATTGTAGCCAAAGGAAGCATGCATGAGCAGCCCATCATAATGGCTGCCAATAAAAGAAAAACTGATTGCCAGCGTTGAATTACCATATTGTTTATAAATTTTGAGTGTGACTAATAGTGCAAAGTTAATACATTTTTTGTAATTTTGGACTTATAAACCCGATTATGAAAGAGCAACACGATATAGATTTGAATAACGACGAGTTTCAAAACGCATGGAAACTCATCAATTATACCCACCAATCGGTTTTTCTGACAGGTAAGGCTGGTACGGGTAAATCAACGTTCCTTAAATATATTAGAGACAATATCAAAAAGAAATATGTGGTGTTGGCTCCCACAGGCATTGCCGCAGTTAATGTCGGCGGTGTTACTATGCATTCGTTTTTTCGCATTCCGTTAAAACCGTTGTTGCCCGACGACCCCGATTTTGCTGTAAAACGTTTGCGTGAGCGCATGAAATACCCAAAGGATTTACGCAAACTTATAAAGGAACTTGAACTGATTATCATTGATGAAATATCAATGGTTCGTGCCGATGTGATTGACTTTATTGACAAGATTTTGCGAGTATATAGCAGCAATATGCGAGAGCCGTTTGGCGGAAAGCAGTTACTTCTTGTTGGCGATATATTTCAACTAGAACCGGTTGTGACTTCTGATATGCGCGATGTGTTGCGCACGCACTATCAGAACTCATATTTTTTTAATGCTTATGCGTTCAGTCAAATTGAGATTGTGCCCATAGAATTAAAGAAGATTTATCGCCAAAACGATAGCCAATTTATATCGATGCTTGACCGCATTCGCATGGGCCGACCATTGCAGGAAGATGTGGCAAAACTCAATCAACGGGTGTTTGAAGGCGACCACACATCGAATGGCAATAAAATGGTAATGACTCTTGCCACTCGCCGTGATATGGTGGACTTGATAAACGAAAATCGATTGAAAGAGTTGCCGTCAAAAGAAATGACCTATACGGGCCAGATAACAGGCGATTTCCCCGAAAATTCGTTGCCAACAACAATGGAACTCACCATAAAAGTTGGAGCGCAAGTCGTGTTCATTAAGAATGACCGCGAGAAGCGTTGGGTTAACGGCTCGATTGGCAAAATTGTAAAAGCAAAGAAAAATTCTATCGAAATAGAACTTGAATCGGGTGTAAAATATGCGGTGGAAAAGGCGGTTTGGGAAAATATCGTTTATAAATATGATGAAAAGACTAACCGCGTAATCGAAAATGTGATTGGAACATTTGAGCAATATCCGATAAAGTTAGCGTGGGCATTGACCGTGCATAAAAGTCAGGGGCTGACATTTAACAATGTGGTCATTGATATAGGCCGAGGCGCTTTTTCGAGTGGGCAAACATATGTTGCGTTGAGCCGTTGTCGCAGTTTTGAAGGAATGCAGTTGCGAAGCACGGTGTCGGAGAGGGATATTTTTGTAAATCCATCAATAATAGAGTTCAGTCGACAATTTAATAATCAGGCACTTATTAATAAGGCGCTTCATTATGCACATGCCGATGACTGTTATCATGAAGCCGCAGCGGCATTTGACCGTGGTGATATCAGTGTGGCCGTAGATAAATTTATAGAGGGCGTCAAGTCGCGAAATGAACTTGATAACGAGGTGACATCGCGCTTGCTGAAATATAAGTTGGCCCGAATGACTCGCATGCAACAGCAGTTGGAGGCTTATCGTGAAATAATTGCGGCAAATGCAGTCAAGTTTCAGTCGTTGGCAAAAGAATATGTGCAAATGGGAGACTATTGCGTGCATGAAGGGATGGATTACACCCCAGCGATAGCCAATTATGATAAGGCCTTGTCGCTTGATGATAAATGTGTTGATGCTTGGTATGGCAAAGGCCTTGCGCTTATGGATAGCGGAATGACAGCAGATGCAATCGACAGCTTTGAACGAGCTTTTGCTATTGATGGTAATCATTTTAATGCGGCATTTCAGTTAGGGAATATCTATCGTCGCGATGGCGATATGCCATTGGCGCTTGATTGGTATTTGATAGCGCAGAAGTGTGATAAAACCAACGCTTTGGTGCTTGAACGCATAGCTGATGTGTATGAGTCGATAGGAGATGAGGACCAAGCTGACCAATATCGAAGTCTAGCAGAAAAATTGCGGAAACAACGACGCACAAAAAAATAGTGTTGCCAAATCTTTTTGTTGATTGGTGTTGTTATATCGATGCATAACACTTAATCAACACAAAAATGAAAAATTTAGGTATTGTACTTGCCGCATTAGGCGGCATAGCAGCAGGGGCTGCCTTGGGTATGCTTTTTGCTCCTCAAAAGGGTAGTGACACACGCGCCTACATCAAGAAATTGCTTAAAGACAAAGGTGTATGTTGCTGCGATAAGCACGTCGATGTTATAATTGACGAAATTTCTGAGGAATAGTCTGCGAGTATTGACCGATGGCGACGGTGTCGTCGATGCAATAACGCATGCGATGCCGTTGCCGTCGCCATCTGTTTATAGCCCATGTCATCATTAATTCATATTTGTCGATTGGCTGTCAGTTATGTAAGGCTTACACTTGCCGAAAAACTGACACTATTGTTGTCGGCCGCAGCAATGTTTTTGATGGCGTTGTTGCTTGGGGCGGTAGCATTGTTGTTTCTGCTTGGCGCAACTGCTCAATTACTATCAATGGTAATGCCAATGTTTCTTGCTTATGTGATAGTGGCGGCGATATGTGTTGTGATAGTGTTGTGTGTTTATGCGCTGCGTCGCATACTGATATTCGACCCTTTTGCACGATTTATTTCTAGACTGATTGTTGAACAGCCAACAAAGCCCAATGAAGAAAATTCAAAATAGGCCATCCGAATGGAGAGGTTACACCCTTGATGAGTTGAAAAGTCGTCGCATTGTAACGCAATTTGTGTTAAATGCCGAATTGCATAATATGCGTCAACGCCTTGTCCCGAAACAATCGTCAATTATTACCCGATTCATATCCAAGGTAACAACCCAACTAACCGACCTAATACCCAGCCTCCGCAAAGTTTACACCCTCTACCGCCAAATCAAAGACCTGTTCAAAGAAAAATAACGGTCTATTGCTACTCAATAATAGGTGTTAACCTCCTATTTAGGTGAAATTAGCGGCACTCTGTCTGATTGTGGGCATTTATTTTGACTTTATTGAATAAAGTATTTATCTTTGTGGATATATTTCTAACATTAATATTTTATGAAAAAGTTTTTTGCAATTGTTGCGCTTGTATGCTTAATGGTAGCATGTGCGCCTTCAACTAAACAAGAATACCTTGAAGAGTATAAGGCTTTTATCGAAGAGGTGTCTGCAAAAGCGTCATCCTATACTGAAAGCGATTGGGCCGACAAAACTGCGGAGTTTGAAAAGTTCTCAGTGGAATGGTATGAAAAGTTCAAGGATGAATTGTCTCTCGGTGAACAAATGCAAGTAACTGCTTATGCCGCAAGTTTTGGTTATCTCAAATCGGATGTTGATGACTTTGTTAATGACCTTGTTGATGATGTTAAAGACGGTTTGAACGAAGCAGGCAAAAAGGCTGGCGCAATTTGGGATGATATTGCAACCGATTTCAAGAAAGGTTATGGGGATGCGACCAAAGACTTGGAAGAGGAATTTGAGGAAGAAATTGACGAGTTGACAGAAGAATAATTAAAAATATTATACAAATTTCAGATATTACTGAAGATGTTTGTTACATCCTCAGTAATATCCTTTTTAAGAGAGTATTATTTTTTGTTTGATACAACGAAAACGAGATAGATATGAATGATTATGTTGAGGTGAGGTTTGATGTCAAACCATGTGACGAGGTAGCAACAGATGTCTTGGCTGCAATGCTTTGCGAAGGTGGTTATGAAAGTTTTGTCCCCGATGCTGATGGTTTAACTGCTTATGTGAAGAGTGAACTGTTTGAAGAATCGCTATTAAAAGATGTCGTTTCGCAGTTTCCGATTGATGCGGTTGTCGAATATTTTCACAGCGTAATTGAAGGTCAAGATTGGAATAGCGAGTGGGAGAAGAATTATTTTCAACCTATCGTGGTGGGTGATAAATGTGTTATTCACAGTTCGTTTCACAATGATATTCCCAAAGCCGAGTATGATATTATAATTGACCCCAAAATGGCGTTTGGCACAGGTCATCATGCAACAACATCACAAGTAATTCAGCAGTTGTTGTCGCTTGACTTCGCTGGAAAGTCGGTTATGGATATGGGCACCGGTACAGGTATTCTTGCTATTTTGTGCGCAATGATGGGTGCTGATAAAATTTCGGCGATTGAGATTGATGAGTTTGCCTATGTTAATGCTGTCGAAAATGTCAAGAGTAATGGTGTGCCTCATATCAATGTGATGTTGGGCGACGCAAGTTTGCTTGCACACCATGAGCCTGTTGATGTTTTTGTGGCCAACATTAATAGAAACATTATTACCGGTGATATTAATGCCTATGCCGATTGTCTTAAATCGGGCGGTGTGATGCTTTTAAGCGGTTTCTATGTTGAGGATATTCCTGTTATCATGGCAGTGGCAGAGCCTCTCGGCTTGGAGTATGTCGGCAATACCGAGCAAGATAATTGGACATGTCTCAAATTGATGAAGAAATAATGTCTAATTGAAAGGAATATCGCTCAATTTCTGTCTAAATTTAACGATGATGACCGAAATTGTGGAAAAATGAAATAATTTTACGCATTTTTTAGCGGATTTATTTGAAAATGTAAAATAAATCCGCTATTTTTGCACTCAATCTCTTCAACCTTTCTTTTGATGTTATTGAAAGGTTGTTTTTTATTAATGATAATAACATAGTACTTAATAATATGAGCGACAGATTATTTATTTTTGACACAACATTGCGCGACGGCGAACAAGTGCCAGGATGCCAATTAAACACAGTTGAAAAAATTGAAGTGGCAAAAGCATTGGAAGAACTAGGTGTCGATGTAATTGAGGCCGGTTTCCCTGTGTCTTCTCCGGGCGACTTTAATTCAGTAGTAGAAATTTCAAAAGCGGTGACTTGGCCAACAATTTGTGCGCTAACTCGTGCTGTTGAAAATGATATTCGTGTTGCTGCCGATGCGTTGCAATATGCCAAACATAAACGCATTCACACAGGTATTGGTACATCTGACTATCATATCAAGTATAAATTCAACTCAACTCGCGAAGAAATTTTGGAACGCGCTATCGGGTGCGTTACCTATGCAAAAAAGTTTGTTGAAGATGTGCAGTTCTATGCCGAAGATGCTGGCCGCACCGACAATGAATATCTCGCACGCGTGGTTGAAGCCGTGATTAAAGCGGGGGCTACTGTAATTAATATCCCTGACACAACAGGCTACTGCTTGCCATCAGAATTTGGCGAAAAAATCAAGTACTTGATGGAGAATGTTAAGGGTATTGATAAAGTGACTATCGCAACACACTGTCATAACGACTTGGGTATGGCAACTGCCAATACTATTTCGGGTATTATGAACGGCGCACGTCAAGCCGAAGTAACTATTAATGGTATAGGCGAACGTGCTGGTAACACATCTCTTGAAGAGGTAGCAATGGTGTGCCGTTCACACAAAGAACTTGATATTGTGACAAATATCAATACAACCAAAATCTATGGCATCAGTCGTTTGGTGTCAAGTTTGATGAATATGCCCGTTCAGCCTAATAAGGCTATTGTTGGTCGCAATGCATTTGCACACTCATCGGGTATCCACCAAGATGGCGTTCTCAAAAACCGTGAAAGTTATGAAATTATTGATCCCAAAGATGTGGGTGTAGATGAAAACTCAATCGTATTGACTGCTCGTAGTGGTCGTGCAGCATTGAAACACCGCTTGCATGTGCTCGGTATCGATATGGATAAAGAGGCGCTTGATAAGGCATACGAAGGCTTTCTCAAATTGGCCGATAAGAAAAAAGAAATCAATGATGATGATGTATTGATGCTTGCAGGTCAACATCATCGTGCAAAACATCGCATCAAACTCGATTTCTTGCAAGTTACAAGCGGTGTCGGCATTCAATCTGTGGCAAGTGTTGGCCTTGATATCTCGGGCGAAAAATTTGAAGCATGTGCATCGGGCAATGGTCCTGTTGATGCTGCTATCTCGGCAATCAAACTCATCATTCGCCGCCATATGACCGTTAAAGAATTCTTGATTCAGGCTATCAACAAGGGTAGTAATGATATCGGTAAAGTTCACATGACAGTTGAACACGACGGCAATTGTTACTATGGTTTCTCGGCTAATACCGACATTGTTGCTGCAAGTGCCGAAGCATTTATTGATGCAATCAACAAATTTGTACATTAATATATAAAACATGGCAAATACATTATTTGACAAAATTTGGGACGCGCATGTTGTAAATTCTATTGAAGGTGGTCCCACTCAATTATACATCGACCGTCACTATTGTCATGAAGTGACAAGCCCACAGGCTTTTGACGGTCTTCGTAACCGAGGCTTGAAAGTTTTTCGTCCCGAAAAAACTATTTGTTCGCCCGACCATAACATTCCCACAATGAACCAAGACAAACCTATTGCCGACCCCGTTTCGCGCAATCAGGTTGAAACATTAACTCGCAATGCCACTGATTTTGGTTTGACACTTTATGGTCTTGGTCACAAGAAAAATGGTATTATCCATGTTATCGGCCCGGAAAATGGATTGACATTGCCTGGTTACACAATTGTATGTGGCGATAGCCACACATCAACCCACGGTGCATTTGGCGCAGTTGCTTTTGGTATCGGCACAAGTGAAGTTGAGATGGTGCTTGCATCGCAATGTATTCTTCAACCCAAGCCCAAAACAATGCGTATTAATGTCAACGGTAAATTACGCGAAGGTGTAACAGCCAAAGATATTGCACTTTACATCATTGCGCAAATGACAACAGGCGGTGCGACAGGTTATTTTGTAGAATATGCTGGTGAAGCCATCCGCAACTTGTCAATGGAAGAGCGTATGACCGTTTGCAACCTTTCAATCGAAATGGGTGCTCGCGGTGGTATGATTGCTCCCGATGAAACAACATTTGAATATTGTAAAGGTCGTGAATTTGCCCCCAAAGGCGAAGAATGGGAAAAGGCCGTGGCATATTGGAGTACATTGAAGAGCGACGATGATGCTGTATTTGATAAAGAAATTGACTTTGATGCAGCAGATATTGAACCTCGCATTACATTTGGTACAAACCCTGGCATGGGCATCGGTATTTCAGAGGCTATTCCTGCTCCTGACCCCAATGATGAAGCCGGTAAGATTTCTTATGATAAATCATTGGAATATATGGGCTTTGAAGTTGGTCAGAAACTTGAAGGTTATCCCATTGACTATGTGTTCCTCGGAAGTTGCACAAACGGCCGTATTGAAGATTTCCGTGCGTTTGCCAGCTTTGTAAAGGGTAAGAAAAAAGCCGATAACATCACAGCATGGCTTGTGCCAGGCTCATGGATGGTAACCGACCAAATTAAGGCAGAAGGTCTTGATAAAATACTTGAAGAAGCTGGTTTTGAATTGCGTCAGCCTGGTTGCTCGGCTTGTCTCGCAATGAACGAAGACAAAGTGCCCGCAGGCAAAATCGCCGTTTCAACATCTAACCGCAACTTTGAGGGCCGTCAAGGTCCCGGTTCACGCACAATTCTTGCCGGACCATTGGTAGCGGCAGCAACAGCAGTTACAGGTGTGTTGACCGACCCTCGTAAATTTTAATTCGCATCGATTATGAAAGAAAAATTTTCAGTTATAACATCAACATGCGTACCTCTCCCCATGGAGAATGTTGATACCGACCAGATTATTCCTGCCCGTTTTCTTAAAGCAACATCACGCGAAGGTTTCGGCGAAAATCTTTTCCGCGATTGGCGCTATGATAAAGACGGCAACCTTATAAAAGACTTTGTATTGAACGACCCCACATATTCGGGTTGTGTGCTTGTTGCCGGCAAAAACTTTGGCTCTGGTTCAAGCCGTGAGCATGCTGCATGGGCTATTGCTGATTATGGCTTCCGTGTAGTTGTGTCAAGTTTCTTTGCCGATATTCACAAAAACAATGAGCTTAACAACTTTGTTTTGCCCGTTGTTGTGAGCGAAGAGTTTTTGGCACAGTTGTTTGCTTCTATTGAAGCCGACCCTAAAACAGAAGTAAAGGTAGACCTTCCAGAGCAAACAATTACAAACCTTGCGACAGGTGCAACAGAGTCGTTTGAAATTAATCCTTACAAAAAACATTGCTTGATGAATGCCCTTGACGATATCGAGTTCTTGCTATCAAAGAAAGATGATATCGAGGCTTGGGAAAACAAATAAATTGCATTTATGAAAGTAGAGATATTAGATACAACCCTCAGAGATGGGGAACAGACATCAGGTGTGTCGTTCTCGGCCTCCGAAAAACTGGGTATCGCTCGACTTCTACTTGAAGAATTGCATGTACCGCGCATTGAGATTGCTTCGGCCCGAGTTTCAGATGGTGAGTTTGAATCGGTTAAACGCGTGTGTCGTTGGGCTGAAAGAATGGGGCATATCGACAAAATCGAGGTGCTTGGCTTCCTTGACAGCGGTTTGTCTATCGAATGGGTTAAAAAAGTAGGTGCAAAGGTCATCAACTTGCTCACAAAAGGCTCTGAACGTCATTGTGTCAACCAGTTGAAACAAACTCCTGAACAACACATTCAAAAAATTACCCAAGAGGTCGAAAATGCTGTTGCCGCAGGCTTGAAGGTAAATATCTATTTAGAGGATTGGTCAAACGGAATGAAGGATTCATACAATTATGTCTATAATCTTATGGATTCTTTGCGTCATTTACCCATTCAGCGCTTTATGTTGGCCGATACATTGGGCGTGCTTAATCCTTATGACACTTTGGCTCACGTGCAGCGCATGATTAAACGCTATCCCGAACTACACTTTGATTTCCATGCTCATAACGATTATGACTTGGCAACATCAAATGTATATGCAGCCGTGTTAGGCGGGGCACGGGGAGTGCATTGCACAGTAAACGGCCTTGGTGAGCGTGCCGGTAATGCGTGTATGTCGAGCGTAGTTGCTCTCATTCACGACCAACTCAAACGCGACACAGGCGTTGATGAAACTAAGATTAATAAAGTAAGTCGCATTGTTGAGTCGTTCTCGGGAGTGCTTATACCTCAAAACAAACCCATTGTGGGCGAGAGTGTATTTACTCAATGTGCAGGTATTCATGCCGATGGCGACAACAAGAGCAACCTTTACTATAACGACCTTCTGCCCGAAAGATTCGGTCGCGAGCGTGAGTATGCTCTGGGTAAAACATCGGGTAAAGCTAACATCAAAAAGAATCTCGAAGCATTGGGTATTGAACTCAATGACGAGCAGATTCAGTTGGTAACAAAACGAATTATTGAACTTGGCGATAAAAAAGAGATTGTAACACAAGGCGACTTGCCATTTATTGTGGCCGATGTTATCAAACAGCACTCGTTGCCCGATAAGGTAAAAGTCGTAAACTATGCTCTCAATTTGTCGCAAGGATTGCGCCCAACTGCAACAATCAAACTGTCGGTTGACGGACAAGAGTTTCAGGAATCGGCAGTCGGCGACGGTCAGTATGACGCATTTGTAAAGGCGGTTCGCACCATTTACCAGCAACGCTTGCAACGCGAATTCCCAGTGTTGACCAATTATACCGTTAACATTCCTCCCGGTGGTCAAACTGATGCACTTGTGCACACTACCATTACATGGGATTTCAAAGGCCATGTAATCAAAACACGCGGTCTTGATGCCGACCAAACAGAAGCCGCTATTCAAGCGACTGTCAAGATGCTTAACATTATTGAAAATATATAAAACTCATATAGAAATGGAATTGAAAATTGCTGTTCTTCCCGGTGACGGAATCGGTCCCGAGATTTCAAAACAAGGAGTAGATGTAATGACTGCGGTGTGCGAGAAATTTGGCCACCAAGTATCTTATAAATATGCTATTTGTGGTGCTGATGCCATTGATAAAGTTGGCGACCCTTTTCCACAAGAAACATTCGAAATTTGTCGAGATGCCGATGCTGTATTGTTTTCGGCAGTTGGTGACCCCAAATTTGACAATGACCCCACAGCAAAAGTACGCCCCGAGCAAGGATTGTTGGCTATGCGCAAACAGTTGGGCCTTTTTGCAAATATCCGCCCTGTTGAAACATTCAAATGCTTGATTCACAAATCCCCGCTTCGTGCCGAATTGGTTGAAGGCGCTGACTTTATCTGTATTCGCGAACTTACCGGTGGTATGTATTTCGGTGAGAAATATCAAGATGATGACAAGGCTTATGACACAAATGCCTATACTCGTCCCGAAATCGAACGCATTTTGAAAGTTGCCTATGAGTATGCAATGAAACGCCGTAAACATTTGACAGTTGTTGATAAAGCAAATGTATTGGCTTCAAGCCGTTTGTGGCGCAAAATTGCACAAGAAATGGCTCCTCAATATCCCGAAGTTGAAACTGATTTCATGTATGTTGACAATGCGGCAATGCGCATGATTCAAGACCCCCGATTCTTTGATGTGATGGTAACCGAAAACACATTTGGTGATATCCTTACAGATGAGGGTAGTGTAATCAGCGGCTCAATGGGCTTGCTCCCCTCAGCATCAACTGGCGAAAGCACGCCCGTTTTCGAACCAATCCACGGCTCATGGCCACAAGCCAAAGGCCTCAATATCGCTAACCCCTTGGCGCAGATTTTATCGGTGGCAATGTTGTTTGAATACTTCGATTTGAAAGAAGAAGGCAAGCTCGTTAGAGAAGCCGTTAATGCTTCTTTGGATGCAAATGTTCGTACACCCGAAATCCAAGTTGAAGGTGGTGCTAAATATGGCACAAAAGAAGTCGGCGAATGGATTGTTGACTATATCAAAAAGGCATAAGGAACATTTGTTATAAAATTAGCGGCAGAATTGAAACCAATTCTGCCGCTTTTTCGTTGGGGTTAAATCCGTTTAGAAAAGTATCTCATATCCGGCATCGGTGAGGCCTTGGATAATAGTGTCGATGTGCTCTTGGTTGCGAGTTTCGAGCGTAACGCGAATAGTACAGCCCGTGATGTGGGTGCTTGCGTTTGTGCGTTCGTGGTTTACCGAAATTATGTTGCCACCCAACTGCGCGATAACATTACACACTCCCGACAACTGTCCAGGTTTGTCATAGAGCATGATAGTGAGCGAACAGTTGCGTCCGCTCTTGGTTAAACCGCGGTTAATCACACGGTTAAGAATGTTTACATCAATGTTGCCGCCCGATACGATGCACACCACTTTTTTGCCTTCAACAGGAATTTTGTCAAACATGGCTGCCGCTACGGCTACTGCACCTGCGCCCTCGGCCACTAGTTTTTGTTGTTCTATAAGAGCTAGGATAGCCGCTGCAATCTCGTCTTCAGTCACGGTTACAACCTCATCGACATATTGTTTACACATTTCAAATGTGTTGATGCCAGGCTCTTTAACAGCAATGCCATCGGCAATAGTTGATACATTTGATAAGTGTAAGCGTTTGCCTTCGTGTATTGATGCCACCATACTTGCGGCACCTTTGGCTTGAACGCCATATATTTTCACATCAGGTCGCAATGTCTTAATGGCAAATGCTACGCCCGATATTAGACCTCCTCCGCCGATGGGTATAACCACAGCATCAAGGTCGGGCATATCTTCGAGAATTTCAAGACCGATAGTGCCTTGTCCGGCAATTACCAACGGGTCATCAAATGGGTGAACAAAAGTGTAGCCATGCTTGTCGCGCAACTCGATAGCCTTGTCATAAGCATCGTCATATACACCAGGAACGAGACATACATCTGCACCCAAAGCCTTGGTCGCTTCGACTTTTGAGATAGGTGCGCCTGCTGGTAGGCAAATCAGAGACTTAATCCCATTATGAGTAGCACCGAGAGCTACTCCTTGTGCATGGTTTCCCGCAGAGCATGCAATAACGCCGCGTTTCTTTTCTTCGGGCGAAAGTTGCGAAATTTTGTAATAGGCACCACGCAACTTAAATGAACCGGTAAGTTGTAGGTTTTCGGTTTTCAGATAAATGAGGCCCTTGGGGTTGATTTTGGGCGATTCAATAATTGTTGTATGGCGAACAACAGGTTTCAGCACCTCAGCCGCCTTATAAATTTCGCTAATATCAAGCATAGGTAACAAGTATAATTTAACGCAAAATTATAGATAAATCTCTAATCAGCGAAATTTGCCGACAATTTTTTCAACCGATATATGAGACATACTTTGTAAGAAATTAATTGCAGCGGTTTTTGAGTTATATGCCAACTATAAATACAAAAAAACGCCAAGGAGTACTTGGCGTTTTTATATAGGGGAGTGGTGTGTTGCTTATGCTTGGTCGGCGCAACCAACTTTACCCAATACGGCAGCATCTAGCACGGCCATGGTTGTGAGGTTGATGATGTCGCGTACAGAGGCATCAACGCCGATAAAGTGAACGGGTTTGTTCAAACCGATTTGGATAGGACCTACGGCTTCGCCTACACCCATTTCGAGCATCATACGGAATGCTGTCTTAGCGGCTGTGAGGTTGGGGAATATGAGCGTGTTGACTTCCTGGCCGTTGAGTCGTGTGAAGGGGTAGGTCTTGTCGCGCAATTCCTTGTTGAGCGCATAGTGAATTTGCATTTCTCCGTCAATTGCGAGGTTGGGATATTCTTTGTGCATGCGGTCAACCACATTGTGTACCATTTGACACTCTGCTCCGTTGTCTGAGCCGAAGTTGCTGTATGATACCATTGCCATAACGGGGTTATGAGCATAGTATTCAACGGCATATTTAGCCAATCGAGCAATGTCATAGAGAGTTTCTTCTGAATTAACATTGTTGACAGCTGTGTCAGCAATGAAATATGTGCCTCGTTTTGTGGTCATGATGTGCATTGATGCAAAGTGGTTGTAGCAAGGACGAATGCCAACAACTTCGCGTGCGATTTCGCCAACGGTGTGGTTACCCGAGTATGTTCCGGCAATCATTGCATCGGCTTCGCCTGTTGATACCATCATCATGCCGAAATAACTGCGGTCAAACATTTTTTCCAATGCTTCGGGATAGGTAACACCGTTGCGTTGGCGTTTTTCCGAGAATTTCTGAGCATAACGGCTACGACGATCGGCTTCGCGGTCGTGGCGAAGGTTAACAATCTCGATGCCCTTAATGTTGAGTCCGAGTCGTGCGGCGCGTTTTTCAATCATTTCTTCGTTACCGAGCAAGATGGGGATACAGATGCCTTGACTTGCAGCCGAAACGGCAGCGCGCAACATATTGTCGGTGTTTGCTTCGGAGAATACGACACGTTTGGGGTTGCATTTTGCTTCTTCGGCAAAGCGACGCATTAGTTTATTGTCGCTGCCCATGAGTTGGCGAAGTTTTTCGTTATATGCTTCCCAATCGGTGATGGGGCGGCGTGCTACGCCTGATTCCATTGCTCCGCGTGCAACAGCGGGTGCAACAGTGGTAATGAGACGGGGGTCAAGGGGCTTGGGCAATATGTAGTCGCGACCAAATTTGAGGTCGGTCATGCCGTATGCTGCGTTAACAACCGAGGGCACAGTTTTCTTCGCCAAGTCGGCAATGGCACGCACTGCGGCAAGTTTCATTTCTTCGTTGATTACGGTCGCTCCAGAGTCGAGTGCGCCACGGAAGATATAGGGGAAGCCCAACACATTGTTGATTTGGTTGGGATAGTCAGAGCGTCCTGTGGCAAAAATAAGGTCGGGGCGAGATGCAATTGCTACATCATAAGCAATTTCGGGGTCGGGGTTAGCGAGGGCAAATACAATGGGTTTTGCTGCCATTGATTGTACCATCTCGGCTGTAACAACATCTTTAACAGAAAGACCCAAGAATACATCTGCATCTTTCATCGCTTGTTCGAGAGTGTCGATGTCGCGGTCTGTAGCAAATTCTTGTTTCTGCTTGTTGAGGTCGGTACGTTTTTTGTTGAGTACGCCTTTACTGTCACACATTACGATATTCTCGGGCTTGATACCGAGGGCAATGTAGAGACGTGTGCATGATACGGCTGCTGCACCAGCACCGTTTACAACGAGGCGCGCTTCTTCGATTTTCTTTCCTTGAATTTCAAGTGCGTTGAGCAATCCGGCTCCTGAAATAATGGCGGTGCCGTGTTGGTCGTCATGCATTACGGGAATGTTGCATTCTTCTTTGAGTCGGCGTTCGATTTCAAAGCATTCGGGTGCTTTGATGTCTTCGAGATTGATGCCGCCAAATGTGGGTGCGATCGCTTTAACGATGTTGATGAATTTTTCAGGGTCTTTTTCATCAACTTCGATGTCAAAACAGTCGATACCTGCAAATATCTTGAAAAGAAGGGCTTTACCTTCCATAACGGGTTTTCCTGCAAGTGCGCCAATATCGCCAAGTCCCAATACGGCTGTACCGTTTGAAATTACGGCAACGAGATTGCCTTTGTTGGTATATTCATAAGCATCTTGTGCATTCTGTTCAATTTCAAGGCAAGGGAATGCTACGCCCGGCGAATAAGCAAGGGCGAGGTCGCTCTGTGACGAATAGGGCTTGGTGGGAACTACTTCGGTTTTGCCTGGTTTACCGTCGCGGTGGTAGTCCAAGGCCATTTCTTTTGTAACTTTTGACATAATCGTAATATATTTATACCTTATAGAAACAATCTAATCGGTGAATATAGGTTGTTATTAATAGTGATTTGCTTGCAAATATACAAAAAAAATGCAAGAACAATATAAATTTTGATGTTTTTATTCTAAAAAAGTTTACAAATTGAAAATTTTACGGTGTTTTTGTTGTCAGATGTTTTGTTTTGGGCAAAATTTGGTGTACTGATGTCAGTTATGAATGTGTATTAGATAGCTAAAAGGAGGGTATAATTATCGTAATTCTACCATTTTTGAGAAGCGAATGGTGGTGTCGTATATGGGGAACTGTAATGAAAGTATCACATTGTCGATTATGTCGGCATAGGCATCGGTAGTGATTGTTTCAAACATTGAGTCATGCCAGATAAGGTCATAATGGTTCTTGAAAATTGTGTAACGGAGTTGCCCTTTAATTGTTCCGCATTTCCATTTATTTGAGTTTGTTTCAGCTCCAGATATATAAATTAAATCATATCCATTTGCATTCTTGACTATGGCAAATGTGTAGCGGCCGCCACATTGTGCCTTTTTGACATCATTGTCTCGGTCGAGATATGTCCAAAAGCCTTCAATTAAGTCAGTTGAATTTGTATAATGCTCTTTAAGTGTTTCTATGGTCCAAGGTGTGGCGAGTTCCACACTTTTGTCGATGAAACTTTGAGAAATAAAAGACTGAACATTGAGATTAACATTACCAAAGACTCCGCAACTGCTGCCGTCAATCAATGGCACTGTGCATGAACATAGTAATCGGTATTCTTTATGACCGACAAAGATGTTTAATTCGTGGTTGTTGCGATATTCCAACAAAATCGAATTATAACCGGTTGACCTATTCAAGCCGCTTACTAAATCTTTTGAAAAGATAATTGAGTCGTTGCCGTTGATGTGTTGTCCAACAGTGATGCGGGCAAAGCGTTGGTCGGTATAATCGCCATAATTGGTGTTACCACATTGAAATGATATATAGTTGTATTTGTTGGCCGATTCCTTGTTCCAAAACAGAGTCCAATGTTGTTTGCTCATGCCATGTCGCTCGCCGTTCTTTGTCATTGCGATGCGTGCCGACATTGTCGCTTTTTCAAGGTTAGTGGATAATGAGACTCTATATGCGCTATCGGCCGGCAGAGCGAAATCTCTGCGTGAATGTTTGTGTTGAGCAAATATGCTCAAACTTGAAATCATAACACATAACGATATGGCCAACAGGCGTTTCATTGTTTATAGCATTTGAATTACGGCATCAACAAATTCATCTTTGGGCATATCCCACGGTAACCAATTTATCTTGAATCCGCGTCGTTCCATTCCTCTGAACCAGGTCATTTGGCGTTTGGCAAATTGGTGGATGGCAATTTCCAATTCTGACACCATTTGCTCATAGGAAATCTCACCAGTTACATACATTGTGAGATATTTATATTCAAGTCCATAATATATCAAGTCCTCGGCTGGTACACCTGAGTCAAGAATGGCGCGCACTTCATCGACCATACCTTCTTCAAGGCGCGTAATAAGTCGCTTGGAAATGCGATTTCGGCGGCTTTCGCGGTCAATATCTACACCAATAATAACCACATCTAGCATCGGCGAGGGTTGGGCGTTCTTGGCCTCATCTGGGTGGTCAATGTAGTATTGCTGAATTTCGATTGCTCTGATTGCTCGTTTGGCTGTATCAACATCGGTAACATTGTGCAACGATTTCATCGTTGACAAAATCTGTGTCAATTCTTCCAATGATTTGCCTTGTAGCGAGGCTCTTAATGTTGCGTTTTCGGGAACTTCGGGGAGTTGTAGCCCTTTAATGACCGACTCGACATAAAGACCTGTTCCGCCACATAAGATGGGGAACTTGTTGCGTGATTTGATGTCGTTATAAGCTGTTTGAAAATCGCGCAGATACTCAAACAAATTGTATTTATATCCGGCAGGGCAAATGTCAATCAAGTGATATGGAATTTCTTCATATTCATTTAGGTCCTTACCGGTGCCAAGGTCCATTTCGCGGTATAATTGTCGCGAATCGGCGCTGATAATCTCTCCATTGAGTGCTCGGGCAATATCGACTGCTCGACGTGTTTTGCCCGACGCTGTGGGACCTGTAATGACTAACATTGATGTCTTCATATCAGTTGATTAAACCGTTTTACTACATGTTGCGCTTAAAGTAGTCAATCATCTTGGCATATACCAATGAGCGTGCGTTGCAGTGGTTGATAGAATGATTCATATTAGGGAATATGAGCATATCACACAATATACCGTTTGATTGTAACTGCGACACATATTCGATAGTGTTTTGGAAATGCACATTATCATCGGCTGTGCCCGACATTAGCAACAACGGACATGACACATTTGCTGCGAGTTTGATAGGTGAACCTGCATCATAACCTTCTTCGTTTGATTGAGGTGTCAGCATGTAGCGTTCGGCATAGATTGAGTCATAATAGCGCCAATCGGTAACGGGTGCTATGGCAACAGCGGCAGCAAAAGGCGATTGTTTGTGTGAAATAGCCATGAGTGTTTCATAACCGCCATAACTCCAACCACAAATACCTATGCGTTTAGAGTCAACAAAACTCAATGAAGATACATGTTTAGCAGCCGCGAGTTGGTCAAATGTTTCGTATTTGCCTAATTGTTTGTAAACAACTCGTTCAAATTCGTTACCGCGGAATCCGGTGCCACGACCGTCAACGCAAACAACAATAAATCCTTGTGTAACGGCATAATATTCCCAATCCATTTGCCAGCGGTTGCGCACTTGTTGTGAACCTGGACCGCTATATTGGGTCATAATAACGGGATATTTCTTTGATGAGTCAAAATCGGCAGGTTTGAGCATTACGCCATTAAGTTCGACACCGTTGCTTTTGACTTTGAAAAACTCTTTTTGAGGAGCCGACTTGTATGTAGCAGCATAAGTGGCATTGTCTTCAAGTACTCTGATTTCTTTGCCCTTGCTGTCGATAATCTTGTAAACAGGCGGAGTAGTGATGTTGCTATAATTGAGCATGGCATAGTTCATGGTAGGAGAGAATACTGCCGATGCAGTTCCTTGTTCTTTTGATAGATGCACGATATTGCCTTTGCGGTCAAGTTTTGATACAACTCGATTTAACTCGCCGGTAATAGTTGATTGGAAATAAGCATTGCCCAAATTGTCAAATCCGTAGAAATCGGTTACTTCATATTGACCTGATGTAACTTTGCGCATCAAGTTGCCAGAATATGAGTATTGATAGATGTGAGAATAACCGTCTTTGTCAGAATTCAGAATGAAATAGTCAGGGTAATACTTAATGGTTTCGTATGTTTCGGGTGCAATCCATGAGTCGGATTCTTCGACATAAACTGATTTAACCACAGTTGATTTGGGGTTAACAGCATAGATTTCCATGCGGTTTTGCTCACGATTGAGTGTGGTAACCATCAGGCGAGTAGCATCGTGACCGTATGCGATGCGGGGAATGTACTCGATGCGAGAATCGGGCAGAGCGACTTTCTTTATTTTGCGCGTTTCGATGTCATAACTATGTACCGAAACAATAGAGTTGAGTTCGCCTGCTACGGGATATTTATACTTAAATTCGCCGAGGTAATACTCATATTGGCGTTTGGGGTTACAAGTACCTTTGTAGAGTTGTATTGTATAGTCTTTAACCGACTTTTCATTGTACTTGATGAAGCACAATGTCATGTTGTCGGGAGCCCACGCCATTGAATTGTTTGTGGTAAATTCCTCCTCATATACCCAATCGGGCACACCGTTAATGATTTCATTGATTTTACCGTCGGTAGTTACTGCAACCTCGGTGTTGTAATCAAGCTTTTTTAAATAGATGTTGTTGTCGGCAACGAAAGCGACCACTCGCGCATCGGGCGAGAACAAAGGGGCTTGTTGGTGAGGGAAGTTTTCGCTCAAAGCAACAAGCATGTTGCGTTTGATTTCATAGACATAATATGACGCTTTGAACGAGCGACGGTAAATCATTTGTTTGTCGGTGTAAACCAATAATTTGGTGCCATCTTGGCTTAACTCAAAGCCCTCGATAGCATCTATTTTTGTGCCTCGTGTTTTGGATACATCAATAACAGTCTCAATCTCTTGACCTGTTTTGATGTCATATTTGACGATTGTTTTACCACCATCGTTGAGAGTCAAGTATGAACCGTCAGGCATGTAAACATATTCGACTGGAGATGAAGGCACATTTTGTGGAAATACATATTTAGAAATTGACTTAACATTATTGCCATGGGCAATAACTGCGATTGTCAACAAAATTGATGTGATTACTTTCTTAATCATTTGTCAGGTTTTATTCAAATAAAGACATTTGCGCTGAATTTTCAGGCGCTTGTTTAATAACCGGAGATTTATAGCCAAAATCGTCGTCGGTAGTTGCGGGTGTGGGGCGAGTTACAGTACCCGGAGGGGGAGTGGCAACAAGCCAATCGGTATCGTCAAGACTTTCGTCGATTGCCGAAATTTTGGGGGCGCGTTTCTTGGTTTGAGGCTTTTCGGTTACAGTTTCTTCGCTCAAATCAAGTACTTCGGTTTTCTTCGCAAGTTCTTTCTTTAATTTTTCGATTTCTTCACGAAGAGCCTTTTCTGATTCAACTTGTGAATACAAATTGTTTTCAATGGTCTTTTTCAAAGACTCGTTTTCTTTTTGAAGATGCGATATTTGTGAACTCAACGATTGAGTGTCTTTTTTCAAAGATGCTATTTGAGACTCTTTTTGTGCTTTGATTTGTTCAAACTGCTCTGCCATTTCCTGGATTTCTTCTAATGTCTCAATGGCTTCGCGTGCTTGCTCCATTTCCTCTTTGTTTGATGCGATTTCTTCGCGTGCTGCTTGTAGTTCGTCATTTGACAATTTAAGCATATTCTTCAAAGATTCAACCTCTTGTGTCGAACTGTTGTTGTCGGTAGAGAGATATGTAATTCGCTCGTCTTTTTCGGCCAATGACGCTTCTGCTGCTTTGAGTTTTTCAATTGCTTCGGCGGTCTTTTTGTTAAGGTCATTAATCATAGCATCGGCAATTTCTTCTTTTGTCTTTAATGCTGTTAAAGCCGATTCAAGATTGGTATTTTGCTCGGTTAATTGTGCTAATTGTTGTTGCAATGATTCAAGTTGAGCATCATCACATTTGACTGCAGTTTCATTTAATTGAGAAATCTGCTCGTTAAGCGATGCAATTTCTTGCTCTTTTTGTGTGATTTGTGTATTGGCTGCTTCGATAAGTTGTTGCAATTCGGTTGACTTGTCGGCTTTGCGAGCCTCTTCTAATTGCTCTTGTAGGTTGACAATTTCCTGTTTCAACTCGGCTGCATCACCGTCTAATACTTGGGTGACTTTAAGTTTGTTCATTAAACTCTTAACTTCGAGTTGGTATTGTTCTTTTTCTGCTTCAAAGTTTGATGCTTGGTTTTCCAAGTCGGCAACACGCTCTTTGAGTGCACGTTTTTGGCGTTCGGCACTTAAATACTGTTGATGAATTTCACCGTGTTTGTCGCTCAAAGTTTTGTTTTGAACTTTGAGTTGCTCGATCTGACCACGAAGAGATTCACGCTCGCCTTGCCATTGTCCGGCGGCACAACTTTTAGCATCGGCCATTGTTTTGCCGATGGTTGCCTTCAATCCTTCATCAAGTGAATTATAGATATAACGGCGTTGTGCCTCAACGTCAAGACATGATTTCAAGAAGTCGGGCAATGTGTCATTAATCATTTTTACCACACCGTCAAAAATGAGTGGTGTCAAATCTGTGGTTTCAGGGACTGAAACTTTGACGGGTTGGGGCGCAGTTGTTTTGACTAGTTCTGTACGCTCGTTTACCGATTCGTTATCATTATAAAAGTCGTCATTCTCGTCGTCAGAGAATCCTAATGCTTGTTTTAATTTTCCTAATACTGACATATCAGTTTTAATTTATAATGGGTTTGGCAACAACGCCAATGCCTTTTCGGCCATTGATGCCGATTGACAAGGGTTGTGCAAATTTGACAATTCTAATAAATTCACTCTCATATATAGCGGGCATCGCATTTAGGTAGTCAATATCATAAATGCCGTCATGAGAATGAGGATTGATAGTGAAGTACCCAACACCAAATGATGTGAGATTTTGGAAGAAGTGCGTGCCCTGACTTGGTTCGATGCGATAATTGCTCAACGATGATTCAACAATAACTTTGGCTTGTGAGATATTAGGCCATTTAACCGGGATACCTAATGCCGTATCGCTTGAACCCCATCGGCCGGGACCGATAAGAATATAGCTTTCGCCGTTTGCCGCATAGTTGCGATTGATTTTCTCAATTTCTCGTGCAATCAATGGATTGTTGAAAGATGAGAAGTTTTCAGGACGAACATATATGATTGTATCTACATTTTCAATGTTACCATGACCTAATGCCGTATTGCTTTTCAGCAACAAATTTTCATCATCAATTGACAGCATTGTGTCGTCAACAAGTTCTTTTCGGTCAATAATGGGCCTGATTTGGAGCCAATAGATGTGTCCTTTTCTGCCTTTGTTGATGTCAATCATACCGGCAAATTCTATTTCAACGGGGCGGCCCATGGCTTCTTGACCATGTTGAAGCATAAAGTCAATAGATTCGGCTAACGGATAAACCTTGTGCTGGAGTATATTGGCAAATGTTACAACGCGACGACCTTCGCCAAACTCACTGTCGCGAATAACTTGGTCGATATGGTCAAATGTAGAGACCATATATTTCAATGCACCGGTCTTTGCGGCATCTTGCACTTTTATGCGTGTGAGATTGAAACTGTCGTCAACTCTGAAATCGTTGGCCATTTGTTTCATGTCAAGTGCATACAATCGTGTTTGGGTGTCGCGTAGAGCCAAATCAAGTGTTGATGTTTGTAACACTTTGTCGCAGTGGCGTGGAGAGAAACGGAGACTTAAACCTCCGTCAACAATATATTTACCCAATCCGACAGCAATTTCGGCTACTCCGTCTTCGGGAATTTCATCATTGATGGGATAGTAGTTGAGTGAGCGACCAACACCCGAAAATGACGGGTAGTAGTATTGGCCGTGTTCTTCGCCGACAACTTCTTGAATGATAACGGCCATTTTTTCTTGGTCGATAACATTGCTTGTTGCGTTCATATAAGCCTTGCTATCGGCATAAAATACCGATGCATATACGCCTTTGATTGCATCGCTCAACATTCGCAACATTTCATATTTGTCATCGACATGAGGAATCATGTATGTTGAATAAATCCCCGCGAAAGGTTGGTAGTGAGAGTCTTCAAGCAACGAAGAACTGCGAATTGCTAACGGTTTGCCGACCACTTCAAACAATGCGAAGAAATCTTCAACAAGCCAATCTGGTAAACGGGCTTGCAAGAAATATCTTAATATCTCTTCATCGGGCAAATCGCTTAATGCGATAGGGTATAGGTTATTTGACGCCATGAATTCGTCAAATATATCGGTACACAATACAACCGTTCTCGGTATTGAAATCGAAACACCGTCTAAATTGTCGCAAATGGGATTTTTCTTGATGATTGAGTCGATAAAAGCCAAGCCGCGACCTTTACCGCCAAGAGAACCTTGGCCGATGCGGGCAAAGTTTGAGTAATAGTCAAATCGGTCGCGGTGGAATACAGCAACCACACCGCGGTTTTTCATGCGGCGATATTTGACAATGAGGTCAAAAAACAGTTGTCTTACAGCAGGCGCTTCTTCAAGAGTGTTGAAACGGTGGTTCTTGATTACCTCGGCGATAGGGAACATAGCGCGAGAATAGAGCCAACGCGAAATATCGTTTGATGATGCGTGATAATGCAAGACTTCGGCAGGAATGTCAAAGATATTGTCTTGCATATCCTTCAACGACCTGATGCGATAAAGTTCATTGCCTGTTTTTGGGTCACGCATGATAAAGTCGCCAAAACCAAAATTGTTCATAATGGCATGGCCTAAGTCAACGGGGAGTTTCTTTGAGTTTTTATCCAAAAAAACGCCATTAAACTCATGAACGGCATCTGCATTTTCCGATTCAGAAGACTCTATGATAATGGGCAAGTATGGGTCTTTTTCTCGAAGGTATTTAGCCAATTTCAAACCCGCAGCCGAGTCTTTCTCGCCATTGTGTTTGAACGATACATCGCTAATTACACCGAGCATGTTTTTGCCAAATTTCTCATAGATACTCACAGCCTCTTCATAGTCGCGGGCAAGCATTACTTTGGGGCGACCGCGCATGCGCAACATACGCTCGTGATTGTTCAAGGCTTCGGTAGAGAATTCTTGCGATTGTTTAAGCAAGAATTTGTAAATATGAGGTAATATCGAAGAGTAGAATCTTACAGAGTCTTCGACAACAAGAATCATTTGAATACCCACATCGTTGACATCGTTGTCTGCATTCATTTTGTCTTCAAGCAACTTAATCATTGCCAATAGCAAGTCGACATTGCCAAGCCAACTAAAAACATAGTCAATAGACGATAAGTCCTCGTTTGCCAAACGGTGTGACACCTGTTTAGAGAACGGGGTCAAAACGATAATGGGGATTTCGGGGTATAGAGATTTTATGGCGCGTGAGCCGGCAAAAGTTTCGCTGACATCTACGCCAGGCATTGTTATGATGAGGTCAAAATGCTTTGCTTCCAATGCCTTCAAAGCCTCCTCGGTTGTGCCTACTTGCACTACGCGTGGGGGTGAACTGAGGTTTAATGCTACATATTCAAAATATAGTTGTTCTTCAACGCGGCCGTCTTCTTCCATCATGAATGCATCATAGGGCGAAGCAATGAGCAACACATTAAAAATGCGTCGCTGCATCAGGTTTTGAAAGGCCGTATCTTTCAAATATAACTGGCTTAACGAATCCTCATTCATAATCGTAGATAATTAACATACAAAGATAATTTATTAATGATAATTATACAATTATAATCGTGTGATTTAAGCGAATTTCATGCATAAAATTATTGAGATTGATATTTAAGGAGTATATAAACAAAACAAGGCCCGCGATTGCGAGCCTTGTCGAGTTAAGTATGAGGTGTTAATTATTTCACCATTACTTTGCTTGCGTTGCTACCTTGAACGCGAATGTAGATGCCATTAGCGGGTTTGCTAATTTCTACACCTTGGAGATTGTAGTAGCGAACGGGAGCATTGTTGTTAGTTGCGATAGATTCTACACCAACCTCGGGGATAGTGATATCGTCAACAGATGCTGTTTGAGTAGCAGTGTTGTCCCATTTGTTGTATTCGAGGCCGTTGAAGTAGATTTCGCCTGTCCATGCTTGATAGGGAACAGAATCATCGTCTTCGTCAGTCCATTCGTGTTTCAACAAGAAACTGTCAAAACGCCATTTAGACATTTCTGTTGCTTCGCCTGTGAAGTGTTGGAAAGCATCGTTTTGGAGGTCCCATGAAATGCGAGTCCAGCCGCGGAAATCAAGAACAGTCATGGGGTCAGTCATTTTGAGTTCTGCGTTGTTGATACGCAACATAGCAGAAACACTGTTGTTTGAACCGTCACCATAGCACCAGAAAGAAATTACATAGTTGCAATCGCTCTTATTGGCGTTAACACCTGATTGTGTGGGAGTGTATTCGCGAATTTGCCAACTTTCACCTGCGTGGTCGGGGTCAAATGAGTAAGTGAGTTTACCTGAACCGGCAGCATCTTTGCTGGGAGCCAATGTTGAAGTTTCAAATGAACTACCTTCGTCGGTCAAACCTGAAGTTGAACCTGAACCGTTGGGAGCCCAGAAACCGTCTGCGCTTTCAAGAGCAAAGAGAACATTACCTTCTGTTTTGGCACGATATTCAGAGAGGAAACGGAAGTGGAAGTCTTCTGTCAAATTGTCTGAAAGGTCGGGCACACCACCCTTAACAGATACAAGGAAACATTTGTCGAGAGGAAGATCTTCGTTCAAGTAGAAGTGGAGAACAGATGCGTCGCGAACAACAGCGTGTACTGCTGAACCAGCATAAGTGTTACCGTCTTTGTCTGTTACAGTGATAAATTCAGAGTGTTTGTCGTCGTTCCAGTTGAGAATTTCGTCAAATTCGATGCGGATGGGAGGACGTTGAGTGTAAACGGCTGTTTCGTCAGCGGCGGGATAAGTAGAAACTACTGATGCGGGAGTAACATCGGGTTCAGCCATTGTCAAGTTGATAACATAGTTACCGCCTTCTGCGCCATCACCATCACCATCAAGGAATTGTTGAGTTTGTGAGTTTTTAGCGACAGCACCGTCAATAGTGATTGTGTAACTCCACAAGGGGAGGAGTTTAGAAACATCAACGCTCAATGTATAGTCATTTTCCCAAGTGAAAGAAATTTCACCTTTATTGTTGATTGAGATTGCTTGCTCAACAGATGCA
Organism: Muribaculaceae bacterium; assembly: GCA_017555085.1. Classification (GTDB taxonomy): domain Bacteria; phylum Bacteroidota; class Bacteroidia; order Bacteroidales; family Muribaculaceae; genus RGIG4079. The sequence continues at coordinate 199,594 of JAFZHD010000018.1, read as the reverse complement.
CGGTCCATGTTGCGTGAGAAAGTGATAACCAAGGGTTTGAGTGTAGACACATTTTCAAGGTCTTCGATTGAAACACCGCTAACAATAGCAGGAGCATTGTTAGTCATTTCAACGTCGAGAACTGTAACGAAATCTACTGTTGCACCTTGACCACCGTCTTTGATAGTGATTTGTTTAGTAACGGGGTCATAGCCTGTTGCCTCAAAAGTCACATCATAAGTTTGGCCTGCTGTCAAGCCTTCAAACATATAGAAACCATTGTGGATGAGGTTTTCGTTTTTAGTGTACAAATTGAATACGCTTTCCCAAGTATCAGTTGTGTAAGTTTTGCCGTCAACTGTAACTTTCACGCCATTGATGGGCACTTGGTTTTCAGAGTTGGCAATGATACCAGCGAGGAAAGTTTGTTTGGGAACTTGAAGACCATGGTATTTCAAAATTGATTGGAAAGCAGCCAATGCTTCAAGACGTTTGTATTCAACATTGATGTTGAGTTGTTGTTGCTCAGCAATAGTGTGGTAGCCACCTTCACTCAACAAAGAAGCCATGTTTGACTCACGGTTAACAGAGAGGTAAGGATATTTGTTTGCGTGGTCAGTTTCACCGGGATAGTAGAAACAACGGTCGTAGCAGTTGCCACGAGAACCTGTGCAAGCAAACTCTTTCATCATGTCAGTGAGGTTGGGGTCAAGGAACTCACCAAATGCTTTACCCCCTTTGGGCGTTTTTTCAACTTCAACACCATTGCTCATCCAACCGCCAAACAAACATACAGTAGTGTTTTTGAGTGAAGCAGCGTCAGAGTGGATAGAATAGAAGAAGTCAGCACCCCAAGCGTTAGCGATATCAGAACGCTCGCCAAGGTCAACTACTGTGTTGCCGTCTTCACGACAAAGCATGAGGTTTTCGGCGGGTATATCGGTATATGTAGTGAGGTATTCTTTGATAGTAAGTGCGATATCAAGCACTTTTTCAGCCTCTGAGTAACCCCAAAGACCGCGGTTTTCTTTACCAGAGTGACCTGGGTCAAGGAAGAGTTTGAAGTCGCCCCAGCCTGTGATTTCCTTTGCATGAACAGAATCGGTTGCAACAGAATCGGTTGCTGCATCTTGTGCGCTAACAGGCATTGCAACTGCGCACAATGCAGCTGCGATAGCAAATTTGCTTATAGTAGATTTATATTTTTTCATAATCGTCATTAGTATTTGAGGTTAACAATGTAGATTGATGCATCAGCAGCATTTTCAAATACAAGTTTTTGACCGTCAGGAGAAACAGAGGGTCTCATAGGAATGTAGTTAGCATTGTTGCAAACGAGAGTTTCTGCACCAGTAACTGCATTGAAAGAATAGATTTGAGATGCTGTGTAAGTGTGACCATTGTCTTGAACGCGAGTAGCGATTACATGGAGATTGTCGGGCAACCAAGTGGGGTTAGAGGCTTTGCCTAAACTTACGAGGTTGTTACCGTTGATGTCGCAAACAAATAAACCGTGACCGGGAACTTGGAATGCAACTTTGCTACCATCGGGAGAAAGAGCAGGGTTGATGATAACTTTGCCAGCATATTGTTTCAATGCGGGAATTTTGGCAGCGCAACCAACGGGGTCGCTTGTCATCATTTCAAATACATTAACTGATGCTCTTTGATTTGCAACGGAATTCCATGTAGGAGTACCTTTCAAAGTGCGAGTTTTGGCAACGAGAGTAGTTGACTTAGCGTTAGCAACATTCCAAACTTTAACTTCGTGGTGAACTTTTGAATTTTCGATAATGTTTGTGCGACCGAGGATTTGTTTGCCATCAGCGCTCCAAACCATTTTGTAGCCAGCACCTTCTTCTGTTGAGATTGTTGTCATGTTGCTGCCATCAGCGTTAACAACAAAGATACCGCAGTAGTTATCGGCTGTTACAGCGATTTTGTCACCTGTTGGAGACCAAACGGGGGCCATCAAGCCAACGGGGGCTTTTACCAACAATTGTGGCTCAGTTGCACCTTTGGGTTGTGCAAACATTGTGGTTCCCATCATACATAATGAGAGAGCCAAAATGAATTTACGTTTCATAAATGTTAGGTTTATAAATTGGTTAATAAATAAGGTTGTCTGTTTTAGTTTATCAAAATTAGTATTTGAATTTAATTTATGCAATTATTTAGACAATTTTTTATGTTGTCGGTCAAAGGTAATTGAATATTTGTGCAATAATTCGTTAAATTCGGGGAAATTTCTAATTGGTGAGACATTTATATTCGCGTCATTGGTTTTAGTCCAATCGTGGTAGTTGGCATATCCTTTGTCAAGCGCTTTTGCCATATAATCGAGTGCTTTATCGTAGTCGCCAACCCAAGCATAAATGCAAGTCGCATAGTAGTATTCTTTGCCGTCATGCTGTTGGGTATTTGCTACGATTGCCTCAATCCAATCAATTGCTTCATTGATGTTGCCAAGTGCCAAATGGGCAAATCCTTTAAGCGACATCAAATTGTTTGCCTCCAATTCAATGGCGCGTTGATAGAAGTTTTTGGCATAAGCAGGTTGTTTCATTTCTTTTTCAAGAATCCATCCACGCATAATCATGGCAAATGCGTTTTGTGGGTCGTTTAGTGATATTTCGCCTAATAATGCCGTTGCATCTTTGTGCTTATCAATGTCGCAGAGCAACAGCGCTTTAATTTTAAGCGCATCGTTGTAATTGGCATCTAAATTCAATGCATCGTTGGCGTTTTTTATCGCATCGGCATTATTGTTCAATGCACGAAGAATCTTTGCTTTTGTCACGAAGTAACTTTTCACTTTGGTTGAGCCGGCAAGAGCAAAGTCAATGTTGTCTAGTGCTTCATCATATTTGCCTAACGCATAGTAACAATCGGCCAAAGATGCGTAGATACCATAGTAATTATAAAGATTCTCTTTTATGATTTTCTTATAATCACTGATTGCCGCAATATAATTGAAATGATACTCGGCAATAACTGCTCTGATGTAGTAAAACATTCCGACATTGGGCGCTTGTCTGATGGCGTTGCTTAAACCTGTCATTACGGCCGAATAGTTTGTGTTGCCCATTTTGACAAGTTCGTGGAGCGCTTTGGTGTTATTATTGTCGGTGCTAATGGCAATAATCAGGTCGTCAACCGCGCCATTATCATTGCCCATTAATGTCTTTACCGAAGCTCGGCGCACATATATGTCGGCATCAGATGGCGAAATGGCAACTGCTTTGTCGATATACTCGTTTGCAAGTCCCAAATTATTCTCTTTCACCGCTACGCGAGCCAAGCCGATAAGTGCCTCAGTGCTACGACTGTTGGTACGCAACAGTCGGGTGTAATCGCTTTTGGCGTTTTGGAAGTCGCCTAATTGATATTCAAGATTTGCTTTTTGATATAAAGTTAAATAAGAGTATGGGTCAAGAGCGTACGCCTGATTAAGGTCAAACATTGCTTTGTCTAAACTATCCATTTGAATATAGATGTTGGCACGCAGAGTGTGCTGCTCTATTCTGGTGTCGGTCATTTCACCGGGAATATACTTAATGGCATTATTAATGTCGTTAAGTGCGAGATTATATTGGTTATGCTTATAATACTCACAAGCTCGGCGATAGTATGTCTCGTAATCAGTAGGGTCTTCTGCAAGCAGTTGTTTGTAAACATTCATCACGGCTTTGGTCATAGGTGCGTCCAAGCCTTTTTGTGCATACACAAGAGGTGTTACACACAAAAGTGCGATGAATATAATCTTGCGAATAGATGTCATAGGCTGATGTTATAACGCGTTGATTGTTTGGCGAATTGCAGTGAGGTTGCGGAGCAAGTCGGGGAGTTTGTCTAGTTGGAGCATATTGGCACCATCGCTTTTTGCAACTGCGGGATTTTGATGTGTTTCGATGAAGATACCATCAACACCAACGGCAATACCTGCACGGGCAACTGTTTCAATCAAATCGGGACGACCGCCAGTAACACCTGCCGATTGGTTGGGTTGCTGCAAAGAGTGAGTTACATCAAGAATGACAGGGCAGTTGTTCTTTTGCATTTCAGGAATGCCGCGATAGTCCACAATGAGGTCTTGGTAGCCAAATGTTGTTCCGCGTTCGGTGATGGCTACTTGTGAATTGCCTGCATCAATAACTTTTTGAACGGCAAATGACATAGCCTCGGGAGAAAGGAATTGGCCTTTCTTAATGTTCACCATTTTACCTGTTTTGGCTGCTGCAACAAGTAATTCGGTTTGACGGCAGAGAAATGCGGGAATCTGCAATATGTCAACATATTCGGCAGCCATTTCGGCCTCTTCGTTAGTGTGAATATCGGTAACAACAGGGATGTTAAATGTTTCTTTTACTTTGCGTAGTATTTTGAGCGCGTTTTCATCGCCGATGCCTGTAAAAGAGTCAATTCGAGACCTGTTGGCCTTGCGATAACTGCCTTTGAATACATAGGGTATATTGAGTTCACTTGTAACTTTAACGACTTTTTCGGCAATTTCAAGAGCCATTTGTTCACCTTCGATTACACAAGGGCCGGCAAGCAAGAAAAAGTTGTTTGTCGCTGATGATTTTAAGTAGTTTATCATAATTCAATGTTCTTAATCTGATTTATAATGTGGCAAGTGTCGCAAGCAACAACTGCCGCTGTTTCGGTTCTTAAACGGTTTTCGCCAAGAGAAATGGGCGCATAACCGCTTTCAATAGCAAGTTTTATTTCATCAAGTGAGAAATCGCCTTCGGGACCGATTAGAATAGTTGTGTCAATATTTGCTTCATATTGCTTGCTCAATAGTTTGCGTTCAATAGTCGGATCGCAATAAGCAATGAATTTTTGCTTTGACTCATCGGCTTTGAGAAATTCTTTGATAGGAGTCATTGGCGATATGATGGGCAAGGTCGCTTTCAGCGATTGTTTCATTGCCGAAACTGCAATTTTTTCAAGGCGTTCGACCTTCAATTCTTTTCTTTCCGAATAACGGCAAAGTAGGGGAACTATGCGATTAACCCCTATTTCGGTGAGCTTTTCAACCATCCACTCCATTCGGTCGAGATGTTTGGTGGGTGCAACAGCAACCGTAATCTTGTTTTTCCACGGGAGTGGTAATTCTTCTTTGCTGATAATCTCGACATGTGCGCGCTTTGGGTGAGCATCAACAAGACGGCATAGGTATCTAAATCCTTTGCCGTCGACAATTTCAAGATTATCGCCTTCTTTCATACGCAACACTCTGACACAGTGTTGAGAGTCGCTTTCAGGAAGAATAGGGTTAGTTGCTATATCCGGTGCATAAAACTGTATCATAGTTATTTCTTGATGTTTTGATTGTGTTTGTACTTAAACAAGAACGCAAACAAAATAGTTATGAGGAGCGAATATCCAGCAAAAATCATCCATGTGCTTTGCCAATCGCCAAGAAGATAGCCGTCGGCATTCCATTTGCAGAAATGGTCAACTACTTTACCAGCCATTAATGTGCCAACAGTTGCACCGATGCCGTTAGTCATGAGCATAAACAAACCTTGAGCCGATGCTTGAATGCTTTGGTCGGTTTCTCTTTCCACAAATAATGCGCCTGAGACATTGAAGAAGTCAAAAGCAACACCATAAACAATCATTGAGAGTACAAACATCCACACTCCGTTGCCGGGGTCACCAAGTCCGAATAGGCCAAATCGTAATACCCAAGCAAACATTGCAATAAGCATTACTTTCTTAATGCCAAATCGATGTAAGAAGAAGGGTATTAACAAGATACATAGTGCTTCCGAAATTTGAGATAGAGATGTCAATAAGGTGGCGTTGTTTGCTCCAAAAGTGTTGGCATATTCGGCCACGCCTTTGAAACTAGTGATAAAAGGTGTTGCATAACCGTTAGTGATTTGCAATGACATACCCAATAACATTGAGAAGATAAAGAACATTGCCATTTTGCGGCTCTTAAATAACTTAAATGCGTCAAGACCAAGTTTTTGTGCCAAAGATTTGTCGGAGTTGTCTTTGGTAATTGCGCATTGTGGTAGTGTGAAACAATATGCAGCAAGTAACATACCTAATGCACCAGAAACAAATAGTTGCATTTCGGTGTATTGAAATCTCATATTGTTGTCAAGACTGAAAAAGAATTGTCCGTCGGTTGTCAAAGTTGCGCAGTTGACAAACCACATAGTGGCAATAAAACCTACTGTGCCAAATACACGAATTGGCGGGAAGTCGGTAATGGTGTCAAAGCCGTTAGAACGGAGGGTTGAAAACGCAACTGTATTTGATAACGCAAGTGTGGGCATATAGAATGCGACACTCAAAGTGTAGACGAGTAATATCGATGTGCGGTCGGGTGTAATACCTTGTAATCCCGCCGAATAACCTATATACCATGCACATAGCATCAATGTTCCGGCCAACAAGTGGCATATACCCAAAAGTTTTTGTGGTTGAATGTACTTGTCGGCAATAATACCCATAATTGCAGGCATGAATATAGAAACGATTCCTTGTATAGAGTAAAACCAAGGAATTAAATCGCCTAATCCAACTCTGCCAAGGTAGTTGCCCACGCATGTCAGATATGCTCCCCAAATTGCAAATTGGAGAAAGTTCATTACGATTAAACGAAATTTGATGTTTTTAGGCATAAGAAGATGGTATTAGGTTGTTTGTTTTTTTTGTTTTAAAATTTCATTGACGATAGCGGCTTCTTCATATTCTTCTCGTTCAATAAGAATGGCCAATTGCTTTTCAAGTTCCTCAATGCTGTAATTTTCGATTTTAGGCATTTGTTGGATCTCAGAGTTATCAGTTACGGTCAAATCATCGTCTTCGGGGACCACAAAACCGGTCTCGTCTATAACAGCCGCAGTCGTGTAGATAGGCGTTTTGGTGCGAATTGCAATTGCAATAGCATCAGATGTTCTTGCATCTAAAACTACTTGTCGTTCACCATCGCTAAATTGTAATTCGGAATAGAATATGCCGTTTTCAAATTTGTGAATCAAGACTTCTTGAAGGCTGATGCCAAATGCTCGCATAAAGCTGACTATCAAGTCGTGAGATAATGGGCGTGGAGGAGTGACATTTTCTATTTTAAGCGCAATTGATTGCGCTTCGGCAGGGCCAATTACTACCGGAATGCGACGCGCGCCGTCTAATTCGGCAAGTATTAATGCGTAGGCATTTTGATGTATTTGGCTGTATGAAATGCCGAGTATGGCTAATTTTATTTTATCGTGCATTGATGTTTTGTCGTTGGTTATAAAACAACATTTTGGCCTGTGATAATTCCGCTACCATAACACAATTTGCTGTCTTTGTCATATATGACTGCAAATTGTCCGGGCGCAATGCCTTGTACTTTGTTGGCCGATTCAATTACATATTCCGAATTGCCTAAATGAGTAAGTTTGCCGGGAAGGAAATCAGGCATGTGTCGGTTTTTGAAAGTAATGTCAACCGATTGGCATGAATCAACCCATGGATTACCAGAAATAAAATGCATTTCGTCAAGGTGCAAAGAATTGCCATACTGCTTTTCTGTGCCATACCCGTTGCTGACATAAACAACATTGTCTTGAACATTTTTCTTGACTACATACCATGGACCACCGCTTAGGCCGAGGCCTTTGCGTTGTCCGATAGTGTGGAACCAAAAACCTTTGTGTTCGCCGAGTTTTTTGCCTGTTTCAAGTTCGATAATAGCACCTTTCTTCTCGCCAAGATGACGGCGAATAAAATCGTTGTAATTGATTTTGCCAAGGAAACAGATGCCTTGGCTATCTTTGCGATAAGCATTAGGCATTTGTGTTCTAATGGCGATTTCACGAACTTCTGCTTTGGGTATATCGCCTAATGGGAACATCAAGTGGCAGAGTTGTGAATAGTCGATGCGTGCGAGGAAATCGGTTTGGTCCTTAACGGGGTCAACGGCCGTAGCGAGATATGTTGTGTCGCCGATAATCTTCGTTGAAGCGTAGTGGCCTGTTGCTGTTTTGTCAAATTCATGGCCCCACCGTTGCTCAAAGTAACCAAACTTAATCATTTTGTTACACATGATATCGGGATTGGGTGTCAACCCTTGGCGTACGGTGCGAAGGGCATATTCCATAACATTTTCCCAATACTCTTCGTGCAGAGATACTACATCAAAGGGTAATTTATATTTTGCTGCGATGTAACTACACATTTCAATATCTTCTTCGGCCGAGCAATCGCCTTCGCCGGTGTCAAGACCGATGCGTATATAAAACAAATGCAAGTCATGTCCTTGCTCCAAAAGGCGATGAACGGCAACAGCGCTGTCAACGCCACCTGATATTAGAGCGGCAATTTTCATAATTTGTTGATATAGTTTAAGAGAATGTCGATATTAATGTTTTTAGCAACAATCTCGCGGTTATTATTCAAAATATATATGGTTGGAGTCATTCTGATGTCAAAGTATGACTCAACTTCGGGCGTTGCTGCCTTAATCCATTTTTCGGGATAAGAAGCCATAGCTTCGCGCCAATCTTCATCGGCTTCGCCAGGGCATAGGCTAATGATGCTCAATGTGCCATCTTCAATGAGTTGGTTGGCTTTGATGTTGGTTGATAATCGGGCTTTGGCAAACATGCAGTCGTCGCAATCATACTCGTTAATGAAGATGATTGTTATTGGCGAAACAATATCTTTAAGATTGCATTGTTCTCCCAATTCGTTGGTGTAGGGGAGTTCGTATGCAGTCATGCCGATTTGAGAATGGCTTAATACTTGGGCGTGGTATTTGAAACGGGCCTTGTCTTCGTTAGAGATTTTCTTTGTTTCAGCAACTGCTTTGGCAAACGGATAATATAATTCATCGCTCCATATCACTGCACTGTCGCTATACAAAGTCTCTTCGGCTATTTTGCCGAGAGTGAGCATATTTGCAGGCGTCTTCTTGACCTCTTTGATGAGTTCGGCAACAGATTTGGTTACAACATCTCTATTGGCATAGGGGATAATGCCCACATAGTCAGAAAACGCTTGCTTGAATTTATCGCGGTAAGAAAATGCTGATTTTAAGTTGCATCTTTCCCAAAAGTGTTCAATTAGGTAATCGCTACGGTCATAGAGCGTAGTCAGGTTTTCAGGAACGCTTGGATATGGAAAATATGTCTCGTTTGGTTGACTCTGCGCTGACATAATGGCAGAGAATAATATCATAATAGATGCTATAATCTTTCTCATAATTGTTTTGGCATGTATTTTGCAAATACAAAGATAGTGAAACATCATTAAAGTAAAAAATAAATTATCAACCATATAATCAGTTTCTGTGTTATTAATCTAATATTACTTGAATCGATATGAATTTTAACAAGTTTACAATCAAATCTCAGGAAGCAATACAGAAAGCGATTGAGATTACTCGCGGTTCAAATGGCCAAGCCATCGAGCCGGTACATATTTTGAAAGGTTTGCTCATTGAAGGCGATTCTTTGGTCAAATTCATCTTTCAAAAAGTTGGCGCTAACGTCGACCAACTCTCTATTGTCTTAGATAAAGAAATTGCATCGTTGCCCCGTGTATCGGGTGGCGAACCTTTTTTTAGCCGTGAATCAAATCAAGTGTTGCAAAAATCGCTTGATATAGCACAATCTTATGGCGATGAATATGTTGCTATCGAGGCGTTGTTTCTTGCCGTATTTATGACAAAATGCACTGCATCAACTATCTTGAAAGACCTTGGCTTGACTGAAACTGAAATTAAGGCCGCTATTGCCGAATTGAGAAAAGGCAAAAAGGCGACAGGGCAGTCGGCCGAAGACTCATATAACGCATTGAGCAAATATGCAATCAACCTTAACGAACGAGCACGCGCTGGTAAGTTAGACCCCGTGATTGGTCGTGATGAGGAAATTCGCCGCGTGTTGCAAATCCTCAGCCGCCGCACCAAAAACAATCCTATGTTGATAGGTGAACCTGGTACAGGAAAAACTGCTATTGCCGAAGGTTTGGCTCATCGAATTGTTCGAGGAGATGTGCCCGAAAACCTCAAAACCAAGCAGTTGTTCTCGCTTGATATGGGCGCTGTTATTGCCGGGGCAAAATATAAAGGTGAGTTTGAAGAACGCTTGAAAGCCATTGTCAACGAAGTGGTTCAAAGCGATGGTGAAATCATCTTGTTTATTGATGAGATACACACTCTTGTAGGCGCAGGTAAGGGTGATGGTGCAATGGATGCCGCAAATATCTTGAAACCTGCTTTGGCGAGAGGCGAATTGCGCAGCATCGGTGCAACAACTCTCGATGAGTATCAAAAGTATTTTGAAAAAGACAAAGCCTTGGAGCGCCGTTTCCAAAAAGTTATAATTGACGAACCCGATGAGGTAAGTGCCATTGCCATTCTTCGCGGACTGAAAGAGCGCTACGAAAACCACCATAAGGTGCGTATTCTTGATGAAGCCATTATTGCCGCAGTTCAGTTATCGGAAAGATATATTACTGACCGATTCTTGCCAGATAAGGCTATTGACTTGGTTGATGAGGCAGCATCAAAATTGCGCATTGAAATTGATTCAGTACCTCAAGCACTCGATGAAATTATTCGTCTTATCGCACAAAAAGAGATTGAGCGAGAAGCATTGAAACGCGAAGGCGACTCGGAACATGTCAAGGAATTGGAACTTGATTTGGCCCAACTTCGTGAAGAAGAAAAGCAATATATGGCTAAATGGAAAGCCGAAAAAGAGTTGATTAATCGCATACAACAAAACAAGATTGATATTGAGCAACTCAATTTTGATGCCGAACGAGCCGAGCGCGAAGGAGATTATGCCCGCGTAGCTGAAATCCGTTATTCAAAGATTCAACAAAAAATCAAAGAAAACGAGGATATTCAACAGCAACTCAAATCAATGCAAGGGGAAAAAGCCTTGATTAAGGAAGAAGTTGATGCCGAAGATATCGCAGATGTTGTATCGCGATGGACAGGTATTCCTGTCAATAAAATGGTGCAAAGCGAAAAGGACAAATTGTTGCATCTTGAAGATGAGTTGCATAAGCGTGTGATTGGTCAGCACGATGCCATTTGCGCTATTGCCGATGCTGTGCGTCGCAGTCGTGCCGGACTTAACGACCCTCGTCGTCCTATTGGTTCGTTCATATTTTTAGGCACAACTGGTGTTGGTAAAACAGAGTTGGCAAAAGCACTTGCCGAATACTTGTTTGACGATGAAAATATGATGACTCGCATTGATATGAGTGAGTATCAAGAGAAGCACACCGTTTCGCGATTGGTAGGTGCGCCTCCGGGATATGTTGGCTATGATGAAGGCGGTCAACTTACTGAATCGGTTCGCCGCAAGCCCTATCAAGTAGTCCTTTTTGATGAAATAGAGAAGGCCCATCCCGATGTGTTTAATGTGTTACTCCAAGTTCTTGATGATGGTCGCTTGACCGATAACAAAGGTCGCTTGGTGAACTTCAAAAACACAATAATCATCATGACATCAAACATGGGCTCGGCATTAATAAGGGAAAACTTCTCAAATATGACCGAAGTCAATCGTTATGAGGTTATTGAAAAGACCAAAGAACAAGTGCTTGAATTGTTGAAACAAACAATTCGCCCCGAATTCTTGAATCGAATTGACGAAACCATAATGTTTACACCTCTCAACCAAGAAGAAATTGAGCAAATTGTGGCCTTGCAAATCGATGGCGTCAAAAAGATGCTTGCCTATAATGGTATATCGCTTGAAGTCACTCCTGCGGCGCTACACTATTTGGCCGAAGAGGGTTATGACCCCGAATTTGGTGCTCGACCTGTTAAGAGGGTTATCCATCGCTTGATTTTGAATCAGTTGTCAAAAGACATCTTGGCGCAAAAGATTGACAAAGACTGCCAAATCATAATTGACTATCGCGACGGCAACTTGTTATTTGAAAATTAAGTTGCTGTAACCGAACAATAGATTAAGCCGTTTGTTTTAATATTGATTAAATCAAACGGCTTAATGTTATGAAAAAGGTTTTTTATTATTTGTTGGTAGCACTGCCATTCTTGTTGGTGTCGTGTGATAACGATGACGATGTTTTTCCTCGCGTGAAAATGTCGTTAGATGTAAGTGGAGTGACAATTGTTGATGGCACAGCCTATGTTGTTCAAGGCGACACCTTTAAGGTTAATGATGTGATGGTTGCTCCGGTTGATAGCAATGCAAATGTTGTATTGGCGTCAGTGTCATTCTTTTGGGATAGAATGTTTGTAGGTTCAACTGTTGTTCCTCCTTTCTATTTCGCCGTAAAAACCTATCCCGAAATGGAAGGCAAGCATTTGCTGAAATTGCGTTGTTCGTTGTTATCCGACGGATATTCTCCGGCAATAGCAGTGGCGAAATTCCGTATAAAGGTAGTTGACAGTGCCGATGATATTCCTAATGGCGACCCCTCGGCTGAATTTATGATTTATCCTGACTTTGAAAACTAATGACTACTAACTACAAAAATGGCTACTTACAATGTGGTAAGCAGCCATTTTTTGTTTGTTATTATTCTGCACTTCTAATCTCTTTGATTTGGGCAAGAATGCCGTCAAGTTGTCGGAACATCTTTTTTGTGCGTAAAAGTTCCCAAATAAATGCGGCACTTACAAAAATCGCATAAAATATCACTATATTGATGTCGAAATTGAAATTTGTGGTAAGTCCGACATATATGATGAATAGGGCTATTCCTGGTATAAGCATGATGCAGGTTATGGTTTTAATTCGTTTTTTGAATTTTGCCACTCGTCCCATTGCATCGACAAATCCTAACATTAGCAAATCGTTGCTATTTAGTTTGTGAAACGCGGTGTAATATAAAACACCTTCTGACAGCAATGACAATAAAGCGAATATAATCACAGCCCAATGTGCATTATGCAAAAGAAGAAGTCCTAAAAATATAGGCGTGGCTATAATTACTAATATGGAATAGATTTTGAATGTTCGGTCCACATAAGAGATTTTTTTGTTCATAGACTCATGTATTAGAGTCTTGTTTATGATAACTTGTTGTTCAAGTTTTTCGCTAATGAGATTGAATTGCTCTTTGAGTTCTTGCAATTCGCTGATTTCTTCAAGTTGTGACATAGTTTGTAGTAGATTAGCAGTTAGACATAGATTTGAGTTGTTCCTTGATTCGGAATAATCGAGATTTTACATTTGATACCGAAATACCCATCACATCGGCGATATCTTGGTAATTCATGTTTTCCAACCAAAGTAATATGATGGCTCTATCAAATACTTTAAGCCTGTTGATACGGTCATATAGTATTTGAATTTGTTGGCTTTTTGCATCGGTATCATTGTAAAGGTCAACATCAATAGTGAGAGGAACTGTTACTATCCGAGTTTTCTTTTTGCGGAATTCAAAGTTACAAGTGTTTAGGCTGATTCGCCATATCCATGTCTTGATGTCGCTTTTCCCTTTAAAGGAGTTAAACCCATTCCATATATTGATGAGTATTTCCTGAAAAAGGTCACTAACCTCGTCAGTGTCTTTTGAGAAGAAATAGCAAACGGTATATATCGTATGCTTATGATCCTCAATGAGTTTCGTGAATTCAATTTCAATGTTATTCATCGTGTTTATTATTGTATTCTGCCTATTAGATGCACAAATGATGAATAAGTTTCAAAAATTTTGAAGAAAATTTCACAAAAAGCCTAATTAGGCCTTTTGTTTATAGTCGAGATGTTGAAAAGAGGGGAATTTAGTTCATTGAAGGTCGATATATTGTATCCCAAATATAACTGTCGTCATCATTGTTGTTTTTCTCCCCAATGATTACGCGATATTTGATTTCGCCGTTTTTCTCAACTCGTTGCTCGATTTTAGTTATAACAATTTCACCTGATTTGCTCTTTGAATAAAGTTGTGGAAATTGTTGTTGTAGGATTTGTTCTGTGTTAGCATTTTCGCTAATAGCAGACCATTTTTGTGAAGCACACGATGAAAAATAAAATATGCAAAAAAATGAAGCGAGAATAGTGGTAGTTAGTTTCATGGTAAAATTTGATTATTAGTTCTTATTTTCGTAAAGTTATAAAAAATCCAAATCATTAAAACATTAAAACATGTAAAGCGTAAAAATGCTGATGATTAATGATTTGGATATATTATGTTCGGGCATTGACCCGAAAGTGGTTGCTGATTAGCCGTAGATGATCTTGCCGTTTTCGTCCATGTATTCTTCTAGACCTTTTTCGTAGGCTGCCATAGCGCGCAAACTCATACCCATGCTTGAAAAACCGCCATCGTGGTAGAGATTTTGCATTGTGACTTTCTTTGTGAGGTCAGAGAACATGACAATGCAATAGTCAGCACATTCGTCGGCAGATGCGTTGCCAAGGGGTGACATGCGGTTGGCAAAGTCAAAGAGTTTATCCATGCCTTTAACACCTTCACCGGCAGTAGTCATTGTGGGCGATTGTGAGATGGTGTTGATGCGCACATGGCTTTCGCGTCCATAGATGTAGCCAAAACTGCGAGCGATTGATTCGAGCAATGATTTTGCATCGGCCATATCGTTGTAGCCATAGAATGTGCGTTGTGCCGCAACATAACTCAACGCGAGGATTGAACCATATTCAGAGATAGCGTTAAGTTTTTTAGCAGCTTGAATCATTTTGTGGAATGAAATCGCTGAAATGTCGAGAGTTTTGTTAAGCATATCATAGTCAAGGTCGTCGTAAGTGCGTTTTTTACGCACATTGGGGGACATACCAATCGAATGAAGAACAAAGTCGATTTTGCCACCTAAAATTTCCATTGATTTAGTGAAAACCATTTCGAGGTCTTCTACATTAGTTGCATCTGCGGGGATGATTTCTGCACCAAGTTTTTCGCCGAGGATGTTTACATCTCCCATTCTAACTGCAACGGGTGTGTTTGTGAGGGTGATAATAGCACCTTCCTCAACTGCTTTTTCGGCCACCTTCCAAGCGATGCTCTTTTCGTTGAGTGCGCCGAAGATGATACCTCTTTTTCCTTTTAATAAATTGTGACTCATCTTAAATTTTGATTTTAGAATGATTTGTGTGCAAAATTACTCTAAAAATTGCACATTGGCAACATTGTTGTGCAAAGCTTTCTTAATGACGTCCCATTAGCGTGACAGAAGCATTAAAATATAAATAAATTTCGTATCTTCGCAGAATATAATCAAACCTCTAATAATATAACCATTTATGAAAAGAAAACTTTTAGGTTTGGCTTTGATTGCTACTGCTGCTTTGTCGGCATTTGCGGTTAATCCCAAACGCGAATTTCGTGGAGCATGGCTTCACACTGTGAATCAAGGTCAATATGCAGCACAAACAACTGCCGAAAATCAAGCATATCTTATTGACCAGCTTGATAAATTGCAAGCAGCAGGTTGTAATGCAGTTATATGGCAAGTTCGCCCCTCTGCCGATGCTTTCTATTATTCAAACTATGAACCTTGGAGCCGATTCCTTTCCGGGAAGGCTGGTGTATCGCCCATTCCTGCATGGGACCCTTTACAGTTCATGATTGATGAGTGCCACAAACGCGGCATGGAATTGCATGCTTGGTTGAATCCCTATCGTGTGACAACATCAGACAAAGAGGAATTGCCTATTAACCACATTTACTACAAACACCCCGAACGCTTTGTTAAATATGGCAAGCAACTTTATTTTGACCCGGGTTGGCCCGAAAACCGTGAGTTTATTGCTAATGTGGTAAATGATATCGTTAGCCGTTATGATGTTGATGCTATTCACATGGATGACTATTTCTATCCTTATCCCATCGCAAAAGTTGATTTCCCCGACGATAAATCTTATGCTGTATATGGCAATGGAATGACTCGCGATGATTGGCGTCGTCTCAATGTTGACCAACTTATCGAATTGCTCCACCAAACAATTCAATCATCAAAACCTTGGGTGCGTTTGGGAATTAGCCCATTCGGTATTTGGCGCAATAAGAAATCAGACCCACGCGGTAGCGAAACCAATGGTTTGCAAAACTATGATGCATTGTATGCCGATGTGCTCCTTTGGACAGAAAAGGGTTGGGTTGACTACATGATGCCCCAACTTTATTGGGAACTTGAACACAAACTCGCTTCTCACTTGGTGTTGAACGATTGGTGGGCTAAAAACAATAACGGCCGTCACATGTATATAGGTCAATCAGTAAATAAAACTATGGACCTTCCCGACCTCGCACCCTCTGCTGAAAAGTCACAACTCCGTCACAAAATCGAACTTTCTCGCATCGACGGCATTCAAGGTAACTGTTGGTGGCCCGGCTACTCTGTAACACATAACTATAAAGGTGTTGCCGACTCACTTGCTGCTTATCATCAGTCAACAATAGCAATCGTGCCTTCATATCCTTGGATTTCAACAGAAGCACCTGCGGCGTTGGATGTTAAAGCTAAAGAAGGAAAATTAACATGGGCTGCTGCTAAATGTGAAAACAAGGCTACTGATGTTGTTCGCTATGTAGTTTATCGTTTTGCTGATAAAAAATCAGTAAATCTCGAAGAAGCATCTGCGATTGTGGTAGTTACTCCAGAAAACGAGTTTGTTGCTACTGAAAAAGGCGTTTATGTTGTAACCGCTCTTAACCGTGTAAACAACGAATCTCCCGCATCAAAACCTGTTGAGGTCAAATAACAATCAGTTGAAATATAAACAAAAAAAATAGATGCCGAAGAAACTCGGCATCTATTTTTTGTCTTTGGGGGTATGGTTTATTATTCTTTTTCTGACAATTCAAGCCAACGCAATTCTTTTTCGTCAAGAATATCCTTAATCTCGTTGTAACGGTTTGATTTTTCAATAATGTCGGGTATTTCTTCTCCACTATTGAAAAGAGCATCAAGAGATTGTTTTTCGGCGGTTAGTTGCTCGATTTCGATTGTGAGCGCCTCAAGTTCTTTTTTCTCTTTGAATGTGAGTTTGGGTTGGCGTTCGGTTCTGGGTCTTTCTTGGACCTTTGCCGACTCTTTGGGCGTTTCGGTAGCGGCTTGTTTAGCGCGTTCGATAGCCCAATTTCGGTAATCGCTATAATTACCGGGGAAGTCTTTGATATTGCCGTTGCCTTCAAATACAAATAAGTGGTCAACGATGTTGTCAAGGAAATATCGGTCGTGAGAAATAACGATTAGGCAACCTTTGAATGAGCAGAGATAATCTTCCAATATGCCGAGAGTGATGATATCGAGGTCGTTTGTGGGCTCATCAAGAATCAAGAAGTTGGGAGAGCGCATGAGTACTGATGCAAGGTGCAAGCGGCATTTCTCGCCTCCGCTTAATGTGTGGATGTATTTTTGTTGGTCGGCAGGGGAGAACAAGAAGTGTTGCAAAAATTGCATAGGCGAGTAGTGTCGGTCGCCATTAATCACAACATCTTCGGCAATCTCTGTAATTGCATCAATAACGCGTTTGTTGCTGTCAAACGAAATGCCGTCTTGGCTGTAATAGCCAAATTTGACTGTCTCACCGATATCCCATTGTCCTTTATCGCTTGGTATTATTCCCTGTAGGAGTTTGATAAATGTTGATTTACCTGCGCCGTTGTTGCCTATAATGCCAAGTTTTTCGTATCGGGCAAATGTATAGTTGAAGTCATCAAGAATAACCTTGTCGCCAAAACTTTTTGAGATGCCGACGGCTTCAAAGATTTTTGAGCCGATATATGATGATTTTACATCAATGTTGACATTGTTTTCTTTGAGATTAACGCGTGAGCGTTCTTTCAAATCATAAAATTGGTCAATGCGATATTTGGCTTTTCCGGCACGGGCTTGCGGTTGGCGGTTCATCCATTCTTGCTCGCGGCGTAAAGTGTTTTTTACACGCGCAAGTTCCTCGGTCATTGCCTCAATGCGTTCTTGACGGCGGCGAAGATAATAGTCGTAATTGCCGTCATAGGTGTATATTTGCTCATTGTCTATTTCAATGATTTTGTTGCAAATGCGGTCAAGGAAATAGCGGTCGTGTGTAACCATGAGCAATGTCACGCGTGAGCGTTTCAAATAATCTTCCAGCCACTCGATAATTTCGATGTCAAGGTGGTTTGTGGGCTCGTCAAGAATAATCAATTCGGGCTCTTCGAGAATAACACGGGCCAATGCTACTCGTTTTCGTTGGCCGCCCGACATCGTTGTTATATTAGCATTTAAGTCGGTTATCTTTAACTGTGTGAGCAACTGTTTAAGTCGGTCTTCATAATCCCATGCGCGAGCCGAATCCATTTGTTGCATTGCCGCTGTTATGGCATCGCTGTTACCCGAGGCTAATGCTTTCTCATATTTTGAGATAGTGGTAGCAATGGCATTGTTGTCTTTGAGGCAGGCTTCAATGACAGTTGTGTTGTCGGCAAATGTGGGGATTTGGTCAAGAATGCTGACTCTTAAATCATTACGGAATGTGATTTTGCCGTTATCGGGGCTTTCTTTGCCGCTGATGATGTTAAGAAGTGTACTCTTTCCAGTGCCGTTTTTGGCAATTAGTCCGATTTTGTCGCCTTCATTAACGCCAAAGGTTATGTCGCCAAACAATGTTCGGTCGCCATAACTTTTAGAGAGATTTTCTATTTGAAGATAACTTGTAGCCATCGTTGTAGTTGCTTAAAAGTTAAAAAGGGTAGTATTAACCACCCTTTTGTATTTAATAGTTAGTTGTTCTAACCGTTTTTTTTTGTTGAAAATGTCAAACGATTATTTAATAGTTTGTTTGCTGTATGTGAAAATCACTTTTGCTTTGTCAAGATTGAGTTTCGCCATCTTGGGTGCTACTACATAGGGCGTGATACCGTTAACAGTCGTTGTTGTTGAGCCTGATGAATAGTAGCCATAATAATAACTATTGTTTGACGTTGAACTTTCTGTAATAAGTCCAATGGGTGTCAATGTGAATTCGATGTCTTCATCTTTGATTTCATCTTGTTTCAAGAGAGAAAGCAAGTATGAACGCAAATTGGGGAAAGTGTAACTTTTGCGAGATGAATCGTATGCTGCATAGAACGAAGTTAGGTCGTCATTCATCTGATTCTTCTCAAAGAACTCATCCTTTTTGTCAGATTTCACCATTAACAAGTAGGGAGGAATGCCGATGTTGTTGTCGTTGACAATGTTTTCGGCTGGAATTTCGAGTGACAATCCGTTAATAACCGAGATATTGCCGCCGTTGTTACGGAAATCTTCAATGATTTCGCGTGCGGGGAATGTGATTTTAACATCATATCCTGTTGGTGCGACAATAACGGTTTCGTTGTTGTCAATCATTGCTTGAACATTGCTGTCAAGTTTAAGGTTGATGTTGTTATTTGAAATCACCTCGGGGGTAATTGCGAAATAGTTGCCTTCATAATAATATGTGGTGTCGCGGTCGGTGTCTTCAATAGGCTCGGTTTTGTGGTAATAGATTTTACCTTCTGCGCCTATAATGTTCACGATGCGGCCACAACCGAAAGAGTTGCTAATGTAGATTCCGGGGAACCATTGTGCAAATTCGCTCGGTGATGAGAACAAAGAGGGATTCTCGATGTATTTGTTATAGATTTTATGAGCCAACGATACGGGCAAATTAATGTCGATGTATCTGTAACTCAAATTGGCAATCGAATCACTTTGTCCAACAGCATTTGGTGCATAGATTTTAGATGCAACCAAGTCTTCAGGTGAATAGTAGTCGGTGGGGTCAAAGTCACTGTAAATGGGCGAGGGGAGTTGTTTGTTGAGTTTATAAACTTTAAGACCCATAGGTGTAATAGAGTCACCAGTGAAACCGTTGATGGGAATAACCAATTTTAGTTTCATTGAGTCAATGTTTTCGAGTTTGACATTTGTTGTGTCAATTCGGCCTGCGGGCATAAACTGTGCAACAACATCAGAACGCAACGAGCCATATCCTTTTGAATCAATAACACCCAATAACTGTGATGTTGAGCGCGAAAGAATCTTTGAATTGGCAACGGGTTGTCCCGAAACAGTGTATGATGAATCGACGACGATTTCGATTTCGTCAGAGATAAGTGAATTACCGATTGTTACGCTATCGTCGCAGGCTACTAATGAGCACAAAAGTATGCTGCCGAAGATGAAAGCGAAAATTCTCATGAGATGAATTTAATTATAAAGAGTTATAGAATTCGGCGTAAGCGTTGATATAGTTTTCTTCGCCAGGGAATTCAAGGATGGGTTTGCCTGACGCTTTGGCATAGTCAATGAGTTCTTGGTCGATGTTTGCTGATGCTTGTGCAATTGCATCGCAGTGGTCAATGGCCAATTTATTTAATGCGATGTAGTCAACCGGACCGTTGGCGATTGTTTTGATGTCTTCATCGGTAAATCCGTCCATTTTGAGCTTTTCGCACATGCGTTCATCCAAATTACCTTCAAACTTGGTGTCATAAAGAGCATAAACTGTTTTAGATGCACGGAATGAGGGGTCTTCTTGGTAAATGCGTTTCAAATACATTGGAGTCAATGCTGTAATCCAACCAGAACAATGTACGATAGTGGGTTCCCAACGAAGTTTCTTAACGGTTTCGATGACGCCACGAACATAGAACATGATGCGTTCATCGTTGTCTTTGGTGTATTTGTCAATTTCCAATTCCTTTTCCTTGCTGCGGTTGGGTTGGAAATAGTCGTCGTTATCAATGAAGTAAATCTGAATTCTTGCGGGGAGCAAAGTTGCAACTTTGATAATCAATGGGTGGTCGGTGTCATCAATAATGATGTTCATACCAGAAAGGCGAATTACCTCGTGCAAATTGTTGCTACGGTCGTTGATGCAACCATATTTAGGCATGAATGTGCGAACTTCAAAACCTTTTTCTTGAATGCCTTGAGGTATTTTTTGCCCGTTGATAGACATAGGTGTCTCAGGCAAGTAGGGAGTAATCTCTTGTGAGATGTATAGAACTTTACTGTTAGCCATTGATTAAATAGTTTTCTTAAGTGTATAATTAATCGCAAAGTTAGTGATTTTTTTTCTAATAGCCACTATGTAAGGCTGTGTTGAGTGCTTTTTCCTGTTAAAAAAACAATAAAACTATTTTATTTGCTCGCTAATCGTTAACTTTGTATTTCGTTTTGTAAAATGCTTAACTATGCGCAAACTTCAAGTACTTCTGATATTTTTGCTTTGTTTTGTTGTTACATCATTTGCCGCACAGCCTGTTGAATGGACTGCGGTAGTTGATATGGCATCAATTGATGAAGGTGTTATTAAAATATCGGCAGAAATAGAGGAGGGATGGAAATTGTATGGTATGGATTTGCCATTGGGAGGCCCCGTGTCGACTACAATTCAAATTGAGGCAACAGGTGCCGAAATGGAAGGTGACTTGGTTGCCGAAACAAAATGTATTTCGGCCGAAGACGCAACATTTCAATCTACACTTGAATGGTGGGAGGGTAATGCTACATTTTCTCAAAGATTTAAGGTGGTAGAACCATTGGCAACATTTAGCATTAAAATCAGGTATATGTCATGTGATGGAACAACATGCACTCGGCCGACTAATTCAAAACTTATTATTGAAATTAATAAATAAAAACATAAATGAAAAATAGATTATTTGCAATTTTGCTTTTGGCCTTTGCGGCCATATCGCTCAAAGCACAAATGTTGACACCTATTGTGTGGTCATCTTCAATAGAGATGAAAAACGATAAAGAAGGTGTTATGTCGTTTAGTGCAACGGTTGAGCCCGGTTGGCATTTGTATGCAACAAAACTTGAAGAAGGCGGTCCGAAACCCACAAAAATAGATTATTCAAAGTTGGAAGGCGTTGAATTGGTCGGCGAGTTGTTGTCGTCGGTTGCTCCTGTGGAACAAGTTGATAAAATCTTTCAGTTGAAACTCGGATGGTGGGATAATGATGTAGTCTTGACACAAGCGTTCAAGGTAGTTGGTAATGGTGGCTACTCTATTGAGGGAACTATACAATATCAAGGATGTAATGACGAAACATGCATTTCTCCACAAAAAGAGGTGTTTGAGTTTTTGCAAGGTCAAGTCGCACCAAAGAATGAGGTCGTTGAGGCTGTTGTAGCCGAACAGCCCAAAGAAGAACAACTTAACCGCACAGGTTGGTGGAAGCCAGTTGATATGCCATCAAGTGATGCTGACCCCCAATCAACATCTGATGCTTCATTATGGTATATTTTCATAATGGGTTTCTTGGGTGGCTTTGTAGCACTCCTCACACCCTGCGTGTGGCCCATGATTCCGATGACAGTAAGTTTCTTCCTCAAAAAGAATACATCTCGTGCGCGCTCAATATCTGATGCGGCCATTTATGGCGTAGGAATCATTTTGATTTATCTTGTATTGGGTTTGGCTATCACAATTATATTTGGTGCAAGCAAACTTAATGACCTTTCAACAAATGCTGTGTTCAATTTGTTGTTCTTTGCTATGTTGGTGGTATTTGCCATTTCGTTCTTCGGCGCATTTGACATCAAATTGCCCTCAAAATGGACGAATTCAATGGATAATAAGGCTGAACGAACATCAGGCTTATTGAGCATTTTCTTCATGGCATTTACATTGGCATTGGTCTCTTTCTCATGTACTGGTCCCATTATGGGAACTTTGCTTGTTGAAGCGGCAACTATTGGTAACGTGACCGGACCTGCTGTCGGTATGTTTGGTTTTGCTTTGGCATTAGCAATACCCTTCACTTTGTTTGCTATATTCCCTTCATGGCTCAAAGAAATGCCCCGTTCAGGAGGTTGGCTTAATTCTGTAAAAGTTGTACTCGGTTTCTTGGAACTCGCACTTTCTTTGAAATTCCTTTCAGTTGCCGATTTGGCTTATGGTTGGGGTATTCTCGACCGTGAAGTGTTTGTGTCATTGTGGATTGTGATATTCGCATTATTGGGATTGTATCTTTTAGGAAAAATCAGATTCTCACACGACAGTGAATTGGAAAGCGTGTCGGTGCCTCGCTTCTTCTTGGCGTTAGCGTCGTTGAGTTTTGCCGTTTATTTGGTGCCCGGCCTTTGGGGTGCGCCATTGAAAAGTGTGAGCGCATTTGTGCCTCCCATTCACACACAAGACTTCAATCTCTATGAAGGTGGCAAATTCCATGAGTTTGACAACTATGATGAAGGTATGGAATATGCGGCAGAACATAATATGCCTGTGTTGATTGACTTCTCGGGACATGGTTGTGTAAACTGCCGTAAGATGGAAGGTGCCGTATTTGATACTCCAGAAGTTAGTGCTTTGATTCAGTCAGACTTTGTGCTTATTAAACTTATGGTAGATGATAAGCGCGAACTTGCGAAACCTTATCCGGTTATTGAAAACGGCAAAAAAGTGATGATAACTACCGTTGGCGAAGAATGGAGTTATTTGCAGCGTTTGAAATTCAAAGCCAATAGTCAGCCATATTATGTCGTATTGGACAACGATGGCAATCCATTGTCATCGGCCGCTTATTATGATGAAGATGTTGACAAATTTGTCGATTGGTTGAAAAAAGGTAGTGAAAACTACAAGTCAGCAAAATAATTATGCATACACGACAAGAAAAGATAGAAGCATTAGGTCGCATCATTGATACCCTTGATATTTTAAGGGTTGAATGCCCTTGGGATCGCAAACAGACAAACGAAAGTTTGCGTCCTAATACAATTGAGGAGGTATATGAACTTTGTGATGCCTTGATTAATGATGACGATGCCAATATAAAAAAGGAATTGGGTGATGTGTTGTTGCATGTTCTCTTCTATTCAAAAATAGGGGAGGAAAAAGGTGCGTTTGATATTGCTGATGTGGCAGATGCGCTCAATGCAAAACTTATTTTCCGTCATCCCCATGTTTTTGGTGACACAAGTGTTAAAGATGCGCACGATGTGGAACTTAATTGGGAGCAAATTAAACTTAAAGAAAAAGGGGGCAACAAAACAGTATTGGCTGGTGTGCCAAGCGCACTTCCTGCAATGATTAAAGCCGATCGCATACAGGAAAAAGCGGCTAATGTAGGCTTTGATTGGGATGATGCCGATGGCGCATGGGATAAACTCATTGAAGAGGCCGGCGAATTTAAGCAAGAAGCCAAGAAAATGGATGCCGAAAAGATGGAAGCTGAAATGGGTGACTTGATTTTCAGTCTTATTAATGTTGCCCGATTATATAAGATCAATCCCGAAAATGCTTTGGAAAAAACTAACAAAAAATTTATTGCAAGATTTAACTATTTAGAGGCTAAGGCAAAGGAAATGGGCCTTAACCTTAAAGACATGACACTTGCCGAAATGGATGTTTTGTGGGACGAGGCTAAATCAAAAGGATTGTAATAAATAATAGTTGTTGTGATACTCTGCATTACTGAAAAACCGAGCGTTGCCAAGGATATTGCGTCGATATTGGGCGCTAATGTCAAGCGCGACGGATACTATGAAGGCGGAAATTATAAAGTCACATGGACTTTTGGCCATTTGTGCACTCTGAAAGAACCTGCCGATTATACAGACCTTTGGAAGCGTTGGTCGTTGGGTTCATTGCCTATGATTCCAGCAAAATTTGGCATTAAGGTCATAGAGCAAGAAAGCATTAAACGCCAATTCAATGTTATAAAAAGTCTTATTGCCGATGCCGATGAAGTTATAAATTGCGGTGATGCTGGCCAAGAAGGTGAACTTATACAGCGTTGGGTAATGCAGAAAGCTGAATGCAAATGTCCGGTCAAGCGTTTGTGGATTTCATCATTGACCGATGAATCTATCAGAGAAGGTTTTAGCGGTCTGAAACCACAGGTTGATTTTGATAATTTGTATTTTGCCGGTCTTTCTCGCGCAATTGGCGATTGGATTTTGGGCATGAATGCCACACGATTATATTCGTTGAAGTATTCATCGGCTGGTAATGTGTTGTCGATTGGACGCGTGCAGACACCTACGCTTGCACTTATTGTTCAGCGCCATCACGAAATTGTCAATTTCGTTCCCGAAGATTATTGGGAACTCAAAACATTGTATCGCGAAGTTGCATTCAATGCCGTATCGGGTAGATATAAAAATGAGGGAGAATCGCAAGTCGCGTTGCAAAATATCATTGGGCATCCTTTTGTTGTTACTGATGTCAGCGAAAAGAAAGGAAAGGAAGCACCGCCCCGTTTGTTTGACTTGACTTCATTGCAGGTTGAGTGCAATAAAAAATGGGGGTGGACTGCCGATGAATCATTACGCACCATTCAGTCACTTTATGAAAAGAAGGTGACAACATATCCTCGTGTTGATACTACTTATTTGAGCGATGATATATATCCTAAAATTCCTGAGATTTTGAGGAATATGACGCCTTATGCGCAGTTGACGGCGCCTATATTGGCCAATAAGATACCCAAAAGCAAAAAGGTGTTTGATAACTCGAAGGTTACTGACCACCACGCTATCATACCCACAGGGCAATCGCCGTCGGTATTGGTGGGCGATGAGCGCAAAATGTATCATTTGATTGCTCAAAGATTTATTGCGGCTTTTTATTCCGATTGTGTGTTCTCGTCAACCACAGTATTGGGTGATGTGAATAAGGTCGGATTCAAGGCGACAGGTAAAGTGATTCTTGAACCTGGTTGGCGTACTGTTTATGTCGGAGAGAAAGCCGATAACGAAGAAGAGCAAGGCGATAATCGCATATTGCCAAATTTTGAAATCGGCGAAAGTGGTCCGCACGAACCATCATTATTGAAGAAAGCCACACAACCGCCAAAGTATTATACCGAAGGTACATTATTGCGAGCTATGGAGTCTGCTGGTAAAACAGTCGATGATGAAGAACTGCGTGAGGCAATGAAAGAGAACGGCATTGGTCGTCCTTCAACTCGTGCGGCGATTATAGAAACTTTGTTCAAACGCAAATATATCTATCGCGAGCGCAAGAATATAATGGCATCACAAGCCGGTATTGACTTGATTGCGACAATTACAGAGGAATTGCTCAAAAGCGCTAAATTGACTGGCTTGTGGGAAAATAAACTGCGCAAAATAGAGCGAGGAGAGTATTCAGCAGCCGATTTTATTGCCGAACTGAAAGACCAAATCAACGAGATTGTTATCAATGTGTTGAGCGATAATTCTGCTCGTCGCATTGTAGTGGAAGAGACTAAAAAAGAAGCGCCCAAAAAGAAAAAAGACACTCCTAAAAAGCCTCGCATAACTAAGTTGGAACAAGTGACTTGCCCATTGTGTAAAGATGGTCATATCCTTAAAGGAAGAACGGCTTATGGGTGCAGCAAATATGCAAATGGCTGTCAATTAATATTGCCATTTGAACAATATCCCGCCGATTTGACTCCCTCTAAATTATTAGCGTTAATAAATAAGAATTTCAATGGCTGATGAATTATTCCCGTTGGTGGATGAAAACGGAAAAGTGATTGGTAGTGCTACGCGCGCAGAATGCCATTCTGGTTCAATGTTATTGCATCCGGTTGTGCATCTTCATGTGATAGATGAAAACGGGTCTTTTTATTTGCAGAAACGCTCAATGGACAAAAAGATTCAACCGGGAAAATGGGATACAGCCGTAGGTGGACATGTTGACTATGGCGAGTCGATAGAGGAGGCTCTGTATCGTGAAACTCGAGAAGAGTTGGGTGTCGAAATCTCTAATCCACGTTTTTTGTGCTCTTATCTGTTTCGCTCGGCAATTGAATATGAGTTAATCAATGTGTATTGTATTTATGTTCATGATTCGTTTTGCCCAACACTCAATCTAGACGAAATTATCGATGGTAGATTTTGGACAAGGCAAGAACTTGAAGCTAATATGGGCAAAGGCGTTTTGACTCCTAATTTTGAGCAAGAATATCAACTAATCCTCAATTTGATTTAGTCCCTTAATGGAGTTGAATTTGTTATTACAATATATTGGAGTCGCTGCTATCTTTTTGACGGTAATTATATGGTTTGTCTGTCGTCGTAAGCGCAAATCAAAGCAACAATCACATTGTGAAGGGTGTAGCCTATATGATGCATGTAGCAAGAAGGTGAATAATAAAGATTGTGATTGATGAAAGCATAATAAAAGTCACTATTGAACAAATAAATTTGCAATAACGCTTGCAAGATTAAAATAAAGTTGTTAACTTTGCACTCGCAAAACAGCAATAAGGTTCCTTGGCCGAGTGGTTAGGTACCGGTCTGCAAAACCGTTTACAGCAGTTCGAATCTGCTAGGAACCTCAAAAGGAGTT
Source organism: Muribaculaceae bacterium (assembly GCA_017555085.1). Classification (GTDB taxonomy): domain Bacteria; phylum Bacteroidota; class Bacteroidia; order Bacteroidales; family Muribaculaceae; genus RGIG4079. Next base: position 172,397 of record JAFZHD010000018.1, on the reverse strand, counting down.
CGTTCAGAACTCCTTTTTTATTTTAATTAGATACAATAAAAGAGTCGCGATGCATAGCAAAGCGACTCCTTGTATATGTCGTTTGTGATTATTACAACAATGTGATTTCTCCGAAGAATTCAGGTCGGTGAAAGTCGGGCTTTTCAGTTTCGATGGGACTCCAACTCAAATAGTGGGGTTGTGATGTTGCTGATGCACATTTATAGAAATTGCCTGCAATTTTGATTGGGTTGCCCTCATATTTAAGACCGAGCATATCCAATGGAACAGCGATAGTCAGATTCCAAGTAAAGAGACCTTCGATTTCGTTAAAAGCACGTGTTCCGCATGACGCATATCGTTTTATACGGTCGAGTTCTTCTGCGGTTAATCTGTTGGGATTTTTGCGCTCTGTGCGATGAGAAGCATTTATTGCGCCTATGCAGTTAAACTCAAAGTTCCAATAATGGTTGTCGCATTGTGGTGCTACGAAAAATTCTACGCATGAGTCTTGGCTTACGGGCGATTGATTCTCATAGTTTACGGCTTTCAAGAAATTGCATCGAACAAAAAAATCGATGTAGATGTGTGTGCCAGAATGGGCCATTGAGAAAGTTGTGAGAGGATGGTAGGGATATTGTTCGCTCCAATTAAGTGAGTCAATAGTGCGACGAGCGCCTTGTTCTTCAAGAATTGTTGCGATGCTCTCTATGTCCATATCATCAAGTGACGCGATATATGGCACGCTTAATGTTTTTTTATCCATTGATTGAAAGAATGTAGTCGTTAATGCCGAGAATTAAGCCGATGAATGCCATGAACATTAGTATTGATGCAATGGCTCGGTTAAGAATCTTCATTGAGCGTATATTGATGCGCTTGCGGAGTTTGTTTACAAGATATGTGATAGTGAACCACCAACCGATAGCACCCGCAAAAATTGAGATATATCCCACAATGTAGTGGTAATATTTAAACTCGGGTGTCATGAAGTTGAAACGTGCAAAAAGACCGATTATGAAGAATAAAATGAGAGGATTTGACAATGTTAAGAAAAAGCCGCTAACAGTGTCGCTCCAAAACGAATTGTTTTGTTGTGTGGGTTTTGTTAATGTTCGAGCCGGGTTCTTTTTGAATAGACTTATGCCAAATGCGATTATAACTAAACTGCCTAAAATTTTAAGGAGTATTTGGTGCGATTCGATAAAATCGGTAACAAACGAAAGTCCGAGCCCGGTGAGCAAACAATAGAAGATGTCGGAAAACGCCGCTCCAACGCCTGTGAAAAATGCGGGCCATTGACCTTTGTTCAGAGTGCGTTGAATACATAACATTCCAATAGGGCCCATTGGCGCTGAAATAAGGATACCAATGGCTATGCCTCGAACTATTATGTAGATAAAATCTTCCATTATTTTACAAAGGTAATAATTGAAAATTTATAGTGCAAATAAAAATAAAGGTTCCGACAATTTTTGCCGGAACCTTAGCTATTTAGAGGATGCTTGTTGCTTATTTAACAACTACTTTTGTTGCTTTGCCGTCAACATTTACGATGTAGATGCCAGCGGGTACTTCAAGTGAGCCCATTGCTTGACCTGATACAGAGTAAACAGCAGCGTTGTTATATTCGCCTTCAATAACGATTTGGCCGTTACCGCCATAAACTTTAACTGTATCTTCTGCGTCAATAACTGTATCAACACCTGTATCAACTTTTGTGTTTACAATTACTACATAACTGTGAGCAGGGAGTGTAACTGTTTTAGATGATGCAGAGAATGATGCAGTCTTGTTGTAAGTTTGAGACGCAATTTTGTAGTTGCTATCAGATGTGTTGCTGAAAGGAATGTTGCTGTATGTTTTTTCAGAGGGGAAGGGGTTGGTAACACAAATAAGTTCTTTTGCACCGTTGTTCAAGTGAATTCTGAAACCGTTGTTCCAGTCGCTTGCTTTCAAGTTAGTAGAGATAGATGCGCTTTGAGTGAACAAATCAGCATTTGAGCGACGCAACCAGCAGAGTTCAGAGTATGAGTCATACAAACCTTTGCGGTTGGCATCGTTCATATAGTTCCAATAAACATACTTGGGGTCAGTGTTGTTACCGCCATCAGAGTTTTTGGTAGTTTGTTCGTTGCCTGTTTCGCCAAATTGCCAAATCATTTTGGGACCGGGGGTCATGAGCATGTGTGCTGCAACGCTACCCAAGCGAGCCATACGCGCTGCAATTTGTTTCTTAACTGTTGCACCGTTACCATATGCTGTTTGTTTGTAGCCAATGCGTTCTTCGTCGTGGCTTTCAGCATATGCTACTGTTGAACCCCAAGTACGGCTGTAATTGGGTGCGTAGAAACCGCTACAATCTGCGTCGTTGTAATACATTGCATATTGACCAGCACCGTTGTTGATGTTTGACCAGTTTAATTGGCCGTCGGCAGCCATCGCGTTTTCTTCTGATGCACCAGCGAGGTTTTCATTGATGTGATATGCATTGGGGTTAACTTCTTTCATCCAAGCGTGGAGTTGTTTCATGCGGTCAACGCGTGATTGATTGTATTTTTCCGTATCACCACCATAACTTGAATTGTTACCGAGACCTTTCACGAGGTCGAAACGGAAGCCGTCAACTTTGAACTCTTTCAACCAATATTGAAGAGCGTCTTTCCACTGTTGCTGAACGAGAGCATTATCTTGTTTCCAGTCGTTGAGTACGCTGTATGCGTGAGGTGCATTTTCGTTGTAGAAGGGGTTGCTTGAGATGGGGTACATTTGGTACCAGGGGTGCAAACCGTCACTTTGGTTGAATACGATGTCAAGGATAACGGCGATGCCTTCGGCGTGGCATTTGTCAATGAATTCGCGATAGTCATCGTGAGTACCATAAGCCTTGTCAGGAGCGAAATAGAAGTTAGTGTTGTAACCCCAAGAGTTGTTGCCGTTAAATTCCATGATAGGCATCAATTCAACAGCGTTAACACCGAGTTGTTTGATGTAATCGATTTTTTCAATTGCTTTGCGAACTGTACCGTTACCTTCGGCAGCCCCTTCTGTACCTGTAAAGTCGCGGATAAGCATTTCGTAAATGATAAGGTCTTTGGTCTCGGGTGCTTTGAAGTCGGTTACTTTCCAATTGTATTTGTCGATGTTGCCTTTGTGAACAGCGAGCATAATACCTTCAATGTGTTCAATAGGATATTCTGGGATGTTGGGGTAAACATCTTTTGAAATCCATTTGTCACTCCATGGGTCAAGAACCAATTTCGCGTAGGGGTCACCTACATTAATAGTAGCATCAACTGCGTAGTAGTAGGGGTATGCTTTGTTTGCATCAAGACCTTTAATTGTAGTCCAGAAATAACGGTTGCCGTTATAGTCTTGATATTTCATCACATTTTTGTCCAACGCTTTATAGTTGTCCCAAGCACCAACAATCATCACATTCTTTTTGTTGGGAGCAGCTAAACAGAAAGTAACGCTACCATCGGCATTTGTCACTGAACCCATTTTGGGAACTCCGCCAGGATAGTTTTGTGCAGTTGAGTTGTTGGGGTAGCAGAATGACATTGTTTTAGTCAATGTTGTTGTGCCGTTTGAAGCGCGGGCAACAACTTCGTAGTCACCAAGTGTAGAGAAAGTGTGTTTGTAAGTGAGTGCAGAACCCGATGCGTTGCTGCTAACAACATTGTTGTTGATGAGAATTTCAAGTTTGGCATTCTCTGTTGTAGCGATGTCAAATGTTACAGCATTTGTTGATGAAGTCAAAATGTAACTTGAAGCGCTTGTAGTTGCTTGCATTTGGAAACCTGCGGGGTGAACATCAACGAAGATGTCGCCGCCAGCTGCAGTTTTACCTTCTTTGGCGTTGTCGGCAGTGCGGAATACGATAGCAATTTGCTTAACTGTTTCGTTAGCATCTGTAATGCCAAAGTAAGTGCGAATGTCTCCGATATTCAATGCCCATTTATCGGTTGATACATACGAGAGTTTGTATTTGGCTGAATTATCGCCCCAAGATGAAGGACCATATTTCCAGTCGCTAGAACCAGTACTCTTGTTTGTGATAACACCAATGTGGGCATATACACCTGTTGAAGAAGCCAAGCCCTTCAAACCTTTGTTGCCTTGGTCGGCATGGTAAGTAAGCACTACGTTCTGGCTATTTTCTTGAAGAATAGCAGGCGAGGTAGTTACTATTTGTGCCGTCAAAGACGCGGTAGCAAAAATCATTGCCACCAATACAAGTAGAATTTTCTTCATTGTATGAATTTTTATTTATTAAATTGATATAATTTGTTTCTACACAAATGCTTGATGCAAAGTTACAAAATCAATTTTATTTAAGCACAATACTTGCGCCTAAATGTTGCCAAAACTAATAAGAGTGATGTTCTCGGCGTGATGCATCGATTCTTAAAAGGATGAAAAGTAAGAATGTGAAGCCCCACAATGAAGAACCGCCATAACTGAAAAATGGGAGTGGAATACCGATTACAGGACAAATGCCGATAACCATTCCGATGTTTATGACAAAGTGTATGATGAAGTAACTTGCAACACAATAGGCATATACGCGCCCAAATGCTGTTGGTTGCCGTTCGGCTATAGTGATAATTCTTAAAATCAATATCAAGAATAATAAAAGTGTTAATGTTGAGCCGATAAACCCATATTCTTCGCCAATAGTACAAAAAATGAAGTCAGTGTGTTGTTCGGGCACATATTTGAGTTTTGTTTGTGTGCCGTTAAGGAAACCTTTGCCGGCAAAACCGCCCGAACCGATAGCAATAATTGATTGGTTTACATTGTATCCTACACCTTGGGGGTCTTCAATAGTGCCCAGAGTGATGAGAATGCGGTTGCGTTGGTGGTCTTGGAGTACATGTTGAAACGCATAGTTGACTGAAAAGAGGAATCCGATTGATAAAAATGCAAATACTATTGCCGTAATCAGTCGTGATGCGTGTGTACGAAGCATGTGAAGGAAGCAGTATATGCTTGCCAACGAAATTATGCTGATAAAATAAATATAACCATTGATGCTAATATCAAATAGCCATAAGATGAATACAATAATGCCGCTTGCCATGTAACCGAGTGCAATGTTGCGAGCCAATGAGTGCTGTTTGCAATACACCCATATTAAACCAACCATGATGACCATGATGAGAATGAACACGGCAAATTCACCCGAAGGAATTCCCATAACCATGGTTTCTGTAAATTTTAGTGCCACAACAAAATAGGTGACTGCACATAGTGCCGAAAACAAAATTAGGCCACTCATGCCTTCGCGATACAACATCAAGAAAAGCGAAAGATAAACGAGAGCCGAACCTGTTTCGTTTTGCATGATAATGATAACAATGGGCATCATGAATAAAAGCATCGCTTTGAATAGATTGCCAACATTGTTTTTGATGCTAAAACCGTAAGTACTAAACATTTTGCCCAAAGCTAGTGCCGTGGCAAATTTTGCAAACTCGGCAGGTTGCAGACTCACAGGACCAAATACGAGCCATGAGTGAGAACCTTTAACGTCGGGAGCAATAAATATGGTTATAATTAGCAACAAGATTATGCCTGCATATATCGGATAGGCATAGGTTTCATATAAGCGGGCATCTATTAGTAGCAAGAACATTCCGAGCACGAATGAAAGCCCGGCCCATAGCATTTGTTTGCCTGAAAATTCGTCAAAACTGAAAATGCTTGCCCCGTCAAAGTCGTAACTTGCGGTGTAGATACACACTACGCCTGAGAATACCATTATCGTGTATATGATAACAGTAACCCAATCGATATTTCCGAAGGTTGATTGATTAGTGCTTCTTAACTCCACTGTATATGATTGTGTTTGATTCTAACATACGTTGTTCGATATGCTTTCGTTCAGGCGCAATTTTGCCAGTGAGGTATTTCTCAATGACAAGACTGCCGATAGGAACACCAAAAGTTGCACCAAAACCTGCATTTTGAACATATACACACACTGCAATTTTAGGATTGTGATATGGTGCAAAACCCATAAAGGCCGAGTGGTCGCGACCGTGGGGGTTTTGGGCCGTACCTGTTTTGCCACATACCTCAATCGATTCGAGGTTTGCCAAACGGCAAGTACCTCCAGTAACAGCCATTCTCATGCCTTCGGCAATTTCCTCATAATACTTTGAATTGATAGTCGGATATCGCTTTTCGGTGTAATCTGATGATATGACTGTGTCTTGAATTTCTTTGACTACATGAGGGGTAATAAACCATCCGCGATTGGCAATAGTTGCGCTGAGGTTTGCAATTTGCAACGGAGTGGCAAGAACTTCGCCTTGACCGATGGCAATTGAAATGATAGTGTTGGCACTCCAACGGCCTACGCCATAAATTTTGTCATAATACTTGGCATTAGGCAAGAATCCGCGCGATTCGCTCGGCATGTCGATGCCCAATTTGTAGCCGAAGCCCATTGACACAAGGTGGTTTTTCCACACTTCAAATGCATTGGCATGAGAACCATATTTTGTCATATGGTTGTCAATGAGGGATTTCAAACCCCAACAGAAATAGGCGTTACACGATGTTCGCAATGCCGGTTTGAGCGTAATTGGCGATTCGTGTGCGTGACAACCGACTTTTAATCCACCCGATCGAAAGCCGCCTGCACAAGGGTAGGTTGTAGCAAGGTTGACAATGCCTTCTTCGCGCAAAATTGCGCCCTGGCTCGTTTTGAATGTTGAGCCGGGAGGGTAGGTTGCCATCAATGCTCGGTCAAATAACGGTAGATATTTGTCTTTGCGCAATGCAAGATAGTTTTTGCCACGTTGACGACCAACCAATAGACGAGGGTCGTAGGTGGGGCTAGAAACGAGAGCGAGAATTTCTCCGGTTTCAGGTTCGATTGCTACCACAGCACCGATTTTGTTAACCATTAATGACTCAGCATATTTTTGCAACTCAATATCAATGCTGATTTTGAGGTTTTTGCCTGATACGGGAGCAATGTCATGTGCGCCATCATTGTAGCGGCCTTGTATGCGGCCATGAACATCTCTGATTAGAATTTCCTGACCTTTTATGCCACGAAGATATTTTTCGTAACTTTTTTCGATGCCAAGGTCGCCGCAATAGTCGCCCGATTGATAGTAATTGTCGTTATCGATATCGCCTTGAGAAACTTCGCGAATGTTGCCAAGTACATTGGCTGCTGCCGTGTAGTTATATTGGCGGAGAATACGTTTTTGAGTATAGAAGCCTGGGAAACGGTAAATTTTTTCTTGTAATCGGCCGTAATCTTCGGCTGAAAGATGTGTTACGAATTTTTGAGGAGTGTATTTAGAATAGCCTCTGCGGCTTTTCATTTCATTAATGCGTTGGTCAAATTGCTCTCGGGTGATGCTGAGAATGTTACACAAATCCAACGTGTCAAATTCATGCACATCACGAGGAATCATCATCACATCGTATGCGGGTTGATTATATACTACCAAATTGTCGTTTCGGTCATATATGAGCCCGCGAGAAGGATATTGTGTGCGTCGCAAAAAGGCATTTGAATCGGCATAATCCTTATATTTATTATCGGCTACTTGTAAACTGAAAAGTCTAATGATGTAAACGATAGTAATGAGGAGTATGAAACCACCGATGATGTATTTTCTTTTCTCAAGGTTATAATCTTTTCTCACGTCGTTTCCTGATTATGCTGTCGATACCGAGTATTAACGCAAAAGTTAAAAGAGTACTAAAAACGATTCTGCCAATCAACAATAGGGGATTGAACAGTGTGAAAGATTCTATTAAATAGATGAGAATGCAGTAAAAGAGCACAAGTGTGAAGAGATATTTGACATATATGCCGAGACCGAGCGATTTTACTGATGGTTGCGGGTCGGTCAAGTCATCTTCACGGGGGAAATACAACTGCAACATGCTACGGCGTGACATTGCCGTAATTGTGCAAGCAAGTGCGTGCATGCCATGGGTGTCAGAGAATATGTCGATTATCAATCCCAATAAAAAAGCCAAGGTAAGTACCCAATTTGTTGATAATGTTATTGGGAGTCGCACCAAAAAGTAGATAAACACAAATGGCACAGCCAAGTTGAACAAGCAAATGTGGTTGAACACAGTTACTTGCAACAATGTCAGTGTTATAAACATGAACACAAATGTTATGATAGTTTTGCCCATATAATGTTTATCTGTCGCTTTTTTCTAATTTCTTGATTTCATCTCTCATACTGTTACCCACAACTCTCACTGTTCCGAGTTTGGTGAAATCACACAACAGTTTAATTTTCAACGCACGGAAGTTGTCATCATTTTCACTGTGGTGAGAAATGATTGTGCCAACAGGGATGCCTTCGGGAAATGCCGATGAGTTACCACTTGTGACAATCGTATCGCCAACATTAATAATAGCATGTCGCGGCAATTCTTCAAGAGTCGCAATCTCATAATCTTTTCCGTCCCAAGCCAATGACCCGATATTGTCGCTACCTTTGATTTTGCACGACAATTTCCAATCGGGGTTGAGAATTGACATGATGCGTGCATTGTTTTCGCTGACAACACACACAATGCCTACAACGCCATTTTGGTCAAGAACCCCCATGTCAATTTCAATTCCGTCAACAGCACCTTTGTCGATGGTGACATAGTTGCGTGGACGAGTGAAACTGTTGTTTATTACATGGGCTATTTTGAAACTGTATTGTTTCAATTCGGGTTCAATGGTCATTGTGTCGGCATATTGCAATAATTGCAATTGTCTCACTTGCTCTCGAAGACCGATTACATCAAGTTCGAGTTGAGCATTGCGATGGTGCAAATCTTCATTGATATCTCTCAAATGGAAATAAGATGTTACACCATTGCGCCACTCATATAATGATGAAGCAAATTTTCCTGCCGAGGTCATATAGACATGCTGTTGATATGGGTTGTTGTTAAACAACAAGACACAACTCAACACCACATAGATAATAAACATTATCCATGAACTATACCTTAGCAGGAAACTTATGAGATTTCTCACCTATGCGCTATTAACGAATCAAGAATGAGTAACGGTCAATTCCTTTGAGAGCAACACCTGTACCGCGAGCCACAGCGAGCAATGGGTCTTCGGCTATGTGGAACTGGATACCGATTTTGTCGGTCAAACGCTTGTCCAAACCGCGAAGCATTGCACCACCACCAGCGAGGTAGATGCCGTTTCTTACGATGTCGGCATACAATTCTGGTGGAGTATGTTCGAGTGCGCTCAATACGGCAGACTCGATTTTAGAAATTGTTTTCTCAATACAATGAGAAATTTCTTGATATGACACGGGAATTTCCATGGGAAGAGCTGTCATGCGGTTAGGACCGCGAACAACAAAGTCTTCCGGCGGATTTTCAAGTTCAGTTAAGGCTGAACCTACATTAATCTTAATTTGTTCGGCTGTGCGTTCGCCCACTTTCACATTGTGTGCGCGCAACATGTGACCCTTGATGTCTTCGGTCAAGTCATCACCGGCAATTTGGATACTCTTGTTGCTAACAATACCGCCGAGTGAGATAACCGCGATTTCGGTTGTACCACCGCCTATGTCAACAATCATGTTGCCTTCGGGAGCCAATACATCAAGACCGATACCAAGAGCTGCAGCCATGGGTTCGTAAAGCATGAAAACATCACGACCGCCAGCATGTTCAGATGAGTCGCGAACCGCACGAATTTCAACTTCGGTAGAGCCAGAGGGGATACCTACGACCATACGCATTGAAGGTGAGAAAAGTGCGTTCTTTTTGTTCGCTTTCTTTATGAAGCCGCGAATCATGAGTTCGGCGGCGTTAAAGTCGGCGATAACGCCTTGACGCAAGGGACGAACAGTGCGGATGCCTTCGTGTTCTTTACCCTGCATTAATTGAGCTTCTTTACCCACAGCAATGAATTTGCCTGTCTTGCTGTCGAGTGCAACGATTGAAGGCTCGGCGATAACAATTTTATCATTGTGGATGATAATTGTGTTGGCTGTGCCGAGGTCAATCGCAATTTCTTTTGTTAACGAAAATAATCTCATAGTTGATTGACTAAAATTTAGGTTATTAATGTTTGAAGTGACGAATACCTGTTGTTACCATTGCGATATCATTTTCATCGCAGTATTCGATTGATTTTTGGTCATTGATAGAGCCGCCAGGTTGGATAACAGCATTAACACCAGCCTTGCTTGCAATTTCTACGCAGTCGGGGAAGGGGAAGAATGCATCAGATGCCATAACTGCACCATTAAGGTCGAAGTTGAATGAGTGGGCTTTTTCAATAGCTTGTTTCAAAGCATCAACGCGTGATGTTTGACCTACACCGCTTGCACATAATTGACGGTTTTTAGCAAGTACGATAGCGTTGCTCTTGCTGTGCTTAACGATTTTGTTAGCAAATAACAAGTCGTCAACTTGGGCAGGGTCAACAGCCTTTTTAGTTACTTGTGTCAAGTCTTCGGCAGTCTCAACTTTGAGGTCGCGGTCTTGAACCAATGCACCGTTCAAGATAGAACGGAATTGTTTTTGTGTATTGTTAGCGCATTTCTGAACGAGGATAATGCGGTTTTTCTTTTGCATGAGCACTTCAAGAGCGGCAGCGTCATAGGCGGGAGCTATGATTACTTCAAAGAAGATTTTGTTGATTTCTTCTGCTGCTGCCAAGTCAACTGTGCCGTTAGTAATGAGTACACCGCCGAATGCTGACACGGGGTCACCAGCGAGAGCATCTTTCCATGCTTCAACGATAGTATCGCGTGATGCGAGACCGCAAGCGTTGTTGTGTTTGAGGATGGCGAATGTTGGGTCGTTAAATTCTGCAATCAAAGATACGGCTGCATCAATGTCTAGAAGGTTGTTGTAAGAGATTTCTTTGCCGTGGAGTTGTTCAAACATTTCGTTGAAGTCGCCAAAGAAAGTGCCTTTTTGGTGTGGGTTTTCTCCATAACGCATAACTTTTGCGTCATCGATTGCTACGCGCAAAGCCGAGGGTGTTTCTTCTCCATCAAAGTAAGAGAAGATTGAGCCGTCATAAGATGAAGACACGGCAAATGCTTCTTTTGCAAACCAACGGCGTTGTTCAAGAGTCGATTGAGCACCGTTTTCTTTGAGCAATTGTGCGAGAGGAGCATATTGTGCTTTCGAAGCCACGATGATAACATCTTTGTGGTTTTTAGCGGCAGCTCTGATGAGAGATATACCACCGATATCTATTTTTTCGATGATGTCAGCGTCACATGCGCCCGATGCAACTGTGTCTACGAAGGGGTAGAGGTCAACGATAACCAAGTCGATGTCGGGAATTTCATATTGAGCAACTTGTTGGCAGTCGCTTTCATTGTCGCGACGGCTGAGGATGCCACCAAATACTTTGGGGTGGAGAGTTTTTACACGGCCACCTAATATTGAGGGATAACCAGTGAGGTCTTCAACTGCATCGCAGGGAAAGCCGAGGCTTTCGATGAATGATTTTGTACCACCGGTTGAGAGAAATTTTACTCCGTCCTTGTGCAATAATGTGATGATTTCATCAAGTCCGTCTTTGTGATATACTGAGACGAGCGCGGTTTTAATTTTCTTCATGTTTATATATTTTGTACTGTTATTTTCAATTAGGGTGCAAATTTACGAAAAATACCACATTATATAAAGAGATAAATGCCTTTTAATGAAAAATAATTTTCAACATCGTTTTTTTTGAGTGGAAATGTGTTGCAAAAAATATCATGCCATTGGTGTTAAACGGGTAGTTGAATGTGTGAGATGTTGTGATGTGGTGCTGTGTATGGAAGATGTTGTAGGGTAGCCGTCTATGATGGAAATGTAAAGTGTTGATTTAATTGCTTTGAACAAGGCGAAATATATTATATGAAGCATTCTTCGACGTGTGAAATTGTAAATATCTCTCTACGTGTTTTGGGCAGGTGTAATTTCGTTGCTGGTGGAGTATAGGTCGAGTTGTTTTTAACAAAGGTGAAAAAGTGATGCGTGAGCGTAAAAAAAGTGTTTGGTGTTTTTGTAGTTGTCGTGTCATTGTCGTATCTTTGCATCATATTGGAGTACTTTGTATGATTTCAAGAGTTCTAAAAGAATCTAGCATTAAACAGTTGCGACAAATTCTCGAAGAAAGCGAGAATATTGTTGTGACTTGCCATATGTCGCCCGACGGTGATGCAATAGGCTCCTCACTGGGTATGTATCATGTGTTGACGGCTATAGGAAAGAAGGTAACGGTAATCACACCTGATTTGCCTCCTCAAAATTTGATGTTTTTACCTGGGGCAAAAGAAATTTTGCCTTTTACAAGATATCAAGATTTTGCCACACAACTGTTTGCTAATGCCGATTTGGTTTTGTGCCTTGATTTCAATGCCCCTTATCGAGTTGACCGTATGGCTGATGTGTTGACATCTTCACCAGCAAAAAAGGTGTTGATAGACCATCATATTGACCCAAGTGACTTTGTAGATTTGGCAATTTCTTATCCCGAAATGTCGTCTACATGTTTGCTTGTTTTCAGAGTGTTGTGCCGATTGGAGTTGTTCCCCGTGATTGATAAAAAAGCGGCAGAGTGTTTATATACCGGCATGATGACCGATACTGGTAACTTCACATATAATTCGGCCGATCCTGACATATATATAATTATTGCCGAACTTTTGAAAAAAGGCGTTGATAAAGATTCGATTTATCAACGAGTTTGCAATACTTTCTCTGAAACTCGTATCAAGTTGAACGGATATGCGACTTCTCAAAAAATGCAGATTTTCCCAGAGCATCAAGCGGCTTTAATAACGCTTACGCAGGAAGAACTGCAAGAATATAAATATGAGAAAGGCGATACCGAGTCACTAGTGAATATTCCGCTGAGCATTCCGGGTGTGACATATTCGGTATTTATGCGTGATGATAAGGAATACATTAAGGTGTCAACTCGCAGTAAGGGCGATTTTCCCGTTAATGTAATTTGTGAAAAGTATTTCAGTGGTGGCGGACACAAAAACGCAGCGGGTGGTGAGTTTAGAGGCTCATTGCAAGAGTGTGTAGATGTGTTTATGTCAATCCTCGAAGAGAATGATAAATATTTGAAAATCCTCGAAGAGAATGATAAATATTTGAATAAATAATACATATATAATAATGAGAACTATCAAATACATTATATTGTCAATGGTTTGTCTTTTTGGCGCAATTTCGGTTGTCTCATGTGATGACTCAAAGAGTTATGCCGAGTTGTTGACCGACGAAACCAAAGCTGTTAACCGTTTTCTTGCCGACCAGCGCGTCGTCAACGAGATTCCGGCTGACACTGTTTTTGAAACAGGAATAAATGCTCCATACTATCGCTTGAATCCTGATGGCAACATCTATATGCAGGTGATTAAGGCCGGTAGTCGCGATAATATGGCAGAAGAAGGTCAGCAGATTTATTTCCGCTTTATGCGCTACAACCTCCTTTATTATACTACTGACGAGGGAATGACCGGCGAAGGTAATGCTAATGACATGGAATATTCTCCCACAAGCTTCCGTTTCGCTAACTATACATTGCAATCGTCATCGCAATGGGGTGCTGGTATTCAGTTGCCACTCTATTATTTGGGTATTGATAGCGAGGTTAACATTATCATTAAGTCTCAATTTGGTTTCACTGACGAGATAAGTAGTGTCGTGCCATTCTTATATAATATCAGATATTTCAAAAGTCAATTATAATAACTAACTCTATACACTATACTTCAATGGCTCTAATTAAATCTATTTCAGGTATTCGAGGTACAATTGGCGGCGCTCCTGGCGAAGGCCTTAGTCCTCTCGACATTGTTAAGTTTACTGCTGCGTATGCAACATTCATCAAGAAGATTACGACTAAAAAGACTCGTTACATTGTTGTTGGTCGTGATGCTCGCATCTCGGGTAAAATGGTCAATGATATTGTAGTTGGTACGCTCACAGGTATGGGCTTTGATGTAATTAACATCGGCCTCGCTACAACTCCCACAACCGAAATTGCCGTAGTTGCTGAAAATGCTTGTGGTGGTATTATCCTTACTGCATCGCACAACCCCAAACAATGGAACGCTTTGAAGTTGCTCAATGAAAATGGTGAATTCCTTAATGATGAGCAAGGTCGTGAAGTGCTTCGCATTGCTGAAAATGATGAATATGAGTTTGTGCCTGTTGATGAGTTGGGCCAAGTTTTCATCAACGAGACTTATACTCAAAAACACATTGACCAAGTTCTCGCACTTGATTTGGTTGATGTTGATGCTATTTCAAAAGCAAATCTTACAGTTGCTGTTGATGCTGTAAACTCTGTCGGTGGTACAGTTATCCCTGAATTGCTTGAAGCATTGGGCGTTAAGAATATCGTTCAACTCAACTGTGAGGTAACAGGTAAGTTTGCTCACACACCTGAACCCCTTCCCGAAAACCTCACTCAGATTTCTGACTTGATGAAGTCGGGTGTGGCTGATGTCGGTTTTGTTGTTGACCCCGATGTTGACCGTCTTGCAATCGTGATGGAAAACGGTGAAATGTTTGTTGAAGAATATACACTCGTTTCTATTGCTGACTATGTGTTGTCACAAACTCCCGGCGCAACTGTTTCAAATTTGAGCTCGTCTCGTGCGCTTCGCGATGTTACTGAAAAACATGGCTGCTCTTACGCTGCATCAGCGGTAGGTGAAGTTAATGTAGTGACTTTGATGAAAGAAACAGGTGCTGTTATCGGTGGAGAAGGTAATGGTGGTGTTATCTATCCCGAGTGCCACTATGGCCGTGACGCTCTCGTTGGTGTTGCATTGTTCTTGACATTGCTTGCAAAGAGCGGTAAGAAAGTAAGCGAATTGAAGGCTGGTTATCCTGCTTATGCAATCGCTAAAACAAAAATTGAACTTACTCCTGCTATTGATGTTGATAAGATTCTTGAAGCTGTTAAAGAAAAATTCGCTTCTGAAAAAATCACTGACATTGACGGTGTGAAGATTGATTTCCCCAACAGTTGGGTACACTTGCGCAAATCTAACACTGAGCCCATTATTCGCATCTATTCAGAGGCTGCGACTATGGAAGAAGCAAATGCTCTCGGTGACCAAATCAAATATGTTATCACTTCGTTGATTTAATCTATTGAGTTTATAATATGTCGGGGTAGAACCAACGGTTCTGCCCCGATTTTTTTTGTGTCTAATTTTTTGTGCTAAATGTAACGAGTGGAATGTGTTGCTGCCTTTTTAGTTTCAACATGCTTTGATTTTTTGCTTTTTACACATTAAATTATTATCTTTACCGAAATAAATAAAACTTGTAGCATGAAAAAGTATATATACATATTGGCCGTTGCTGCTATGGTGTCGTGTTCGGCTTCGCAAACTGAGAAAGTTTCTTGGCTTGAAGATGATGCGCAACAGGCAATAGAGCAACGAACAATGGCTGATTTCTCATTGACAATCGACGAGGCAAAAGCAAAGTTGATTGAGAAGTATCCCGGTCTTACTGATGAGAAGATTGAAGAGTATATAGCCAATAAATATCTTGAAGTTAAAGAGTTTGACGGCGTTCGTCGCATGCATTACAAGTCGATTGGCAATTTGGCTCTTTTATGCCCTGATTTAAGAGGTGAGTGGCAATGTCGCGGTTGTGATGCGCCCGAAACTGAGATTGCGATTGTTGACTCTATTGTAGAAGCATCGGCAGGCAATGGCTGTTGCTCAAATCAATATTATGTAAATTATCGTTTCTCTGTTGATGTTCCTCGCCACGATTTCTTGTTGGGAGATACTTTGAAGGTATGGATGCCATTACCCATTGAGTCTATTCGTCAAAGTGATGTGAAAATCTTGTCATCGCAACCGGAACAATATATTGCATCAAAAGGAAAATCTATTCACAATACCCTATATTTTGAAGTACCTATATCGGAAACAAGTGATTCAATTTTGCACTTTGAATATGTTGGCGAATATAAAGTGTCAGCACAGTATTTCGCGCCCGAATACATTGAGCGCAATATGAAAGATTATGACCGCGAATCGGAATTGTATAAACAATATACTCAATTTGAGCAACCTCACATTGTAAATCTTGATTCGTTGGCCCGCGCTATTGTAGGCGAAGAAACAAATCCTTATCGCCAATCAGAACTTGTATATGATTTTATTATAGACCGATATGCTTGGGCTGGTGCGCGTGAGTATAGTACACTTGAATGTATCCCTCAATATGTATTGGATGAAAACCACGGAGACTGCGGTCAAGTGGCCTTGTTATATATCTCGTTGATGCGTTCGCTCGGTGTTCCTGCAAGATGGGAGAGCGGTTGGATGCTTCATCCCGGCGAGAAAAATCTGCATGATTGGGCCGAAGTGTATTTCGAAGGTGTTGGCTGGGTGCCTGTTGACCCTTCATTTGGACGCTTTGTAATGTCACCAAATAAACAAACTCAAAAATTCTACTCAACGGGTATGGACCAATATCGTTTCGCTACTAATTTGGGCGTTTGTGGTGATTTGTATCCCGTCAAAAAATATCTCCGAAGCGAAACAGTGGATTTCCAAATGGGAGAAGTTGAGTGCTCAAAAGGCAATCTGTTTTATCCCGGATGGAAAAAAAGTTTGAAAATATTGAAAATGGAATTATTGAAAAAATAAAGATTAGATATGAAAATAGCAAAATATTTTGTTGGCCTCGCATTGTTAATGCCCCTTGCATTAGGTGCAGGCAATTTGGATAAAGTAAATGCGATTTCAAAAGAGATTAAATCGCAATATGCGCCCGATTCTCGTCAGGCAATTTGGGAAGTATCTGCAGAATCTGATGGCAGTTCGATTGTGTTAAAAGGTAAAACATCAGAGGCTGCTGCACATGCAAGTTTTGTTGACGCGCTTAACAAGAAAAAAATATCTTACAAAGATAGCATAGCCGTTTATCCAGCTAATAAATGGGGTATTGTTCGCATTTCGGTAGCACATTTAAGAGGGAAACCCGCTCATTCTGCCGAAATCGTTTCGCAAGCCATTATGGGCACACCTTTGCGTTTGCTTGAAAAAGAGGGAGAGTGGTGGAGAGTTCAATCTCCCGACGGCTATATCTCTTACATGATTGGTAACTCATTTGTTCAAAAGACTGCAGGAGATATCAATGCGTGGAAAAAAGCCGATAGATTGGTGGTTTCATCATTGGACCAAATCAAAGTATATACCGATGCTGATAAAAAAGGCTATAAAGATATCGTAACTGACTTGGTAAATGGTTGTATCGTTGTTTGTGAAAAAACACAAGATGAAATGGTACAAGTTGTATTGCCCGATGGTCGCAAAGCGTGGGGTGATGCCTCGGCTTTTGTGAAAATAGGCGAATGGGCCGACCAAGAGTTTGCTCCCGAAAAAATTATCGAAACAGGTTATTCAATGATGGGTATCCCTTATTTGTGGGGAGGTATGTCAACCAAGTCTCTTGATTGTTCAGGCTTTGCTCGCGTTTGCTATTTTGCTAACGGTTATATTTTGATGCGCGATGCTTCACAACAAGCATTGACAGGTAAGCGCATTGAGGCAGCTGATTGGAAGCAATGTCAAACTGGTGACTTGTTGTTCTTTGGTAACGCAAAAACTCGACGAGTAACACATGTCGCTATTTATGAGCATGATGGTTGGTATTTGCACTCATCTGGTAGAGTTAAGCGCAATAGCGTAGACCCCAAATCAGAAGGTTATTTGACTACGCCTTTTTTGCATGCCGTGCGCATTGCTGGAAATGAAGGCTCAAAAGGTATAACAAAAGTGATAAACCATCCTTGGTATTTTTAATTGATAAAACTTAAATCTATAAATATAATGGACCGTAGAAAATTTTTACAAAGTGCAGGATTGGGTTTGTTGGCCCTTTCAACTCCTACATTGTTCTCTGCTTGTGGCTCGCCTACAAAGCAAGTTGGCAAATCAGGCAAACTTAATTTGTATTTCGAACCTTATGAATTGCAGTTACGCCATTCGTTTAACTTGGCAAAATATAGTCGCACAACTACTCCCGGTGTGCAAGTGCGCCTTGAATATGATGGTATAATCGGTTATGGTGAAGCGTCAATGCCTCCCTATTTGGGCGAAAGCGTAGAGAGTGTGACCAAATTCTTGTCTCAACTTGATTTGTCTCAATTCTCAGACCCATTCCGTATTGAAGATATCCATGACTACATGGACAAAGTCGCTCCCGATAATCGCGCGGCAAAGGCATCGGTTGATATTGCTTTGCATGACTTGTTGGGCAAAATTATGGGTCAACCTTGGTTTAAAATTTGGGGTTTGAACCCCGACAAAGCACCTGACACATCGTTCACAATCGGTATTGATAAAGCCGATGTAGTTCGTCAAAAAGTAGATGAAGCATCGCCTTATAATGTGCTTAAAGTGAAGATGGGGCTTGATAATGACAAGGAACTTGTTGAAATCATCAGAGAAAAAACCGACCGTCCCATTTGTGTAGATGCCAATCAAGGTTGGAACGACAAAGAAAAGGCTCTCGAAATGATTCATTGGCTTGCTGAACGTAACTGTTTGTTTGTAGAGCAACCTATGCCTAAAGAAATGATTGATGAAACAGCATGGTTGCGTGAACGCAGTCCTCTCCCCATCATTGCAGATGAATTCTTGCAGCGTTTGCCCGATGTTAAACGCGCTGCCGAAGCATACGATGGTATCAACATCAAATTGATGAAGAGTACAGGTATGCACGAGGCATATAAAATGGCTGTTTTGGCGAAGTCAATGGGTATGAAAGTTATGCTTGGTTGTATGACCGAAACTTCTTGCGCTGTTAGTGCTGCATCACAGTTGGCACCCATGGTTGATTGGGCTGACCTCGATGGTAATTTGCTCATCGCAAATGACATTTTTGATGGCATGAAGATTGTAAATGGTAAGGTAACTATCCCCGATAGACCCGGTATTGGTGTAATTCCTATTAAATAGTATAGAAAAAGGGTGAGATATTTGCCTAAATCAAAAATAATTGCTAAATTTGCACTCCGAAATTGTGAATGAAATAAACGAAAAATAAATAACGGCAATGAAAAGAACATTTCAACCTTCAAACAGAAAGAGAGTAAACAAACACGGTTTCCGTGAAAGAATGTCAACACCTGATGGTCGCAAAGTATTGGCTCGTCGTCGCGCAAAAGGTCGCGCACGCTTGACAGTATCTGACTCAATCGGCGGCAAGTAATAAATACTCTGAACGATAAAATAAAAGCCATCAAAATCTTGATGGCTTTTATTTTTGTATATATACCTTACATTTTCAGTTTAGTTCATGCGACTATGTTTAGAGCGTTTGAGAGTGAAATAGCAGCAACTGAGAGCGACTATAACAAATATGAAATAAGTTAAATGATATTCGCTTGGAATCACGATATAAATAGCGTTTATGACTAATTGGGTTGTTGCATAATAAAGCGAAACTTTATAGTGCTCAATTTTCCACTGATTGGCAAGAACCTGATAAAGGTGGTGACGGTGAGGAAGCAAGATATTCTCTCCAGCAAATAGGCGTTGAACAATTGTAAATGCTGTATCAATACCATATACCGAAACGAGGATGATACATGTTACATCGGCGGTAGCCCAACACAGTTCAACAATCATATACATTATGAAGAACCCGATTACAATTGAGCCTACATCCCCGGCAAAACACACAGCATTTTTGCGACAGTTGAAAAAAGCAAAAATAGACATTGCTATGATAAGTACAATAACAAATGGCTGCGGCACTTGAAAGTGCGGAATGACAAATGTATAATACAGCATAGTCGTTAATGTTACTAATGTGTAACTTGCGGTTATGCCGTTGATGCCATCCATGAAGTTATATGCATTAATAAAGCCAAGCCCGCAAATAAATACAACCAAGAATATATCAATATATCCCCATGCCATATTATAGTAGAATGCGACACAAATCACAACACTTTGTATCAACAGTCTTAATATAGGCGAGGTGCTCTTTACATCATCAATAAAACTGATGACGGCAAGGGATAATGCGCCGACCATCATCAAGTCGAAGCGTAAAATCTGTTTGGGTTGCCAAATGTAGTAGATTATAGCCGCGATGATAAAAATGATGCCACCTCCTGTTAGTTGATATTTTTTGTGAGATGAGCGGGGTGTCACATTGTCGCCGATGTGATATTTATTGGCGATGCGAAAGTATATAAGTTCGCATGCCAACAATATCGCAAAGGTTATTATGTAGAAAATCGATTGACTCATTACAGATTATTGATATACCATTCGTATAATCGTTTCACGCCCTCATTAATTTCAACTTTATGTTGCCAACCGAGTGAATGAAGTTTTGATACATCGCAAAGTTTGCGCATTGTGCCGTCGGGTTTTGAACTATCCCATTTAATTTCGCCTTTATAACCGACTTCTTCTTTGATGATATTGGCGAGTTGTGCGATTGATAGTTCTTTGCCGCTTCCGATGTTAATGTGGCAATTTCTGATTTCAGGAGAATTGCCTTTTAAGTCATTAAAAGAGATGTTTTCAAGAATATATACCGATGCATCGGCCATATCTTCGCTCCAAAGGAATTCGCGCATAGGAGTGCCTGTTCCCCAAAGTTGCAAGTGGCCGTTATGTATGCCGAACTTTGCAAATGCCGAGGAAATTTCTTCAATGGAAGCATTGCCGTCAATGTCGTTAACGGGACGACTATTCAAGTCGCGACGAATACCGTCAAAATCATTTTCCATCAACATTTTGGCAAGATGCAATTTGCGTATCATTGCCGGCAAAACATGACTGCGTTCCAGGTGGAAATTGTCGCGAGGACCATATAAATTGGTCGGCATTACTGCAATATAGTTTGTGCCATATTGTATGTTAAAACTTTCACATAGTTTTAATCCGGCAATTTTAGCAATAGCATAAGGCTCGTTGGTATATTCCAATGGAGATATCAACAAAGCATCTTCTTTGATGGGTTGTGGTGCTTCTTTGGGATAGATGCATGTGCTACCCAAGAATAAAAGTTTTTTGACATTGTGTCTAAAACTTTCTCCGATTACATTTTGCTGAATTTGTAGGTTATTGTATATGAAATCGGCTCGATAGATATTATTGGCCATAATTCCGCCAACATGTGCGGCAGCAAGAATTACATATTCAGGCTGTTCGGCATCAAAGAATTCTTTGACTTGTGTGGCATCCATCAAGTCAAGTTCGCTATGGGTTTTGCCGACAAGATTGGTGTAACCTTTTTGTAGAAGATTATTCCAAATAGCCGAGCCCACAAGACCGCGATGGCCTGCTACATATATTTTGGCGTTTTTATCCATTATTTACCTTCTTTGATAAGTTTGAGGTCGGCATCAACCATGATATTAATAAGTTCTTGGAATGACGTCTTGCGAGGATTCCAACCAAGTTTTTCTTTAGCCTTTGTGGGGTCGCCAAGTAATTGCTCTACTTCGGCAGGGCGGAAGAAACGTGGGTCAACTTCAACAAGTACGCGACCTGTTGCTACATCGATACCTTTTTCATCCAATCCATCGCCTTCCCATCTCAAATTGATGCCTGCGCGTTCAAATGCGAGTGTAGTAAACTCTCTTACGGTGTGGTATTCGCCAGTAGCGATAACGTAGTCGTCGGGTTCTTCTTGTTGCATAATGAGCCACATGCATTCAACATAGTCGCGAGCATAGCCCCAATCGCGAAGCGCGTTAAGGTTGCCGAGGTAGAGTTTGTCTTGCAACCCGTTAACAATACGGGCAGCGGCTAATGTAATTTTGCGAGTGACGAAAGTTTCGCCACGACGTTCACTTTCGTGATTAAACAAAATGCCGTTAACAGCATACATACCATAACTTTCTCGGTAGTTTTTAGTAATCCAAAAACCATACAATTTTGCTACGGCATAGGGGCTGCGTGGATAGAAGGGAGTAGTTTCGCTTTGGGGTACTTCTTGCACTTTACCATACAATTCAGATGTACTTGCTTGGTAGATGCGTGTTTTGTGTTCCATCTTCAAAATGCGAACTGCCTCTAATAAACGCAAAGTACCCGTAGCATCGGTTTCGGCAGTGTACTCGGGTACATCAAAAGATACTTTTACATGACTTTGTGCAGCAAGGTTGTATATTTCAGTAGGTTGTACCTCTTGAATGATGCGAATCAACGAACTTGAATCGGTCATGTCGCCGTAATGAAGATTGATAAGGCGTTTTTGCTTCATGTCTCTAACCCATTCGTCAAGGTATAGGTGCTCAATGCGACCTGTGTTGAATGAAGAACTGCGACGGATTATGCCATGAACTTCATAACCTTTTTCTAGAAGGAATTCGGCGAGGAAAGAGCCGTCTTGACCGGTTATACCGGTTATGAGTGCAATTTTTTTAGATTGATTTTCCATATTTAGCGTTTGATTGATTTCTTAATTGATGTAATAACTTTTTCGACATCGTTATCAGTAAGGCTAGAACTGCTTGGTAGGCACAAACCTTTGTCAAATAAAGATTCAGAAGTGCCATTACCATAAAATGGCGCTGACTCGTAGATAGGTTGCATGTGCATGGGACGCCAAAGCAATCGTGTCTCAATGTTGTCTAATTCTAATTTTAGTCTCAAATCATTGGGAGATGTGCCGTTATTCAAAAGTATTGTGCTTAACCAATAATTCGAGTTATAATCTGATGAAGGATTGCTCATAACTTCAATTTCGCAAATGTCTGATAACTCATTTGCATAAATATCGTGTATTTGGCGACGACGGTTAACATGCTCTTGCAAAACTTCCATTTGGCCGCAACCAATGCCTGCACAAATGTTGCTGAGTCGATAATTGTAGCCTACAACTTCGTGGTAATAATATGGCTTGTTTTCACGGGCTTGGGTTGAGTAGAATATAACTCGTTGTGCCGACTCTTGGTCGGGGCAAATCAAAGCGCCACCGCCAGATGTTGTGATAATTTTGTTGCCATTGAAACTGAGCGCACCATATCGACCGATTGTACCACATTTGATGCCTTTGTATTCCGAGCCCAATGCTTCGGCTGCATCTTCAAGCACAGGTATATTATATTTGTTGGCAATGCACATTATTTCATCCATTTTGGCGGGCATGCCATATAGGTGTACTACGATTATTGCAGCGGGATATTTACCCGTAACTTTTTTGCGCTCGTTAATTGCTTCTTCAAGGGCAATAGGGCACATGTTCCATGTTTCACTTTCGCTGTCAACTAATACTGGATTTGCACCTACATATTTAATGGGGTTTGTACTTGCAGCAAATGTGAATGACTGACAAATCACTTCATCTCCAGGTTTGATGCCAAGCATAATCAGCCCCAAATGAATAGCGGCAGTTCCGGCACTTAATGCTACTACATTCTCTTGATTGAGATATTGTGCCAATCGTGATTCAAATTCATTTACATTTGGGCCTAATGGCGTAATCCAATTATCGTCAAATGCTTTTTGTATCCATTTTTGTTCTGTGCCACCCATGTGTGCAACAGAGAGTAAAATGCGATTATTCATTTTGTATATTGTTTAATTTTATTCAATCGTTATTGCCTCTAAATGGTTGCATAGTTGCAGCATCAGTGGCATTTATGTTTTCTCTTACAATGACCTTTTTAATGGTTAAGAATACTATTTTAAGGTCAAGCATAAAAGAGATATTATCGACATACCACACATCATAATCAAATTTTTGTTGCCAACTGATTTGGTTGCGACCATTTATTTGGGCCCAACCTGTCATGCCGGGTTTTACATTGTGTCGGCGAGATTGATGTTGGTTGTATAATGGCAAGTACTCTTTTAATAACGGACGAGGACCGATAAATGACATATCGCCTTTGAGAATATTCCACAACTGTGGCAACTCATCAAGTGATGTTGAGCGAATAAATTGCCCGATTTTAGTCATTCTTTGTTCATCGGGAAGTAAATTGCCGTTGCTGTCGCGCTCATCGGTCATTGTTTTAAACTTGACCAACTTAAATATTTTAGCATCCTTTCCAGGTCGGTCTTGTGTAAAAAACGCACCTGCGTCCTTATTAGAAATATGTAGCAATATCCATAAAAACGCAGTAATGGGGGAGATGCAGACAAATATCAAACTTGCAAATAAAAAATCAAAAAAACGCTTTATAAATGATTTATACATAAATCAAAAGTTTAGAAGTCTTAAAGTTTGTTTAATTAGACGATGTTTCCAATTCTGTTTGTATATTGCATTGCAAATATTGTAAATGGTGTCTATGTCTTTTTGGCTAATGGCTATAATGAATTTGTCGTTTTTATACTTGTCGTTAGATAATAATTTAGAGATATTTAGAGTGTAATCATCTATTGATAATATGTCAGCAATAAACTTTTTTATTTCAAGTGACTTACAATCATTTTGTGAGAACTTTGCTAATGCTGAAAAATTGCCTTTCAATATGTTTTTGAGCTCAATGTGCATTGGAATGTAGGCTTTTGTATAATTTAGTTTGTCAGCACATTGCTTCTTAATTCTATAAATATCTATGAAATCAAGTATCATTTGTCGGCATTTGTTTATACTTGTTTCAGACGATGTAATTCCTCCAAATCTCCAATTATATCCAACATAATCAATAAACATTGCAGATTGTATTAGAGGGAATATGTGGACATTAAAAAGTAAATCTTCTCCAATCGGGTAATTTTGAAATTGAAATTCTGAGTTTCTGACGATTTCTGTTTTGAATAGTTTTCCCCAATATGCAACACCTATTAAATTAATCCCAAAAAATGACACAAAGTATTTGTCAATTAACTCTTTGGAATTGATAATATGGTTATATTCGTGGACTATATTGGTCATAGTTTTTTTTGCCCCCAATGGATAAGCACGCCTTGAGTTCATTTGGACATAGTCCAAATCATATTTTAACGCAGGCTTAACCAATCTTTCTAATGCTTGTGGCTCAAACCAGTCATCACCATCGATAAAAGTTATGTAAGAGCCTTTTGCGTTGTCTATGCCGATTTTTTTTGCTTTTGAAATGCCGAGATTTGTTTGATTATTGATTAATCTAATTCTGTTATTGGCTTTGGGATTGTTGCTGAATTCGGATATGATTTCAGCATCGTTTTGTGGAGAGCAATCATTTACACATATTAATTCCCAGTCATTAAATGTTTGGTTTAATACCGAGTTAATCAATTTAGGAATATATTTTGCTGGCTTGTAAAAATTAGCTACTATTGATATGGTGGGATTACTCATGATATATGTCATTATATTTTTTAGCCATGATGCTGATGTCATATTGCATGGCGCGCTCATGACATTGTTTCGCTACTGATGTATAATAATCAGAATTAGTTGCCAGTTTTTCTAATTCATTAGCAAGAGTTTCATAATCTGCATGTGGAAATAATATGCCAGCACCTCCAACGATTTCACGCAATCCATCAACATCACTTGCAATGAAAGGACGCCCCGAAGCCATGCCCTCAATGCTTGACAGACTTAACCCTTCCCAATGAGATGACAGCACAATTATGTCTGATTTTTTTAACGCTTGCGGTATATCTGCAATGAAATCAGTAAAGGTTACACGATCAGAAATGCCGAGATTAGAAACTAATGCTTTAATTTCTTGTTGTCGTGGGCCTTGTCCAATAAGCCATAAATTGTAGTTGTTGGGTAGTATTGAAATTGCTCGCACTAATGTGTCTTGATCTTTCTCGTGCCTAAATGCAGCAATCATTGCAATTAAAGTTTTATTATTAGCTGCTACTGGCTTAATTTCGTTGAAAAATTTGAGAGTATTAATGCCGTTGCATATGGCTGAAATTGGGTATGTTCGCCCTAGATATTCAGAAAGATTTTGAGATGTTTTTTCTGAAACCGTTATGATTTTATTGTAATGCCGATATATTTCGCGGTCAATAAATTTAAACAGTTTAATTGCTCTTCTTCTGTTATTAGAACTGTGTTCAGTTGTGAATAATTTGCAAGTACTGTTGAAGATTGCTTTTGCAATCGCAACATAATATTGGCATGCAGTGTTATGGGTATGTACAATGTCAAATTCTTTTAGGTAGCGCTTTAATTTAAAAATGTTGATGGGATTGTACACATTACCGCCAACACTCAAATGGTTAATGGTGATGCCAGTCTCGCGGAGTTGGGTGTAAAAAGGTGTGATTGTTCCGTCGAATAAAAGTAACTCAACAGTGTGCCCCATAGATTTAAACGCAGGGAGTAAATCTACGAGTAATTTTTCCGCTCCACCTGTTCGTAGCGAGGTTATGATATGCAGTATTTTCATTAGTTGAGTTTATAAACAATGTATTTACTGGTAGGGCTTTCTTCCCGTTCAATTATTTTGCCAGGGTTGCCAATAACAATAGAATTATCAGGGACATCAAAGTTGACAAATGCTCCCGGAGCGATAAGTACATTGTTCCCTATTTTGACATTACCGACAATTGTGGAATTGGCATTCATACAAACATTGTCACCAATAGTAGGTGTCCCTTCTCGTTTGCCTGCCGCATAACCGATTAGTGTACCTTGTGAAATGTTGAAGTTTTTACCGATAATAGCGCGAGGGTTAATAACAATTGAGCCAAAGTGTACGATTCTAAAACCTCTGCCAATTTTTGTTTCAGGTGGTATTTGAAATCCGAATTTGAAACTACATAATTTTAAGCAGACTTGCCAAAATATGCGGCTTATAATATTCCGGGAGATTTGGACATGTCTCATAAAATAAATATACTGAAACCCCGGGGTAAAATAAATGTATCGTAATCTCCAAAAGAGTTTCTCGCAATCTTTTCCAATGTATCTATATAAATCGTCTTTGATAATTCTATTCATACTATTTTACATTTAAAGTTGCGTTTGTTTTGATTTTATGCTTGATATAAAGGAAAAGTAAAGTTCCGGGAATTAATGCCAATAGTGTCAGAACTTTTTGATTTGATTTCTGTATAAATTTCTTGTCCTTGACGATTATACAACTGCTAACATAATGAATACACGACATGTATCGTCTTGATAACTTGGGGTGTAATTTCATTTCTGTTAGTCGGTAAAAGGCAAATCCTTTGGGATTGTTCCAGTATTGGCGAAACATTTGGTTGCTTGAACCGTCGGGTTGATAATCAACGATTACGAGCGGCTTGTTTATCGTTAGGAGTTTGTAGTCTTGGTCTATCAGCATGTATTTATATGCCAGACCGACATATCTTTCTCCCTCAAATAGCGGGTATTCGGGATATTGTTTGATAACTTCGGTGCGGTAGACAATTTTTTTATCTCCAGTGCCTCCGTTTGCATAAAAATCGGTTAGCGTTGTTTCTTTTTCTTCAAATTGGCTCCCGATTATTGTATTGTCTTCGCGAACATCAAGACCGATAAGACCGGCATATTGTGGGGAACCATGTTGTATCCAACAGTTTACGATTTGTTCAACGGCATCATTGGGCATATAATCATCTGAATCAATGCATGTATTTAATTCGGTTGTTATATTTTTATATGCAGTATTATGAGCGCTATGCATACCTTGGTTTTGTTGATGTATATACCTAATCTTAAATCTTGATTCAGATAACCACGATTTAACTAATTCGGCAGTGTTATCGGTAGAACCATCGTCAATTATCAGCCATTCAAAATCATATGAGGTTTGTCGGCAAAGACTCTCATAAGTTCGAGCTAATGTGTTTGCTCGATTGTATGCGGGAGTAAAAATTGTCAGTGTTGCCATTATATTTGCATTACAAAAGTGAAGGCAATCGATATGAACAAAATGAGACAAGCAACAATCCCTTGTCGAGGGAAAATGCGGAATTTACAAATAGGGTATGCTATAAGAATCGGGAATAAAAACCACGATAAGTAGGCAAATCGATTGGAATATGCGGCAGAGTTGATTAGAACCCAAAAAGCGTTACTAAATATGTATGTATTGAGAAGTAGGGAGTAAATTTTATCAGTTAACCCTTTTTGGACAATAGTATATAAACCTAATATAATTGGGATAGAACTATATATGATGAAGTCCCAACGAAAGCCTGTAACAGAAAAAAGATTTTTACTATCTTCCATATTCATCAGATAATTAGTCATGCGACTGTCATTGATGATGGTTGACATAAACACTTTTAGCGGTTCTTGTAATATGAAACTCAATACAATACATATTAACCAAATATAAACATTGCGTTTAGTACATTTGAGAAACAAAGCCATTGTAACAGAGGCGACTACCAATAGTATTGATGTATGAATAAGTGATGCAATTGCTAAAAATGAATATGCTACAACCAATTTGTGCTTGCTTTGATTGAAAAAGGTTAGGCCGATTAATGCAATACTTGTAGCCATACCATGCCTAATTCCGTTAGTTGCATATCCCCAAAATGAAAATGCAGTCAACAAAAATATAATTGCAATAAAAAAGTGTCGAGGTAGCCATTTGTATGCTGCATAGGTCATACCACCAACATATACTGTTGAAATTGTTAAAAGCCAAGTCGAAGCATCTGCGTATTTGACATGTATATTAGCAATATATGTCCATATTGGCTCTTGTTCAGCGTCTTTGAAACTTTCCCAATATCCGTTTTGAACAAGATGGAACATCATGGTGTATAAATTAGTGTCTGCATAACACCAAAGGGGGCGTGTGCCGATATAAATAGCAACTAAACCCATAAATAATACAGGTAGTATTGATGGCTTTTCACCAGCAATTAATTCGTCGGTGCTTTTTGTTGACAAATATATTGCATACAGCACACCTATGATGGTTATGGCTATTGTCCAGTTATATGTTGAAAATATTGCTTCCAATTTAATTTAGTATTCTTCTGATTAGTTTGCCAATGCTTGTCTTGACCCTGCTAACGGGCGAACTCCAAGAGTTGTCATACCAATGGATGGTACGAGTATTCGCTGTTTTATGCAATCTGCCGGTTAGGCTGTCTAATGGATTGAAAAAATCTGACGGATATATAGTGATTTCGCTAATGGTCTGTGTCTCGGATGTGTTTTTTAATCCGTTTTTAGTAAGAATATCGGTGGTTATTCTAACGATAGCATATCGGTTGATTTTATTCCCGTCCCAAAAGTTAAGATTGGAATATAAATCCAGTATCTCTTTGTATAAATGGAGATGACTAGGGGATGCTATACCTAAGCCTGGGTTTACGGCAAATTTTGCCTCGGTTGGATTATTTATTTCAAATCCCATGAAAGGCCCTTTGTCTATAATGTCGTTCATTGGTGCGACAACTTCAACATCTGTATCGAAATATATGCCGCCATAATTGTATAATATCCAGATGCGTGCATAATCGCTTACAAATGCATATTTTTTTGCATTATATGCATCTTGGGTGTATTTGATGATGTTGATGTCAAAATTGTCCTCGTTCCATTCCTTTATTTCATAATCGGGAAAAAACTTGCGCCAACTCTCAATACATCTTAGAGCGGATTTTGGGAGAGGGTTACGGCCGAACCAACAATAATGTATAACTTTGGGTATCATATCAGATTATATATTTTGTTGATTTCAGACTCATTACCATAGTCGTTGACTGAAAGGTAATTCATTATATTCTGTTGTAAGTTTTGATTACGGACCAAATTTTCAATAGCATCTGCAACACTTTCACAGCTCATGTCACATATTATGCCATCTAATCTGTCTTTTACCTGTGATGCTGCGGTGGGATAGTTAGTTATAATAGTCGGACGACATAGTATTTGAGCCTCTCTAACGGTAATTGACTTACCTTCATAGCGTGACGGTTGAATGTAAATGTCGCAATGTGCTATGTATGGATATGGGTTGGTCTTTTTGCCAAGTAAAGTAATATACCGCTGAGTTCCAGTTTCAGTTATATTTCGATTGATTTCATCTGTGTTACCATATCCGATTATGAACCAATGGAAATCTAAACCTTTGTCAACTAATAGTCTAGCAATATAAGGAATGCTCTCAAAATTTTTAGCATAACAAAATCTGCCAACAGAGCAGAAATTAAGTTTGTCGGTGAGATATTCTGATGGCTTAAACTCGGATGCTTGCTGGCGAATAAATTTTGGAGATAAAATATTCTCAATTTCAATAATTTTATTACCTAATTCGGGAAAGCACGAGGAGAATGTTTCTGTAACTTTGTCGGAAATAGATATAATCTTATCGAAAGCGCACCACACTTTGCTCTCTATATCTTTGTTAACTGATATTGTGGAGTAGTCGGTATGAATCCATGCTATTTTTTTTCGGGCTTGAATTTTGTGTTTGACTATATTGTGCGGCGTCAGAAAACTTATAGCAAGGTCGTAAACACCGAGTTTGTGAAGTTTGGGCAGTAGTGGAGTCGTGTATTTGGCAACATATTGAAATATAGAAGCATCTTTTTCTTTGTTTGTTTTTTGTGCCTTTGTATATAGCCAATGATTCAATCGGGCCACTACTCGGGCAATGGCGATATCAATATGCCCTTTTTTTATAGTTTCAAAAATTGGTCGTTCAAGAGTTGAATATCGAGGCTCTTCGAGGAGGAGATTGATATTTGTCGGAATCAAAGGCATAAACTCCCCGGTATGTTGATTGATAAATAAATCAACATCATATTTTGTTGTGTCAACAGCGTTTAATAGTCCAAGCAGAGCGCGTTCTGCTCCGCCGATTTCCATGTAGTGCATATTGATGAAAATGCGAGGTTTGTGATGCATTTATGATAGAATTTTGGTCGTGAATTGCGCTAATTTTGAGATATATCTTCTGGTTGAATGCGCGTTATTTATATAGATATCATCGCAAATGGATTCATCTAATTCTAATATGCTAAAATTTTTCTTTAATGCTGTGATGATATCTTTTGTGGTATATACTGATGTATTAAGTACTTGTCTAACCCAATAACTTGATATATCTATATATTCGTTTAAAATGTGTTGGCGATAGTGGGAATAATTGTTCTCAGATGCCCAATTTAGTTTGTAAAGAGTCGTTTGGGTATAATCTTCAATTCTATTGGTGGTAGCCTTAGTTCCATTGCCTCCCCATCTGTAATTGTATACCGCATTCTTTGCGATGGCAATGTTGCTGTTTGTTGCAAATACAACGATGTTAAAAATCCTATCTTCTCCCCATCTTAAATCTATATCGGGAAATTTGATGTTTTTGAGTAGCTGAGTGCGATATAGCTTGCCACAACATCCAACAGGGAATAACCTCTCGTTAAATAATACGGCATTAAAGGCATTATTTGCGTTATATTGTGAACTGTATTTCAATGGTAGGTCAAATCGGCTAAACCGCCTTTTAATAGTCATTTGCACGATATCGGCCTTTTGCTCGTTTGCTGCTGTAAGACTTAAACTGATCGCGTCTTTATTTAGCCAATCATCTCCGTCAAGAAATGTGACATATTCACTTGTTGCCTTATTTAGTCCTATCAAGCGTGATTGGTAAGGACCAATGTTACTGCAGTTTCTGATGACTGTGATGTTGTTATGCTGAGCTAATATGTCACTGGTATTATCTGTGCTGCAATCATCTATAACAATTATCTCTGCGTTGCAATCGTATTGAGTCATGGCTGACTCAATTGCACAATTTATGGTGCTTTCGTTATTGTATGCAGTAATTATTATAGTTGCAGAAAATTCCATTTATTTTGTGTTGCCAATTAAAAGCAAGCTGAATAACTTGCTGCGTGAGATTATATAATCGGCTATTAATGCAATGGCAATAATTATAGCCGCTACGATAGCAGAAATGGTTGCCAAAGGAGTAAATCCTAACGCCATTTCTCTCATTGGTTGTTGTAGGAATGTCAATGGGAATAGGAAGAAGTAGTGAAGTAGATATATCGACAAACTCTTTTGTCCCAAATGAGCAAAAATGAGGAATACCTTGTTAGCATTATATTCTTCCCATGATTTAACGCAATTAAGAGCTATTGTTGCAATGCTGAATTGAAATACTATTTTCACCGCGAGATTTATAGTGTAGTTAATCCATGGGAATTCCCACCAATAACATAGAACATATGCAGATATGGATGCGATTGCCAAACAAATAGTCATGCATTTTTTGTTACTAGACATGCATTTAAACATTGTGCGGTGTTTTTTAGCATAGACGCCTAACATGAAAATCGGGAAAAATTCAAATACCAATTGCAGACCGATGATGTTGGTATAGGGTTGAGGGATTTCGATGCAACAAACGCCTAATATTACACAAATTAGAGTTATTGTGATTATTTGTGTAAAGATTTTCTCTGTTTTTCGTAGGACGTATCCGATTAATGCATATAAAGCAAGTATTTGGAATAAACAAAGAGTAAACCAATATCCGTTTTTCCATAAATCGGTCCAAAAGCCCGCCAATCCGGGTTTAAGGGGGCTTTGTAGCCCGCTATGCGGAAAGAATAAAACCCAAAGAGAACCAGTTACTAAAACAGGAACTATTAGTTGAACGAATTTCTGTTTGAAATTTGGCGTCTTAAAGGTGTTATTGTCGTAGGCTTTGTATGTGAAATATCCGCTGATGAAAAAGAATAGCGGCATATGTATTTGACCAATTATTTTGAATATGAAGGATTGGTCAATGTCTCGGATGCACATAGTGATGACATGCCCCATGACAACGAAGAAGATAGCGATGCCTTTAATAACATCAAAATACTGTAATCGCGAAGTGGTAGTTATATTTGCGAAATTTTTTCAACGATAGATGGGTGTACAAACGCTGTTGCAACGGCGGCTATTCCCTGTAGGCATACAACGACACGTCTATCACCTTTGATTCTCATGAAGTAACCCTCAGTCCCTTTGAATACTCCTGCGGTAATTCTAACTTTATCGCCTTTGGAGAAATGACTGACATCAGGTTCAAGGTATATAATTTGTTCATCAATAGAACCGGCAACGGCAATAAAATTGTTCATCTGTGTTTCGGGAATTGATATTGGCTGTTGTGATTCCTTGTCAATGATGTATCTTATGGGTAGGGTAGTTGATTGTTTCAGCTCGTGAATTTTACTAAGTGATGTCCTTACAAAAAGGAGGTTGTGAATAGCGGCGACTTTTTGTTTTATGCGACGCTCACCCCTCATGACTATACGATATTTAAGTGGCAAGAAATTTTCGATTTTGAGAGAGTCTAATGCTTGTTTGACTTTCATCTCTCGGTTGTAGGTGATGCGTAGTGCATACCATTTAATTTCGTCGTTGATAGTCATTTGTTTTGGTAAATGCAATAATGGGGGACACCAATCAACTTAATGTTGTGGTTATCAGTGCTTTAGTTTGTTTGCCTCTATCCAGATGGCCTAAGTTGTAAATTTGGCTCATTAAATTGTAATGTAATTTGCCATTATTTATGCAAAAGTAACCATTTTTATCTATTAAATGAACTATTTTACTGCTTTTTGCACACATAAAATGGTATAAAAATATATTTCGATGCAATTTATAATTTTACATAAGATTTTGCGTTATATATTTTAGTTTTATAACATTGACAATGACAGCAAAACATCTAATTATACTTCTAATCGCAATCTGTGGCTACGCAAATGCTTTTTCTCAGGTGAAAATCCATGGGAAAGTAATCGACGAGGATAATAAACCGCTTGAATTTGCGACCGTCAGAATTGCCGATACTGCATTAGGAACAAATACTAATCTTGATGGCGATTATAGCATTACATGCCCTGCGCGAGATACTATTACTGTTGTATTTACATGTATAGGTTTTCGTGAGGCCAAACGCCAACTGATAGAACCCAAAGGGGAGTTCATCTTGAACATGCGCATGATGAAAGTTTCAAAAGAACTTCAAGAAGTGCAAGTAACCGAATTCAAAAAACAGACAGGTTCTATGGTGACTATCGACCGTGAGGCCTATAAACTTGCTCCCGATGTTTCGGGTGGTAGCGTAGAGGCTATGTTGTCAACGATGGCAGGTGTTAATTCTAATAATGAAATGTCGTCGCAGTATTCAGTGCGAGGCGGTAGTTATGATGAAAACAGTGTTTATATTAATGGCATAGAAATTTATCGCCCACAACTCATCAGTTCTGGTCAACAAGAAGGTTTGAGTATTATCAATCCCCACATGGTTGACGCTGTTTCCTTTTCAACAGGTGGTTTTTCGGCTGAGTATGGCGACAAGATGTCATCGGTGCTTGATATAACCTATCGCGAACCACAATCATTTGAAGGCTCTGTCTCGTTGAGTTTCATGGGCGGAAGTTTGGCATTAGGCCAAAGTACAAGTCGTTTTTCGCAGTTGCATGGCGTGAGATATAAGAGCAATGCTTCTCTTTTAAGTTCTATGGAAACGAAAGGGGAGTATGACCCTAAATATTTTGACTATCAAACTTTTTTGACATATAGTTTCAGTAAACGCTTTAAGTCATCATTCTTGGGCAATATCGCAATTAATAACTATAAGTTCAGACCCGTCAATCGTTCAACTAATTTCGGAACATCAACCGATGCAAAGCAATTTACGGTATATTTTGATGGTCAGGAAAAAGACCGATTTGAGACATATTTTGGTGCCTTGTCATTAAATTATAGACAGTCGCGAAGCACTGATTTTTCGTTGCTTGCTTCGGGGTATTTGACC
Organism: Muribaculaceae bacterium; assembly: GCA_017555085.1. Lineage (GTDB taxonomy): Bacteria > Bacteroidota > Bacteroidia > Bacteroidales > Muribaculaceae > RGIG4079. The sequence goes on along the minus strand of JAFZHD010000018.1, from coordinate 137,734 downwards.
AACGAACTTGTCGCTTATGATATTTCGGGTGAGTATTGGCTTGACCAAGCAGGAACTACGGGTGGCAACGGTGAGGCTATTGGTGGCGAACTTGGAGTTGGACGTTATCATGAGCATGCACGCAACAGATTGAAGGCATCGGTTTGGTCGCTCACACTAAAAGGAAATACTGGTATCTCGGGCCATAATTTAAGTTACGGTTTGGTTTATAATCATGAAAAGATACATGACCGTAGCCGTGAGTGGGAATTGCGCGACTCGGCTGGATATTCTTTGCCCTCAACCGGTGATGCTGTACATGTGATTTATAATATAGATTCAAAGCATGATATTTCGTCAAATCGTTTTTCTGTTTATGCACAAGACACATATAGGTTAAACTCAAATATAGGTTTGTTTACCTTGAATGGTGGCGTGCGTCTTTCATACTGGGACTTTAACAACGAACTACTCGTTAGTCCTCGTGTGAACGCAAGTTTTATTCCAGAATTTAATAACAGTTTTGCATTCCGCTTTGCGACAGGCTTGTACTATCAATCTCCATTTTATAAGGAGTATCGAATGCCAACAACCGATGCTGATGGTAACACTGTGATAGAATTGAATAAAGAGATTAAATCGCAGCGAAGCTTTCAGTTGATATTGGGCTCTGAATATACGTTTAGGGCATTGGATAGACCGTTTAAGTTTTCGGCAGAAGCTTACTATAAGCATTTAAGCAACTTGATTCCTTATGAGGTTGACAACTTGAAAATTGTATATAGTGGCATTAATCAGTCAAAAGGTTATGCCACAGGGCTTGACTTAAAATTGTTTGGACAATTTGTGCCCGGTACCGATTCTTGGATTAGTTTTTCGCTTATGAAAACACAAGAAGATTTGAACGGTGTGAAAGTTCCTCGCCCTACCGACCAAAGATATAGTTTTGCGTTATATTTTACCGACTATTTTCCCCGTTTACCTAAGTTGAAATTTAGCCTGCGAGGAATATTCTCTGATGGTTTGCCGACAACACCGCCGCAATCAAGTCGAGATAAAGGTTATTTCCGTGCTCCGGCGTATAAACGAGTGGATGCAGGTTTGTCATATGCATTGCTCTCCCCGTTAAAAGAAGGCGAGACGCGAGGTGGATTTGCACGCTATTTTAAGAGCATTTGGTTGGGGTTTGATGTATTCAATCTCTTGGATATTTCTAATGTTAATAGTTATTATTGGGTTACTGATGTCAATAATATACAATATGCTGTACCCAATTATTTAACTCGGCGTCAGTTAAATTTGAGATTAACGGTTGATTTCTAAACTTATTTGTTAATTTTGCAGTACAATTAATATACTAATATGAAAAAGATTTTTACTATTGCTGCGGCTATGTGCTTGGCGCTTGCGGCACACGCAGTTAAAGATGATTGGGCGCAATTAGGCCGATATGTATATCAAAATGCACAATTAACTAAAACGCCTGATGTGGTGTTTATGGGCAACTCAATTACTGACTGTTGGGTTGATTCTGTGCCTGAGTTTTTTGCCGATAACAATTATGTTGGTCGTGGCATATCAGGGCAAGTTTCTTCGCAGATGTTGGTCCGTTTCCGTCAAGATGTTATCAATCTCAAGCCAAAGGCTGTTGTTATATTAACAGGCACTAACGATATTGCTGAAAATAATGGCTTGATATCAAATGAAGGTATAATGAATAATATTATATCAATGTGTGAGCTGGCAAAAGCAAATGGAATAACCCCTATATTGTGTTCTTTATTGCCATGCGATCATTATTATTGGTTGAAAAATATCAATATCTATCCTGCGGGCCGCATATTGCAGATGAACGAAATGATAAAGGCGTATGCGAAACAAAAAGGATATGAGTATGTTGATTATCATAGTGCGTTGACAGATGCAAAAGGCGGTTTGCCCGAAGCGTATTCGCGTGATTATGTTCACCCCAATAAAAAAGGGTATAAGGTAATGATGCCCATTGTAAAGAAATCTATTGACAAAGTTTTGAAACGATAAATTCAATAAACGATAAAAAGAATAGGCCGGAAATTTCCGGCCTATTCTTTTTATGAAGATCTCGGTTTTGATTATTTAATCAAGTATTGTGATGAGATTGATTCGTTTTCATGGATGCGACGAATAGTGTCAGCAAACAAGTGAGCAACGCTGAGGATAGTTGCTTTTTTGCAGTCTTTTGTGAAAGGAATACTGTTAGTGAAAATCATTTCAGTCATACCGCAGTTGTCAACGCGTTCAGAAGCGGGGTCGCTCATGATTGCGTGAGAGCAAAGAGCGCGAACTGATTTAGCACCGAAACTAATCATCAAGTCTGCTGCTTTTGTGATTGTACCAGCGGTGTCAACCATGTCGTCAACGAGAATAACGTTCTTGTCTTTAACATCACCAATTACAGTCATGTTTGCAACAACATTGGCTTTTGCGCGTTGTTTGTGGCAAAGTACCAATGGCACATCAAAGTATTTAGCGTAACTGTTAGCGCGTTTTGCACCACCGACATCAGGAGATGCGATAACCATTTCCTCGAGGTTGAGTGATTGGATATAGGGAATGAACACTGATGAAGCATACAAGTGGTCAACAGGTGCATTGAAGAAACCTTGGATTTGGTCTGCGTGGAGGTCCATTGTGATAACGCGGTTAACGCCAGCAGCGCTCAACAAGTCAGCAACAAGTTTAGATGCAATAGACACACGGGGTTTGTCTTTGCGGTCTTGACGAGCCCAACCGAAATAGGGCATTACTGCAATGATTGATTTGGCAGATGCGCGTTTAGCAGCGTCAATCATCAACAATAATTCCATCAAGTTGTCACTGTTAGGGAATGTGGATTGTACAAGATAAACTTCACAACCGCGAATTGACTCTTCAAAACAAACTTCAAACTCGCCGTCAGCAAAATACTGAATGTTCATTTTGCCAAGTTCAACGCCTAAATCTTTACAGATTTCTTCGGCCATATATCTTGATCTTGTGCCAGAAAAAATCTTGAAAGGAGGTAATATGGTACTCATAATTGTTTGTGTATATGAAATTTTTTACAAAGTTACTATTTTTTGCCCTTTTTATCGGTCTGTTTTTCGTTTTTTTGCTTGCAGAGGCTATATTTTTCTGCGTGAATTTCCACATTACTGCATCATAGGGCGCAATAGATGTTTCAAACGGAGAGTCATACGCAATAGTTTTTTTGCATTTTTCGCCTGTCAATAATTCGGTTACAATATAATTGCCCTCTTTCAAGCCAAGGAAATCAAATGCGTGTTTGGGGATATTAATCTTCAGATCGTGACTTTCGCCCGAAAAGTTGACTGCGATAAGAATTGTTTCTTTGCCATAATTGCGCAAGAAAGTGTATTGCTTATGTGGGTTTAGTCCGGGATTGGTGTAATTAACATACATCAAATCAAAGAAACTACCTTGTGAAATGGCTTTTTCGCTGTTGCAAAGGTTAAGAATGGTTTTGTATTTATTTCTCAACCATATTTCGCGGCCACTTAAATGGCTTTCATCACATTTTCCCTCGTTAAACCATCGTCTAACAGTGGGGATGCTCCAATAGTCAAAGATTGTTGTGCGACCGTCAAGACCGCTATATCCTTCTGCATCTGTCGCTTGTTCGCCAAGTTCCTGACCTGCATAAATCATCATTGCGCCTGTGTTAATCATTGCGCTGACAACCAATGAAGGTGTTACTAAACCCGGGTCACCGGCATATTGTTTTGAGCCAAATCGTTGTTCATCATGATTTTCAAGGAAATTGAGCATGTTGTTCGCAATTCCGTCAACTGTTTGCCAACAATTTGTGATTCGAGCGGCAGATACATTTGAACACTGAACTGCGCGCAATGTATCATACAAGTTTACTTTATCATATAGATAGTCAAAACCACCTTTGTGAATGAAATCGCGATAGATGTTTACTTCATATATTTCTGCAATGAAAATGATGTTGGGGTAGTGCTCTTTAACAGCAGGTATCGCCCATTGCCAAAATTCAAGGGGAACCATGTGCACCATGTCGCATCTGAAACCGTCAACACCTTTTGCTGCCCAATATCTTAAAATATGGAGCATTTTGAACCATGTGTCGGGAATGGGATTGAAATGACGAGTACCATCGCCATAATCAACACCATAATTTAGTTTGATTGTGTCATACCAGTCATATTCGCCGGGAAATGCTGTGAAACAATCGTTGCCTGACGCTTTTGCGGGGAATTCGCTATATGCCTCGGGGCCATTGCCTAGGTTTACATTGGGAGCAAATTGTTGCAAGGGTATGTAATAGAAATTGTTGCGAGGACTGAAAAATTTAGAGTTATCATCATTGGCGCCCAAGTCTTCAATGCCAGCGGGTTTGGCGTCTGAATGATATTGACGAGCCACATGGTTGGGAACGAAGTCGATAATGACCTTCATGCCTGCTTTATGGGTGCGATCAACAAGTTGTTCAAATTCTTTAATACGATTAGGAACGTCAACGGCCAAATCGGGGTCAACATCATAGTAGTCTTTTATTGCATAAGGCGAACCCGCATTGCCTTTGATTACAAATGGGTTGTCAAACGGAATGCCATATTTAGTGTAGTCGGTCTTATGTGCATGTTCAATAATACCGGTGTACCACACATGGGTAATACCAAGGTCGTGTATGCTGTCAAGAACGGTTGAAGTTATATCATTGAGTTTTCCCGCGCCATTTTGTTCAAGTGTGCCACAGGGAATGCAATTATAATTTTGATTGGCAAAAAGTCTCGGTAATAATTGGTAAATTATGGGCTTCTTGTTCATTTTATTTAGTGATTTGTCTTAATGAGGTCAATTATTCTGCAAAATTATTGAAAATAATTGAGAAAATACCAACTCTATTGCGATTTGTGGCCGTGAATTTGGGATATAATTTGTAAATTTGCAGACATATTTCTAAAAATCAACATTTATGAACGAATTAGCAACAAAATACAACCCTGCTGAAGTCGAAGATAAGTGGTATGACTATTGGATGAAAAACGATTTGTTCAAGTCTGTACCCGATAATCGCGAACCATATACAATCGTAATTCCACCGCCCAATGTGACAGGTGTACTTCACATGGGACATATGCTTAACAACACAATTCAGGATATCCTTATTCGTCGTGCGCGAATGGAGGGTAAAAATGCATTATGGGTACCTGGTACTGACCACGCCTCTATTGCAACCGAAGCAAAAGTTGTTGCGAAATTGGCATCAGAAGGAATTAAGAAAACCGATTTGACTCGCGAAGAGTTCCTTAAACATGCATGGGCCTGGACCGAAAAACATGGCGGTATCATTCTCGAACAGTTGAAGAAACTCGGTGCATCATGTGATTGGAGTCGCACAGCATTTACAATGGATGACTTGCGTAGCCAGAGTGTAATCAAAGTGTTTGTTGATTTGTTCAACAAAGGTTTGATTTATCGTGGTGTACGTATGGTAAACTGGGATCCTGCTGCGTTGACAGCTCTCTCGGATGAAGAAGTTATTTATCAGGAAGAACATAGCAAGTTGTATTATCTTCGTTATTATGTAGAAAATGAGGATAAATACATTGTTGTGGCAACTACTCGTCCCGAAACAATTCTTGGCGATACAGCTGTTTGTGTAAACCCCAACGATGAACGCTATCAATGGCTCAAAGGAAAGAAAGTAATTGTTCCTCTTGTTGGCCGTGAAGTGCCCATTATCATGGACGAATATGTAGAAATGGACTTTGGTACAGGCTGTCTTAAAGTTACTCCTGCCCATGATGTTAATGACTACATGCTCGGCGAAAAATATAATCTTCCCACTATCGACATCTTTAATGATAATGGTACTATTAGCGAAGCCGGAGGCATGTATGTTGGCAAAGACCGTTTCGATGTTAGAAAAGAAATCGTAGTTGACCTTGAAGCAGCCGGATTGGTTGAAAAGATAGAAGATTATAATAATAAAGTAGGTTATTCAGAAAGAACAAAAGTTGTTATTGAACCTAAATTGTCAATGCAATGGTTCTTGAAAATGGATAAAATCACAATTCCTGCATTGGATGCTGTAATGGATGATAATATCAAGTTTTATCCTCCCAAATTCAAGAATACATATCGCCATTGGATGACCAACATCAAAGACTGGTGTATCAGCCGTCAATTATGGTGGGGTCATCGCATTCCCGCATATTTCTTGCCCGAAGGCGGTTATGTAGTTGCCGAATCAGCCGAAGAGGCATTGAAATTGGCTATTGAGAAAACAGGCAATGCAAATCTTACCTTGGCCGACCTTCGTCAAGACGAAGATTGTCTCGATACTTGGTTCAGTTCTTGGTTGTGGCCTATCTCATTGTTCAACGGCATTCTTGATCCGGATAACGAAGAAATCAAGTATTATTATCCCACAAGCGACTTGGTAACAGGCCCGGATATCATTTTCTTCTGGGTGGCTCGCATGATTATTGCAGGTTATGAATATCTCAATGAAAAGCCTTTCAAATCAGTATATTTCACTGGTATCGTTCGCGATAAGATTGGCCGTAAGATGTCAAAATCTTTGGGTAACTCTCCCGACCCCCTCGATTTGATTGCAACATTTGGTGCTGACGGTGTTCGCATGGGTATGATGTTGGCTGCACCCGCAGGTAACGACATCCTTTATGATGATAAACTTTGTGAACAAGGCCGTAATTTCTGTAACAAGATTTGGAATGCTTTCCGCCTTGTTAAGGGATGGGAAACTGCTGATATCGAACAACCCGAATCAGCGGCAAGAGCAACGCAATGGTTCAAGGCAAAACTTGACGAGACATTAATTGAAGTTAAGGATTTGTTCTCAAAATTCCGTTTGTCAGAAGCATTGATGGCAGTATATCGTTTGTTCTGGGACGAATTCTCATCATGGTATCTTGAAATGATTAAGCCCGCTTATGGCCAACCCATTGACAAGAAAACCTATGATACAACACTTGAATACTTTGACTCATTGCTTCGCTTGTTGCATCCCTTCATGCCATTCATTACCGAAGAATTGTGGCAACACTTGGCAGAGCGCAAAGAAGGCGAATCTATCATGAACGCGTTGATCCCTGATGCTAATGAAGCTAATGCCGACATTCTAGCATCAATGGAAGTTGCCAAAGAGGTCGTTGTAGGTGTTCGCGGTGTTCGTGCAGCTAAAAATATTGCACCCAAAGAACCCTTGCAGTTGAATGTGATCGGACAATTTGATGGTCGTGAATTCTCTGTAATTAGCAAATTGGCAAACTTGTCTGATATTGCGGTCGACGCTGAAAAAGATGCCGCTGCATCATCGTTCATGGTTGGTACAGTAGAATTCAATGTTCCCTTGGCAAGCAGCATTGATGTTGAAGCAGAATTGGAAAAACTTGCAAAAGATTTGGCTTATTATGAAGGCTTCAAGCAGTCAGTACTCAAAAAATTGAGCAACGAACGCTTTGTGAACAATGCTCCTGAGGCTGTTGTTGAAGGCGAACGCAAGAAACTTGCAGATGCCGAAACAAAGATTAAGAACATCCAAGAAAGCATCGAGGCTCTTAAAAAATAGGAGTAAATCGTTAAAATAGACAACGGCCATTCGTTTTGCGAATGGCCGTTGCTTTTTATATTAGAGATTGTTTATAATCCGTATTTATGAAGTGTTTCTGTGTATTTTTGTGTTGACTTGAATGCCTCTATCCAAGAGTTCAAGCTATCGCATAATGTAGCGTTTTCCGGGTTGACAACCCATGGTTGGAACTGTGTAAACGAAATGTTTGTGCTGATGTCAACTGACGGGTAATCGGCAGATAGAGTTTTAGCGACCGTCTCGTTCATCACAGATTGTTTAATTTCGCCAACTGCTGTCATTATAAATAACTGCTCGGCCGAATATACCGAGTCGCTAATGACATAAATAGTATCGCCGATTTCGCTTGAAAGGTTTTTAATTCGTAGTGCGACAGGCGAGTTTGCCACAGCCCAAATTGTGTCACCTGCGAGTTCTAATTGACTTTCAATCGACACTTTGCCGGTTACTGAATCTTTGCGTTGCACCAATACTTGGCGGTCGAGATAGATGGGCGAGGTGAATAAAACGGATTCTCGATATGTGCTTGTCATAGGCACTTCAGCTATAACAATATCGTAAACACCGCTTGATAAATAGTCCATAGCCTCGGTCAAAGACACAACGGGATGAAATTTTAATATAAGATTATGCTCGTGTGCAATATCTCGGATAATGTCGTAGTTCAATCCGCCCAAAGTGTCGTCGTAGGTGTATAGCGATAGGGGAGAATACTCGATTGCAACATCAATAGTGTCACCTCCCGATGGAATCGGTTCATTTGATGACCGTTTGTGGCTGCAAGTTTTAAGCGATAGCATGATGCTCACTGCAATTAGCAGTAAGATTATATATAATGTGAGATTGCCTGTTTTCGGTTTTTGATGAGCCATTTGTTAGTTAGCAAAGTCAACTGATACGCCAAATTGGAATTTGCGAGGATTCATAGGGTAGTGGGGCATCATGAAATAGTTTGACCCGGTCAACCCTTGGTTTACATGTGACACCAATACATAGAATCTCGCTTTATCAAGTTTCATATTCACATAGGCATTCATAAACGGATAGTTGCCCACCTCAATATCGTTTTGATTGTAGAACGTCATGGTAGCAGGTTGATAACCAAGACCTTTATATTTTGTGTAATAGTCGCAATCTACGCCAAATTGCACATCCAAGACTTTTGCAATTTTGAACAATAGATAGAGATTTGAATACACCGACAAATTGGGCATTGGTATTACCGACTCGTTCGATGCAGTTTGGTATGTGATTTTGTTGTCCCAATGCAAAATGCCGAGTTTGAGTTTTTGGTCAAGTGATGCGCTGAATACCTGCACATTGCCGCTATGTTGCACCGGCATACATTTCTCGTTGAAATATACATAGTTTTGCAAGTTTTCGGCACCTACATTAATGAAAGTGTTGGTGTGAGGTATATTCAGTTTGCCACCAAATTTCAAGCGTCTTACTTTGCCGAAATCGTTATTCCAAATAAAATGGTTTGAAACATAATGTTTGGTCAAATAGGGAGCTTCTTCATTGCTGAACGAGCCATATCCTATAATGCTGACGGTGTCGCCAAACAACTTAAAGTTTGCCGAAATTTCGCCATCAACCATCACATCTCCAATCGATGCTCCAAGCAAACCAAATTGCGCTGTGGCATTATATTTGAGCAACGAACCTTGCTGCTTGGTCAGTTGTCCGCCCACCCACAACAAGTTTTCATCACCGCGCGGCGCAATCTTTGCAATAGGGTAGGGCGTAAGTCCATCAGGCGTTACGGTCAGATTGCCGATAGAGTCGATTGTTTGGTTGTATCTGCGAAATTCGTGTGTGACAAATGCGGCCAATCCGGCTTTGGCATATTTGTTAAAGCCTTCAAGTAGCGACAACCCTACGGTGTTTTTCAACAACCAATAGTTTGAACGGTCATTAGTGCCTTTGTCATAGAGATATGTGTTATCCCAAAATTTTGCTGCTTGTGTGGGCTGACTGTTAAGGAATATATGTTTGGCTTCTTTGAAGTTAATGGTCCAAATAATGCTTGATACAGGCACATATTTGCGACTTACAACTGAGTCTTCAACAATATTCTCATTATAATAGCCGAAATTGTACTTATTGTTCATGTAGAAATTCAAGCCGACAATTTTAGAGTGAGCAGCGCTCAGGTTAGTCGGAATTGTTTTGCTGTCGACTTTTGTCGAGCCGCCTTGAATTTCGGCAGGGTCGGTAATATATCGGTCATCGGTAATACCGCCATTTTCCTTGTTTAGGAAATTATAGTGGTAATAAAAAGCCTGCATTTCCCAACGGTCGCCGATGTGCGAGCCCGACAAGCCCCAAGTCAAGTCCTTACACGCTTGATAGTTATAACTGCCTTTCGAGAAAATGTAGTCGATATATGCGCCAAATTGTGTCTTAGCATTCACATTGCCTGAAAACTCGCCTTTCAATCGGTCTTGCGATGTTTCTTTATCGCCGCCAAAGTTGTATGACAACAAAGTCATCGGCTGAGCCGTATTATAGAATTTGTGAGTTTTTTCCGACGGAATCCATGCTCTCAAAGCATCTTCAAAGAAGAAATTGCTCATTTTCTCGCGCTCAAAAAATAGCATTGTCTGCCCTTCAGTTCCGAGATTGCCTGTTGCGGCATAAGCCGGAGTGACTTCCGACGGAATTGATTTTTGGAAATAGTTGTATAGAATAGTGTCAACAACAGCAACTTGTCTCAAACCGAGAGGCGAGGTGACTGTCCATGCCGTCGGAATAATCTTTTTTATCGAGTCGGTTGCGGTGTGAGCATTTGAGTGATTGTGCTCCTCCTTGCCGCTTTGTGCATAGAGGTTCACAATCGTTAATGCCGATATGATGAATGTAACTAAAATTCTGTTCATACCGCAAAGTTACGAAATTAATTCCTAATGGCTTGATTTTAATCTATAATGTTTGTAAATATGCTATTTAATAATATCATAACCGCTATTTTTGAGTGCTTCGAGCATCTCATAATTCATGGCTTGCCAGTAATAGTCGACAATATGCGATACCCAGTCGTTATCCGATTTCATGCCCGAGCGCGTTGCGTTGAAATTGATTATTTCGTTGTCATAGTCAACTAACTCTTGGGTAAAATCATCTGTGCGATAACAATTGCTGTGTATCAGCAGTTTCTCGCTTTGTTTCGGTTTCAAATCAGGCTTTTCGCGAGGCACGCCAATCGCAAGTCCGCAGACTATAAACACACACTTTGGCAATTTCAGCAATTCGGCAATGGCCTTTGGCGCTGCTGTTCGTGTATATCCGATGCAACATGTTCCCAATCCGCACGATTCGGCTGCCACCAACGCGCTCATCATTGCCAATGATGCATCTATAATTCCGACAATCACACCGTCCGCTGTATGCTCAAAATCGGGCATTTCTATGCCTTTGTGTGTGGCAATTTTACGCACTTTGTTGAAGTCGGCACAAAATACCAAGAAATGATTGCAAGTCTTGATTTGCTTTTGTTGCGTGAGTTCATACAACTGCTCTTTCAGCGTTTGGTCAGTGACATCAATAACCGAAAATTGCTGTCCGTTATAACTTGTGGGCGTGTTGCGAATAGCCTCATATATCAGCAGCATATCCTCGGCCGCTATGGCTTCTCGCTCATATCTTCTGATGCTGCGCCGTTGCAACAGCGTGTCTTTTACCGATTTCATAATGAGATTTTTATAGTACAAACATTAAACAAAAAGTCCCCGCCGGTTGTTTGGCGGGGACTTGCTATTATTTGTCTGTTTCTGTATTTGCTTGGGGTTTCAACCAACGGTCAAACCAACGGTAGAACAATCTGTGCCACAATGCGGCATTTTGAGGTTTCAAAATCCAGTGGTTTTCGTCGGGGTAGATAACCATTTCGCAAGGAATTCCGCGTAACTTGGCGGCGTTGAATGCCTGCATACCTTGTGATGCAAGAATGCGGAAATCATATTCGCCATGCGAAATCATGATAGGAGTGTTCCAGTTGCCGACAAACTTGTGGGGTGAGTTTGCGTATGTTCTTTGAGCGGTTTCGTTGTCTTTGTCCCAGAATGCGCCACCGAGGTCCCAATCAGCAAACCACATTTCTTCGGTTTCAAGATATTGTGCTTCTGTATTAAAGATACCTGCGTGCGCAAACAATGCCGCAAAACGGTTGTCGTGGTTACCTGCAAGCCAATAAACCGAGAAGCCGCCATAACTTGCACCGGTTGCGCCGATGTGTTTGCTGTCAATATAAGCCTCTTGTTTCATGTAGTCAACCGCAGTGAGGTAGTCTTTCATGTTTTGGCCGCCATAATCGCCCGAAATTTGTTCGTTCCATTCAGTGCCGAAACCAGGCAAACCGCGACGGTTTGGCGCGATGATGATATATCCGTTTGATGCCATCAACGCAAAGTTCCAACGATAACTCCAAAATTGGCTAACTGCTTGTTGCGGACCACCTTGACAGTAAAGAATTGCGGGATATTTTTTTGTTTTGTCAAATTTTGGGGGATAGATAACCCAAGTGGTCATTTCTTTGCCATCGGTAGTGGGGATAAGTCGTTTTTCCACTGTGGGCATAGTCATGCCAGCGAAAATCGCACCGTTTACATCGGTAAGTTGAGACAATTCTTTATCTTTCACTGCATAGATTTCATCGGGACGCACCATAGAGTGTTTGAGTGTAATTACCGATGTTTCATCAACGGGAATCACTGTGCCATAGTCACATACTCCCTCGGCAACAGTGTTGATGTTTTTGTCAAGGTCGATGCTGAAAATGGGAGTCACGCCTTGGTGGTGTGCGATAAAATAAAGTGACTTGCCGTTGGGGTTCCATGCGATAGTATTTACAGTGTAATCCCAGTCGCTTGTGAGATCGGTTTTCTCACCGGTTTTGGTGTTAAGAATAAAGATTCGGTTCTTGTCCGATTCATATCCGTCACGCTCCATGCTCAACCATGCAAGATACATTCCGTCGGGTGAAAATACGGGGTTAGTATCATAACCCATCATGCCTTGTGTCAAGTTTTTAGTTGACTTATCTTCTAGTGAATATTGATACAAGTCAGAGTTGGTCGATTTGGCATACTCCATACCTGTTTTCTTGCGGCTTACATACACCACGCTCTTGCCGTCGGGAGCCCATGCGATTGACTCAACACCGCCAAACGGTTTCATCGGTCCTTCGTATGGCTCGCCTTCCATAATGTCAACGATATTTGAGAGCGCTGCGCCGTCAAAATCGGCGATAAAGGGGTGGGGGATTTCGGTTACCCATTCGTCCCAATGCTTATACATTAGGTCGGTAATTACGCGGCCAGTCGCTTTGGGGAGGTCGGCATATACATCGGCAGCAGTTTCGCCATATTTAAGACTGCTGATAAACAACACTTTGGTTTCATCGGGCGAGAACACAAAGCCGCTGATGCCTTTTTCAATGTTGCTCACTGCTTTACGGTCGCTACCGTCGGCATTCATCACCCAGAGTTGGGGAGCACCTTCTTCGGCATACATAAACGCGATTTTCTTGCCGCCGTCAATCCACACGGCATTGTTTTCCGACTTGGGTGTTTCGGTCAAGCGTTTGTTGTCGCTGCCGTCAATGTTCATTACATACAAGTCGCGATTGCTCTTGTTTTCTTCAAGGTTTTCATAAGAAATGCCATACAAAATCTTGCTCTTGTCGGGCGAAATTTGAGGGTCTGATACTCGGCCGAGTGCTTGGAGTGCCTCAATGCTGAAAGTGTCGCCAAAGTCAGCATTTTTTTCGCTCTCGGTAGTGCAAGATGCAGATGCCAATAACACTGCTGTTGACATAACGATAGGTTTTGTTATTTTCATTTGATATAATTGATTTAGTTATTTGCTTAATTATCAGTGCGCAAAAATACTAATTTATTGCCACATATTTTCAAGTATATATAAAATATCCTCGATATTTCCGTCTTTCACCACCACTCGTTTGTCTCGGTCGAGCAGATAGAGGTTGGGAATGGCGGGTAAATCATACTTTTCGCTCTCGCTTTGGTCGGCATATCGGGCCACGGTCCACTCTTTTGGAAACTCGCCACGGTGTTTGTTCCATTCGGCAAGGTCTTCATCGGGATATAATGCCAACACGGTTAATGCGTTGCAGTCGATTAATGCCTGCACAATGGGCGAATCTTTTATTACTCCGCTCACGCGCTCGCAATCGTGGCAACCAGGGTTGAAAAAATAGAGCAAAACCCATTGTGTGTCAATGCCGTGCAACGAACCGGTCGTGCCTTTATCGGTGCGAAAATCAAAGTCGGTTGCAATAGTGTTAAAACGGTTCATTTTTGCCTTTTCGAGGCGGTCGTTCCATCTCAATTTTTCGGCATCATCAACGCCGTCAATTTTGACTGCTTTTTCAAGAATGGGGATATACAATTCCTCGCATCGCCATGGCGAGTTAGGATTGCGAAAACACTCGTCGGCCATGTGCATAAACTGTTTGAACATAGGCTTTGACACGCTTGCACGCTCAGCAATATCGCCGGTCAAAATCGTGTCGCAATCATAGTATGCGGCAAGCACACCTTCAACCCACACGGCAAACACCTGCTCCAACTCTTTTTCGTGGGCAAGCCATGTTGTGTCGGCAAAATTAAACTTGTTCCAATAGTTTGCCATTGCCTCCACGTTTTTTTCAGCGGGCGTCAGTTCGACTGCATCATGTTGTTCTGACTTTGCCGAGCATGAAACAGCGATTAACGCCAAAATTGCATAAAAAAATCCTTTTTTCATGTCGCAAAGATACAAATTCTTCCGATTAGGAGTGCTAAAATCGCTTTTTCTTGCCCCGATTTTCGGTGAAAAATATGTTTAAAAACACATTTGGCTTTTTCATTCGCTTAAATTTTGCTTTGTAATGAAAAGAAATATATCTTTGCTGAATATTAACCCGTGACAAACACGAATAATAACCAATTATTGACAAGTCGGCCTTAAAGCCTAACATTTGATACCATAAAGTTGAGACGTTTTTGTTTCATATTGACCATGATTCTTGTGTCGGTGGCAGCGCATGCCGCCCGCACTAAATTTGTGACTGTTCAAGACACTATCCAAGAGCAGAGCAGTGATACCTTGCAGATTTTCTTCCGTCAAGGTAAAACACTCTGGGCTCCCGATTACATGAACAACGATGAGCGTTTGCGCGGTTTTGTTGAGCGTTTCCGAGCTTTGCGTAATTCTGATTGCGAAATTAGCAAAGTGGCAAAAATCCACATCGTGTCAGGTGCTTCTCCCGAAGGTCCCTACGATCTAAACCGCCGTTTGTCTGACGGCCGTGCTGAGCGCATTCGTAATGTGCTGACTGGATATATTGATCTTCCCGACTCGGTTATAGTGGTTGATTCTCGTGGCGTTAACTGGAAGGGACTATATGAAAAAGTCAAAGCAAGTGATATGCCGGAACGCGACCAAGTGCTTGATATTATCACAAACACTCCCGAAATTGACCTCAAGCGCGGCTATAATTACGAAGTTCGAAAAAAAACACTTGAAAAGCTCAATGACGGTACTACATATAAGTATATGTATGAAGAGTTTTTCCCCGAACTTCGTGTGTTCTATTTGCAAATTGTTATTGATTGGGAATGTTACAATCAGTCTAAGCGTGAAGTGGCTTTGCCTGTCGAACCGCTCAGCAATTACGATGCACCCGCCTTTGATATCAACAACTTTGTGTTGAGCGACCCCGAGCCTTTCAAAGTGAAATTGCCCAAGCAACCAAAGCCTTTCTACATGGCTGTTAAAACCAATATGCTCTACGACGCCTTGCTCACACCCAACATCGGCCTCGAATTTTACCTTGGCAAGCGTTTCTCGGTGTCGGCCGACTGGATGTATGCATGGTGGAAAAACGACTCTTGGGCTTGGTATCATCGCACCTATGGCGGCGACCTCGAAATTCGCCACTATTTTGGCACAACAGCCAAGCAAAAACCCCTTCAAGGATGGCATGCCGGCATCTATGGCGGCATCGTCACCTACGACTTTGTTTGGGGCTACGACACTCGCGGTATCCTCGGCGACCGTTGGAGCTACGGTGGGGGCCTCTCGCTCGGCTACTCTTTACCTTGGAAAGAACGCTTTAACCTCGACTTTACAGTCGGATTTGGTTACATGGGCGGTGAATATAAAGAATATCTCCCTCTTGACGGATGTTATGTATGGCAATGTACCAAACAACGCAATTACATCGGTCCCACTAAAATCGAAGTATCACTTGTGTGGCTCATAGGCCGCGGCAACTTTAATGTAGGTAAATGATAATGAAACGCGTGACCAACATATTATCAGCAGTTCGACTCATGCCGTTGATGGCATTAGTCGCTATTGCTATGTTTATGTCGTCATGCGAGCACAAAGACTTGTGTTATCACCACCCCCACACAGCTACCGTTAAGGTGCGCTATAATTGGACCAACGCCCCCGATGCCAATCCGCTCGGTATGTGCGTGTTCTTCTATCCCGAAGATGGTGGCGATCCCGTTCGTTTCGACTTCAGTAGCCGTTCAACCCCAGGCCGCGGTGTAGTAGGGGGCGACATCGAAATTCGCACAGGCAAATATCGCGTTATCTCTTATAATAATGATACCGAAGGTGTAATGTTTGGCAAACGCTCCAACTATAACCAACATTATGCCTATACTCGCGAGGGCGATATCCTCGAAAACATCTATGGCTCGGGCTACCGCAGTTCAAAGACACCGCGCGCCCGTGGTGCTGAGGACGAACGCGTGGTTATTACCCCCGACATGATGTGGGCTGCAACAGCTGTCAATGTCGAAATCACCGAGACAGGCATCAGTTATGAATGTGTACCCGAAAAAGATAAAGACAAATATGAGTTCATTCAAAACACCGAACAAATTATCACTCTTTATCCCGAACAAATCGTGTGTCACTACACCTATGAGATTATTAATGTGAAGAACCTCAAACACGCAGCAATGATGTGTGCATCACTTTGCGGCATGGCGCCTTCTCACAAATTCTCAACCGGCGAACTTGGCACCGAAAGCATCACGCTCCCTGTTCCTGCATCGTTTGACCAAGCCAACGCCACCATCACCGGCGAATTCTTCACATTTGGTCACCATGAAGATAACGACGACCCTCACCGCATGTTGCTCTATGTCATCATGGACGACAACTCAAAATACTACTTTGGTAGCGATCTCGACCGCTTTGATGTCACCGAGCAAATTCACAATGCTCCCGACAAACAGCACGTACACATTATTATAGATGGTCTCGACCTTCCCAAAGCGATTGAAAACGGTGGCGGTTTCGCACCTTCGGTCGATGACTGGGAAACAATCTACGAAGATATTATAATGTAATAAATAAAAATAAGTATTAACCCGTTTAACTCCTCTAATTACCACGAAACAGAAATAACATTAACCCTGAATCTCAAAACAAAAAATCGAAACAAAACAAATTAATTTACTAATTGTAATAATAACTTTAAACTAACCAATTTTATGAAAAAAAGTATGTTTTTGGTGGCAGTAGCAGCCACAGCATTGGCATCTTGCTCAAACGACGATGTAATGCAAACAAAACCTGCTGAGCAAATCGACTACACAATCGTGACTGATAACGATTCTCGCGCAGCAACAGTGTTCTGTCAAAACAATATGATTCCCGGCTTCCGTCTTTACGGTGCTTACAAAGGTGCTGATGGTCAATTCTCTACATTCATTGAAGAAGACCTCATCACAGTTTCTCCCGACGGTACATGCGCTCAAAGCGAAACTCGCTACTGGCCCGAAACTGGTTCTCTCGACTTCTACGGTCTCGTTAACCTTAATGGCGACGGTTTCAACCTCGAATCAGCCGACAACGCTACTTCATCAATCGTTTGGGGTGAATATACTCCTTTTGTTAAAAACTTCACACCCAATGCTGATGTAACTAAACAAACTGACCTCCTCTATGCTGTTGCAACAGACCAAACAAAAGCAGGTGGTAAAGTTGAAATGAACTTCCGTCACGCACTTTCTCAAATCGAGTTCCGTGCTAAAAACGATAACCCCCAACTCCATGTTGTTATCGAAGCAGTTCGCGTAGGTCAAACTTTCGCAAAAGGTGACTACACTCTTCCCAAACTTTCAACTGTTGACCAATTGGTTGACCACCCCGCAGACAAAGACGACGACTATGCTGCATCAAAAGAAGATGCTACTCGTGGTACTTGGGACATTCCCACAGGTTACAAAGCTGACTACACAGTTAATTTCAACGAAGTAGCAGTTGCTTATGGCCAAACAAAAGACCTCACTATCTCTAACGACGGTGCTGAAACAGGTAACAACAGCCTCCTCCTTATCCCCGCATTTGAAGCACAAGGTAAAGAAACAAAAGCTTGGAACCCTGCTAACGATAATGGCAAATACAATGGTACTTACCTCGCTGTTAAATGTACTATCTACAACGTAGCAGGTGCTGAATTTGATGCTGCTACAGACGTTGCAGTTCTCCACAAAGGTTGGGCAGTTATCCCCGCTTCTTTCAAATGGAAACAAGGTAAAAAATACATCTACACTATCAACTTCACAAAAGGTGGTAACGGTGGTTATGAAGAAAATGAAGACGGTTCTACAACTGACACACCTGTCCTCACTGGTATCGAATTCACTGTAACTGTTGACGACTTTGTTTATGGCGACAATTACAGCAACTCAATGGACACTAAAACAGAAGAATCTATCGCTGTTAACAACGCAACTGTTGCTGCTGCATTTGCCGAAGGTGGTGCACTCGTTCTCAACGAAGATATCGAGTTGACTGATGCTGCTCTCAAAGTTCCTGCTGGCAAAAAAGTTTCTCTCAACCTCAACGGTCACAACATCGTTGCTAACGCTGCTGCTCTCGATGCAATCATCGTAGAAGCAGGTGGCGAACTTGTTATCGATGGCGAAGGTACTGTTAAAGCAATCGACGGTGGCAATGGTTTCACTATCTACTGCCAAGGTAAACTCACTATCAACGGTGGTACTTATGAATCAGGCGTTGACGAAAATGGCGCTCCCAACGCAGTTATCTATGCTCGCAACAACGGTCAAATCTTTGTAAACGGTGGTAAATATCCCAACGCTGCTAATAGCATCTACGTTCTCAATGTAAGAGACGAAGACCACAAAGCAGGTACTGCTAAAATTGAAGCACGCGGTGGTATCTACACTGGCTTCAACCCCGCTGAAACAAGCAGCGAAAACCCCGTGGCTAACTTTGTTGCTGCTGGTTACAAATCAGTTCAAATTGCTACCAACACTTGGCAAGTAGTTCCTGACCGCGACTAATCTTAACCTACCTATAAGCTTGGACTCCCCCGCAAGGGGAGTACCAAGCTCTTTTACTTTAAGTACATTGACATTTGACCGATATCATCCCGACAAAATCCCGACACAATAACAGGACTCCGCGACAGCAAGTCCTCCTCTGCTTTTTGCAAAGCAAAAAATAGGGGAGGTACGGCAAAGCCGGGGAGGGGTTAAATTAAACCCAGACCTCCAGTCCAATAAAAGTGAGACATAAAGTCTCCCCCCTGCTTTGATTGGGAAACCACGAAGTAAACAAGTTTGAGACACAAAGTCTCCCCCTGCTATGATAGGGGGAGTGGTTCAAAGAACCGAGGGGGTCAGCAATGAGACTCACCGTAACTGGTTCGAAGAAACGGGGGTGAGTTAGAAAACAATCCCTTTCTGTCTTAAAAACATGTTCCACATATTTAGAAAAGTGTTAAAAATATCATTTTATGTTTTATAACATATTGAATCTGTCCTTATTAAAAATGTTTTTAGCAAAAAAATATGTAATTTTGTCTAATTGATAACCCTAACAGTCAAAATCGAAATTATTTAAAGTAAAATATAAATTTAATAACCTAACGAAAACCAAAATCATGAAAAAGTTTTTTTATGTAGCGATCGCTGCCACTGCGTTGGCTTCTTGTTCAAGCGATCAACTCGTTGACCTCAAAGAAGGCGACGAAATCAAAATCACAGCCGTAGCCGACAACGACTCGCGCGCTGATTCAATTTTCTGCAACAACAATTTGATGCCTGAATTTAATTTGTATGCTGCAGTTGGCAAAAAAACATTTATCGATGGTGAAGTTTATGCCAAAACTGGTGTTGCTTACAGCACTACAGCAAAACGCTATTGGCCCGAAAATGATGCTGTTGATTTTTATGCTCTCCATAATCAAGGCACGTTTAATTGGGTTCCTGCAGCAACAGTACCTAATCCTGTAGCATCAGGTTCATTTGCACCAGCAACTTCTGTTGCAGCACAAAAGGATTTTGTTTACGCTGTAAAAAAAGAAGTTGTTAAACCTGCCGATGGTGTTGTTGCTTTGAATTTCCGTCACGCTCTTTCTCAAATTGAATTCCAAGCTAAAAATCAAAACACTGATTTGAAAATCGAGATTCTTGATGTGAAAGTTGGTAATGCTTTGTCTACTGCAACTTATACACTTCCAGAAACTACAGATGGTAACATTGTGAATCATGATCTAAATGCTACTCCTGAAAGTGGAAGTTACCCTGCCCAAGTAATCACATGGTCAAGTTGGGCTGCAGGTGGTTCTAACATATCTTACACATTCGGTGCTGAATTTGATGCAAAAACTTTAACAGATACTGAAAAAACTCTTACCCTTGGCACTCCTGAAACAGATTATGCAAAATCTATGTTGCTCCTTCCTCAATCTACAACTGCATGGGCTGCTGATGCAACAACAGGTACTTATCTTGCTGTAAAAGTTCGCATTTGGAACGTAAGTGGTACTGATGAAACATTGATTTATGGTGATGCAGATCCTTTAACAGATGGTTATGAAGGCCGTTGGGCATTTGTTCCTGTAGCATTCAACTGGGAACCCGGTAAGAAATATGTTTACACATTCAACTTCACAAACGGCGGTAATGCTGGTTATGAAGATACTGACAATAATGGTGAACCCGACAATAAACCTGTTCTCGTTCCATTGACAGTTAACGTAACAGTAGACGACTTTGTTGAAGCTGCAGGTCAACCTGTTGATACCCCCATGGTAAAATAATAGTTATTCGACAAAATAAAAAACAGTTAGTGTCGAAAGGCACTAACTGTTTTTCCCTTTTTTTAGTCTGGCTGGGTTGAACGGTCGACAAACTGCCTCGGCAGGGCGCAAGACACAATCCCCGTGATTGTTCCCAATCAGATAGCTATTTAACGAGATATTTGACATCATTGGATTAAGTGCACCACCACTTTCAAACACAAGAACATTTCTTGCAGTTTATAGAACTTGCATAAGATTTAGATACAATAAAGGACTCCGCGTCAGCAATTCTCCCCTGATATGATAGGGGAACCACGAAATAAACAAGATTGAGGCACCAAGTCTCCCCCTGCTATGATAGGGGGAGTGGTTCGGAGAACCGAGGGGGTCAGATATAACAAAAATTGGCAACCCCCTCCGAACTCGCAAACTCGTTCTCGTCCCCCTATTTTGCAAGCAAAACAGAGGGACACTTGGTTTGCCATTGGCAAAAGTTACTGGTGTTGATGGCGTCAGCAAGAGCAAGTCCTCCTCTGCTTTTTGCAAGGCAAAAAATAGGGGAGGTGGGGCAAAGCCCCGGAGGGGTTGAATCTAACCCAAGTCCTCCAGTCTAATAAAAGTGAGACATAAAATCTCCCCCTGATATGATAGGGGGAGTGGTTCGAAGAACCGAGGGGGTCAGATATAACAATATTAGACCCAACCCCCTCCGAACTCGCAAACTCGTTCTGGTACGGTGAGTCTCGCCATCGTGCACCGGCAAGCCGACAAGCACTGCTCGCTCACTCGTGAACTAAAGGTTCCCCCTATCGCATACGCACAGAGGGACACTTGGAAATGCTAAGTAACTTATCATATAGAGTTATGCAAAACAGCAATAAAAAAGATTTGAAAAAAATTCGGCAACACTTACGCTCAAATGGCACTGCCGCAGAAGCAGTGTTGTGGAATGCGTTAAAAGGCCGACGACTTGACGGTTGGAAATGGCGTCGTCAGTTTTCTGTTGGCGATTTTATTCTGGATTTTTATTGTCCCGAAGCAAAATTGGCAATTGAATTAGACGGTCAGCCTCACTATACAATAGATGGTATAATCAGTGACGATATAAAAACCGAGTATTTAGAAGAAACTGGAATTAAAGTTATAAGGTTTGAAAATCGCATGTTGAGAGAAATGCCTGATATTGTATTGGCTAAAATTAGGAGCGAGTTAACAAACTCACAACTCGGTTTGTGATTTAGCGTCAGCAAGTCTCCCCCTGCTCTGATAGGGGAGCCACGAAGTGCTCACGAGTGTACATCGCTAACTAGTTAGAGACAAAAAGTCCTCCTCTGCTTTTTGCGCAGCAAAAAATAGGGGAGGTGGGGCGAAGCCCCGGAGGGGTTGAGATAAAAAAAATAATTACCCCCTCCGAATTGCCAAGAAGCCAATTCTCGTCCCCCTATCGCATACGCGCAGAGGGACACTTAAAAATGCTTTGTAACTCAGGTGCTTAAGTCTAAAACAGGACTCTGCAACGATTAGTGCGTCAGCAATTCTCCCCCTGCTATGATAGGGGGAGTGGTTCGTAGAACCGAGGGGGTGAGAAATAACAATGTTTGACCCAACCCCCTCCGAACTCGCAAACTCGTTCTGGTACGGTGAGTCTCGCCATCGTGCACCAGCAAGCCGACAAGCACTGCTCGCTCACTCGTGAACTAAAGGTTCCCCCTATCCACTGCGTGGCAGAGGGACACTTGGAAATGCTTGCAACTTAGGCGCTTATGCCTAAATAGGCCTCTGCGATAGCCGGAGATGGTTAAATCTAACCACATGTTCTTTTGTCAAAAAAAACACCCGCACTTAATCCGTGTAATTAAATATACCGAAAAATGATTACCGTGAAAAGAGTATTTTATATATTATTCATAATCATATTCACTTTAAGTTCGTGTGTCGATGACTTCGAGCCAGGTGCATCAAGTCAGTACATGGACAAGATTGGTTATAGTGTCAATATAATTGATGACAGTGGCGAATTCAAGTCGAGAGGGGAGTCGGGCAGCCATGTGACCGTCGAAAAACTTGATGCCACCATCGGCGACAAAGAATTATATCTCCACACCGTTGTCACCGACAGCATTCCCAAAGCAATTACCGCACGCAAACACGGCAAAGCACTTTCGCGCGGCTCGATAACCACCGAGGTTGACGAGTTGGCCGTTTCAGCTGTTGTTATCAATGGCTCTGACAATGTGAAAGGTTGGCCCGCAACCGGCGATGCCCAAATGTATATGAACAATGAGCGCGTGAGTGAAGAGTATAACTGGTTTACCGGCCGCTATTGGCCTCAGGAACATGACTCTATTCGTTTCTATGCCTATGCGCCCGTTGATGCGTTGAACGATGAAACTGTTGATTCTCAATCAGGTTTGCCCGCAATCGGCAATAGCAAAATCGAATTTTACTTTAAGGTAGATGAAGATGTCGAAAAGCAGCAAGATTTGCTCGTGTCGACAGCGCAATATGTGGGCAATTATTGTAAGCCTGCTCAAATCAACATGAGTCATGCATTGACCGCTGTCGAAATTCAAATAAGCGAAGAGGTTTCTGATTTCACGCTCACCCGACTAACGGTGTCGAATGTGAAATGTGACGGACTATATACCTACCAATTTATGCGCGATGAAGATGACGACACCAACTCGCGTGATGCAGGTTATTGGTCAGACTATCAAAAAGACAAAACCACTTATGTGCTTTATGACAACAATGAAGGCTTGCTCTTGAACGGCACTGGCGCGAATATGAGTTACAGTGGCGAGGAGCAAAATTTGTTGTTGATGATGATTCCGCAGGTGTTGCCCGATGATGCCCAAATCACTGTCGAAGGCCGCGATGCCAACGGTAATGTGATCGACCCGCTTACAGCATATATAGGCGGCACCGATAGCAACGGCAATGCCAAAGAATGGGCCAAAGGTAGCCATGTCGTTTACCGCCTCTCATTCAACCCCACTCGCATCGAGTATGTCATCGAGGTAGTTCCGTCAAGAACACTTGATAGCGAGGGCCGTTATGTGTCACCCTATCATGGTGAGAGCGATGTGAATTTTACCGTAAATTGTTTCAAACGCACTATATCGGGTGCTGGCGAAGAAAGAGTGCCACTTGATTGGGCCATTGATGATTCATCGCTACCTGCATGGATTGACCATATTACACTCAACGGCACAGATGGTGCTGTGGCAAAATATAGTGTTCTTCCCAATCTTACAAGTTCATATTCTCACAATAATTTGATGAATAGAACTCCTCGCGGCACCAAAGATGCCCCATGGGACTTGTCTACAAATGCTGTGTTTAACGGTTCACATCCCCAAAATACCGCAAACTGCTATATGGTTACTGCACCTGGTTGGTACACACTTCCCTTGGTATATGGTAACGCCATTACCAACGGAGCAGACAATCGTTCGGCATATATGGGTGATATCAATGGCTCTGGACCTTTCCGCAAAGGTACTGATAATGTAAGAAGATATGATGTCACAACCGAAGACGAACTTAAATTAACCGTTCCCATTCAAACTATAATCCAGTTTTGTGATAGGGGTGAAATTGATAAGCCATGGGTAACAAGCGCAAATAGTCGTGGCGGAGATTATTTACCTCATAAAGCAAATATAGTTTGGCAAGATGAACCTTGTCTTATCACAGATACACATCTAAATGAAACGCAAGATTATGTAGTGTTCAGAGTGCCAAAAGAAACAATCAATGAGGGTAATGCCGTTATTAGTGTAAATGATAGTACAAATGTGTGTTGGAGTTGGCATATATGGGTAACAGATGAGATTGACTTATGCAATGGTCATGGATTAGTCGATTTTTCTGAAGGTAAAGATGTGTCAGTAACTAATCGATTTGTAACATCGGGTTATAAAGAAAGTGCACAAACACCGTCGGAATGGGGATCTCGAGTTGAATATAGTTTCAATGTAATGCCCTCAAATATCGGTGCTTGTGATGCTGATACCAAAAATTACACAAGGACAACTTATGATATCAATTTCAAGATTATAGAAAATGGGCAAGAGGTTGCTCAGGATGCCGGTATAATTATAAGAAAGGATATTTTGAAAGTCGGGGTAGATGCTGCAACCATTCCAATGACCGACAATGCGACCTACTATCAGTTTGGCCGCAAAGACCCTATGATTCCGGGTTTGGGCAACAATGAGGATAAGCCTGTTTACCTTAATAACAGAACGAAAAAGCCTTTGACTAAAAATGGCGGTTATCAAGATGTGTTTTATATGATAGATGGTGATCACGGCGTAGATAATGGCGATACAATTGATTTTCCGTCAATTTCGCTTCATACGGGTGTGCTTAATCCGGATTATTTCTTTGGCGGAGATTCAAATGATGAGAGAAATATCGGCGGACTTATGTATGAAACATGGACTACTCGCGAAAAGTATAACGATGA
This sequence comes from Muribaculaceae bacterium, assembly GCA_017555085.1. Taxonomy (GTDB): domain Bacteria; phylum Bacteroidota; class Bacteroidia; order Bacteroidales; family Muribaculaceae; genus RGIG4079. Next base: position 112,573 of record JAFZHD010000018.1, on the reverse strand, counting down.
GACTATTCCTGACTTCTTTATAAACCTATGGGACGGACAATTTAATGATATGCCCGTGTTTTCTCACAAGGATATCAGTAATGCAGTTGATTTCTATAACGCACTTAAAAAGGCTTTGAATCGTCAGGTTGTAAAGACGGTTTATGACCCATGTCCTGTTGGATATGAAATGCCTCGATTTGATGTATTCACCGGTTTCTCGTTTGAAGGCCAAAATGTTAGCCCGTTTATTATAGAAGACGTGTCAGTTGCAGCCGGATATTCTTTTGTTGATGAAATAAATATTGACCAAATTTGGCCAGACATATCGGTTTTGGCTAATTCCCGAACATTACAAGGACTTAAATTTTTCACTAAAACAATGCCGAGCCGTCAACCCCGAAGTGCTGCCGGCATTTCAAATGCCACAGATAGAATTTATATTCATGCACTTGGTCATCGTAGTAGAACAGGAGTGGTAGCAAGTTATAACAACTTTGCTAATGCGTTAACGGCAACACCGTTGTGTGTAAGATGGATTAACGATGGTGCATTAAATGGTTATTATAAATTCCAAGGTAGTCGTTTATGTGTGATTGGTGGGCCTAATTACTCAATGCGCTCTATTTCTACATCAAGTTTTGACCTCGCATTCCCCGTGATACCAGCCAAGTCAGGCTGTAATCCTTCAACATTTGTCGTTGATAGCAACAATAGTAATATTTATTGGAGTGATGGCAATGAGACCAACTTCTCGGGTAGTTTTGACTAATAATCGAATCAGAAAATGAATAGTAATTATATCAAATATTTTAAGCAGTATTTAATTGTTCTTCTAACATTGATATGCTGCGCTTGTATTGAAGACGATTTCGTCTCAGACAATAACATTCGTATTACTTTAGATGCAACATCTGAGTATTCGGGTGCAGAAAGTCGTGCGGTGTTTAATGATGCTGACGAGATAAATATCACTAAATACTGTGTTTTGATATATGATGGGACCTCGGCTGATGCCAAATTGGTGCATTTGGAAGAGGTTGAAACACTCCCTTTAAGTATCAGTTTAGAAGCATCGTCTAAAGTGTCTACATACAGAGCAATAGTTATAGGTAATGGCGATTTGACTAAAGCAAGTTTCACCGATGCCAAAATCGTTGGTGTATCAACAATTGCCGATTTAAACAAAGCATCATTCGGAGTTAGTTCACACTATAGCATTCCGGGGAACACTGAAGGAAATATGGACCCTGATGGACCTGCATATGCCGGTGCAGCAAAAAACTTCACTTGGAGTGGTTATAAAGATTTTACACCTAATGAAAGGTCGGTTGTCGTTCATTTAAATCCCAATATGGCAAGAATGAAAATAACTGTACGCAATAACACAACATCAAACGGCACAAGTAAAGAAGAATTACATATTGTTAACCTTCAGATTAAAAATGTTCGTGACAAGGTAGTTTACGCACAAAATGCGCTTTCAAAATGCGGCTTATTTGTTGAACCAAGTGGCTTGGGCGTTACAAGTTATAACATCGAAAAATTTGAATTAGCACCAGGACAATCAAAAACCCGCGAATATTATATACCTCATAATGAAATCCCCACCGGGGGCAAAACTCGTCCTGATGCTCCGGCAAATGCAACTTATATCGAGGTAGATGGTGTGCGTCAGCAAGATTATGTTGATATAGCATACAAACTTTATCCCGGAACGAAAATAAACAATAACCATTATGAAGGAAACTATCATATTTTGGCTGACCACAAGTATAATATCACAATCGATATTAACAAAACCGGCGTAACTTATAATGCTAGCAACCAAGTGGTTCCTTCGGCAAATAATGGGGTAGAGGTGCAAAATGTTGTATTGCCAACAGGCACAAACTGCTATATGATTCACCCCAAATTCACTAAAACAGCAAATTCAAACGGTACAGTATTTGAATTGCCTATTGACCGCGTGAATGAGTATTGGGGAGCAAATAAAATCACAAAAGACACCGAATGGCGAATGTATGTCATTTGGCAAGATATTCCTGCACGCTCAATCTATTTTACCAATAAAGAGGGTACAACAAAAACAGATTATTACAGTGGAAAAGGTAATAACCCTGCTTATTTCAAATTTGACGATTCATATAAAAACTTGTCACCAACTACAACAACACAAGAACAATTAAGAACCATGTATGGCAACATCTTGGTTGGGTTGACAACCGACACTCATAATACGACAAATGGCGACCAATATAACTGTCTTTGGAGTTGGCACTTGTGGATAACCGACTATAATCCTGATACCGCTCCGACACCTACACAAGCAGAATCAAAATACAATAATGTAAATGTAAACCGTTTGTATACTCAAAGTTCTGCAAATTCTTTAACGACAAATGTGCCTATTGACTTGCAGGGATATTATTTCGCGGCGACAACTAGTGACTATCGCCCTTATGGAAATGTGCAACATTATTTTCATGCAAGAGATGAGTATTGGGGAGGCAACACTTCTTCTGATGAAGTGTGGGAAGGTTCGGGAATTTATGCCAACAAATGGATAATGGACCGCCATTTGGGTTCGAAAGCGCCTGGTAACCTTGACCTGATAGAGCCATTGGATGCATTTGGATTATATTATCAATATGGTCGCAAGGATCCTTTCACGATTCGTGATACGTATACCATTGCTGGGTCTAAAAGAGGCTCAAAATGGACAAATGTGGCAGGGCCAAAGGCTATTGCTGACGGTGTAAAAAAACCAAACTCATTCTATACTGCAACTGAATATACAACTGGCACATGGGCAAGCAATGGCGGCTCTAATAAATGGTTTAGTCCAACCTCGACTAAAACCGGTCAAAAAACATTATTTGACCCATGTCCTGCAGGTTGGTGTCTGCCTGTTTATGATGCTTTCGATTTCATTAAACGTTCAGCTGAAGTCCAAAGTTCAACTATTTATGGTTCTAGTACATATGATTCTGCTACATTGGGAAGCGTTTTAACTATTTATTATGATGCCTATAATGAGAATGGCGGATGGGGAGATCCCAATAGACATATGGCAACAATAACATCTTTAAGAAAAGTAACAAGTGATGGTAAGTATTATAAACTAGATGCATCTTTTTCAATGCAGCGCGAAATCAATCAAAAAGGCGAATATGAACCATTTGGAGCGGCTGGTGCTGATAAAGAAAACAATGGATTAGCAGGATGTTTATGGACTCTTGACGGCTATATGGGGCTTCATGGTTCCGGCACAGGTGTTGCATGGCTAAATGAAGGCAAAACTGGTACTGTGCGATCTGGCAGTGGCCGCTATGCTAGAAAAATGAGAGGCAGGATGGATTCACACAAGCATGTTAATCGTGGACATGTACTGGGGTATACTGTCCGTTGTATTCAAGACCCGTATAATTAATCGATATAAGGTCGCCGAAAGGCGGCCTTTTTTATTGCTTATGGGGTAGGAGTTGCTATGTGAAAAGTCTTTATTTATGGCGATTTTGAGTTGTGAAACTATATTTTGCTATAAAATGGAGTTTATGCTAAATAACATGATTAATTTTTTGCCGAAAATCATTTATTTATTGTATTTTTGCATGATAAAATAGACTTATTGAAAAGATTGGAGAATAATTGTGCAGAGTGACACCTGGAAAGGCATATTGAACTTCTGTCAAATTAGATGCGCTAAATTCTTCGGTTAGAAATAATGATAATGAAAAAACTTAATATAGGATTAATCATAGCTGCATTAGCCGTTAGTTCGTGTGCTGACGACTTCGAACCCGGAAGTTCGTCAAAATATATGGATAAAATCGGCTATGCTATCAATATAGCCAATGAAAACGACGAGTTTCAGTCGCGCGGAGAGTCTTCGCAAAATCGCGTGACTGTCGAAAAACTTGACGCAACCATCGGCGACAATGATTTGTATCTACACACTGTTGTCAGCGACAGCATTCCACAAGCCATCACAGCCCGCAAGCACGGCAAGGCCCTGTCTCGCGGCTCTATTTCATACAGTAATACCCTTGACGAAATTAATGTATCAGCAGTAGTTATTAACGATACTGAAATATGGCCTAAGCAAGGAGTTTCAGCGCAAATGTACATGAATAACGAAACTGTTACCCGTGAATATAATTGGACAACTGGTCGTTATTGGCCCAAAGAGCATGACTATGTGCGTTTTTATGCTTATGCTCCCATCAATGCACTTGACGATGCTTCTGAAGACGGTTATGTCGGCTTGCCTATAATTGAGTCACAAGAACCGTCGTTTGTTTATGTCGTAAACGATAATATCGCGGATCAGGAAGATTTGTTGGTCGGCTCAGCTCATTATAAGGGTGATTATTGTGCTTCGGCTCAACTTGATTTATGCCATGCATTAACAGCTGTTGAGATTCACATTAGTAAAGATATTGCAGATTTTACACTAAACCGATTAACTATTAGCGGTCTTAAAAACAAAGGTACGTATACTTATTGCTATTCACAAGGTGGTGATGGAGATTCTGTAACACAGACACATGACGCTGGTGTGTGGGAAGATGTCGTAGCAACCGAAACTGATGGCGCTGAATATGTATTATTTGAAAACGAATCAGGTATAATTCTTGATGGTACGGCCGAAAAAGACATAAACATGAGTGACAGCAATATGGTATTAATGATGATGCCTCAAACGCTATCAGAAGATGCAACTATTACCGTTGTTGGTCACGATGAAGTGATGAATAGAGATGTGACTTTGGTCGCTAAAATCGGCGGAGTTGACTCTAACGGAAATCAAAAAAAATGGGGTAAAGGTGAACACGTAGTTTACAATCTCTCATTCAGTTCTACAAATATTCAATACACAATAAATGTAATTGCTAATAATAAAGACAATATCCCATATTACGGCATTAAAGACCAAACTTATACTGTTCAAAGTTACAAAACCGTTACTCGTTCGGGCCTTGATCCATTAATTGTCCCGGTTCCATGGACAGCAGTGGCTATCGAGAACGGTAATGAGGTTGCAATTCCTGCCGGTTTGATTTTATCTGGCACAAGCGGTAGTGGTGTAGACCTGAGTGTTGATAATTTAAATGAAAGTTTTAAATTTACGCTCTTGCCTTATCTAAGTAGCACAAACTCAAAATCACACAATAACATAGTTACTGGCACCTCTCAGCTATATGCTCGGTTAGGCACAAAAGATGTTCCTTATGACTTGTCGACATTAAACAATTACTCGACAAGCGCTACGCCATATAACACTGCCAACTGTTACTTGGTTTTTGCACCAGGATATTATACATTCCCCTTGGTATATGGAAATGCCATTACTAATGGCGCTACCAATTCGTCATCTTATAATGGTTATAGCGGAAGTTATACTCAATCTCTTAAAACGACTGACTATAAAGGGAATGTTGATGGTGACTCAATAAATGTTCCATGTCAAGGGTTAGGAACTTTCCTTGATCACAATGATGCAGGAATTACCGGTCCTTGGATTGTAAACACCAATAGTCGTGGCGGTAAATATGCCCCCGCTACTGCAGAAATTGTTTGGCAAGATGAGCCATATCTTGTAACTGAGGTTAAATTAAATGATAATAAAGATTATATTCAGTTCAGAGTTCATGAAGAAACTGTTTGTGATGGTAATGCTGTAATTGCTGTAAAAGATAGCAATGGCACTATTATGTGGTCATGGCACATTTGGGTAAATGATGGTTTAGCCTATCATAATCAATCAAATGCTATTGGCGGTTATACAGAATTCCAACAACTTTATGTCGACGAAAATCTCAGACATTATGATATTGTTAACCTGACAAATAGATGCGTTACATCTCCAAATTGGAGAGATTGTCATTATTATGAAACAAATCCGACAAATACTTATACCGGATATGATTTTAAATTGTCAAGAGTTCTTCTTGGACATTGTGACGGCGAAACAAAAAATTACCAGGCAAGAGACATCACGATTCGTTTCAAGCAAGTAGAAGATGCTAATGCCGAATTTAAAGGCGTAGAAAAATCATGTGATATTACTTTTAGCCAAAAATCAGGTTCGGTATCGACTGTTAATAATATTCCATACTATCAATATGGACGAAAAGACCCAATGTTGCCAACCGGTGAAAAAAACGCTGATAAAATATACTATACAAATGACGGCCAGAGAAAAGAAGTCATTGAGTATGTAGAATCTCAGGCGACAATTGGCCAAGCAATAAAAAATCCACAGATATTTTATGCTGACAATAATCGTAGTGCAAGTAATGGGTTGATGGATGTTAACTGGTGCAAGAACGGGACATATATGAACCTATGGAACAGTAACTCATGGTCGGTACCAGCATTTGCATATCATAGTGAATTTAACAATGAAAATAGATATAAATTTCATGCTTGGTTCAATGAACTTAAAGCAAAAGGAGTTACAAAAACTGTTTACGACCCATGTCCAGTCGGTTTCGAATTGCCAAGAGTGGACGCATTTACAGGCGGTACATACCACGGAATGAATTTGTATCCTTTATGGTATTATTCGGGCGATAAGTCTAATTTTGTGTTTGGATCTTCCCAAACATTGACGGATGATAGTCATGCAATTCACATATATGGTAATATCTGGATAAATCCAGACGGCAATCCTTATTCAGTTGCATGTGAGAATTTTAATATGATATCAATTTATGGGTCCCCGATGACGTCGGTTGGCACGCGTGGTAATAATGATCTTCCATATGGTGGTGAAACACTTGCAATTGAATATATGGGGCATAGAAAGCAAGGCAAAGTGGGGCAATATGGCATGTATGCTTCAGCCCTGACTGCAGCACCAGTATGTACTCAAAACATGGTAAGTTCTAGCGTTACAATGGAATCATATGCACACTATATGTTATCACGATTGTGCATAATGAAAAGCAAAGATTTATGGAAAGGAACAAATGCATATATCCCATATTCGGTGCGTGTGTTCTCTGGTTCAGACTTTGACTTGGCATTTGGTATAATTCCCGCAAAATCCGGCGCAAATCCTTATTCAGCGACTACAACGGTTGATAAGGGTGGTATTGAATGGACAGAAGGAAATAAGAGCGACCAAACAGTTGACTTCTAATAAAACTGGAAGATATAAGACATAAAAAGTGCGAGTTTTGGAACTCGCACTTTTTATATACATACCTAAAGAATGATATGTTTAGTTTACTATTTTGCCGGGAAAGAGGCGGCGAATGAGATCGGGACGATTTAGGCGGCGCAAAGACTTGATAATATCTTGTCGATAAGTGCGGTCGTACCAAAAGAAATATCGACGTTGTGCAAGTTTTTCATCAGCCGATGTTGCGGTAAATATGCGTTCGCCCGTATATGGATGTATCCCCGTATAATATATCTCGGTTGCAAGTGTCATGGGTGTCGGCGTAAAATCCTGCACTTGTTCAAGGTGCATATTTAGACTTTTGGTTTCAACAGCCAATTCGGCCATATCGACTTCGCGGCACCCGGGGTGGCTTGATATGAAGTAGGGGATTAGTTGCTGTTTGAGTGAGCGTTCTTTATTTATGCGGTCAAAGATGCGTTTGAAGTCATAATAGAGGTCAAACGATGGTTTGCGCATAATGTCAAGCACATGGTCACTGGTGTGTTCGGGTGCAACTTTCAGACGGCCCGATACATGCGATGTGATTAGTTCTTCGTTATATTGCCTATTTGTTGCATCAATGCATTTGTCGCCTGTTATATGCATTGAAAGGTCATAACGCACGCCACTGCCAATAAATGATTTCTTGATTCCTGGCAAAGCATCAACGCTATGATAAATGTCAAGCAATGGCGCGTGGTCGCTGTTAAGGTTGCGGCATGGTTTTGGATGCAAACAAGATGGGCGCAAGCACTGACGACAGATTGAGAGGTCTTTTCCTCCCATAAGGTACATATTTGCCGACGGACCTCCAAGGTCACTTAGATAGCCTTTAAAATCGGGCATTCGTGTAATTTGTTCAACCTCATTGATGATAGATTGTTTGCTGCGAGATGCGATAAACTTGCCTTGATGAGCCGAAATGGTGCAAAATGCACAGCCACCGAAACAGCCGCGATGCATATTTACAGAGAATTTTATCATCTCAAATGCCGGAATAGTTTTGCCGCGGTAGCGAGGGTGTGGCAATCGTGTGTATGGCAAATCAAATGAAGCATCAATTTGCTCGGTTGTCATCGGTTCGTTCATCGGATTTACTTTGACTACCGATTTGCCATGTTGTTGCCAAAGTGTTGCTCCATTATATCGGTTTGACTGCTGCTCGATGTGTTTGAAATTTTGTGCTTGGCATCGCTTGTCGCCACGGCATTTTTCAAAACTATGAAGTATAATGTTATTGTCATCGGCTTGCGGAGTAGTTTGAACCGATTGTTTAATAATGGTCTGTTTGATATCTGTAAGCGAAGATATTGACTCGCCATCAGCTATGCGTCGGGTGATTTCCACTATAGGTAATTCGCCCATTCCATAGACAATCATATCGACAGACGCATCCATTATAATTGAAGGCTTCAAGCTGTCGCTCCAATAATCGTAGTGTGAAAGTCGGCGCATAGAGGCCTCTATACCTCCTGCGATAATTGGCGTATCGGGATAGAGTTTGCGCAGAATTTGAGAATAGACAATAGTGGGGTAGTCAGGACGCATTCCGTGACGGCCGTCAGGGGTGTAAGCATCATCACTACGGCGGCGGCGATTAGCAGTGTAGTGGTTAACCATAGAGTCCATTGCTCCTGCCGAAATGGCAAAATACAATCGCGGCTGACCAAATTTTTTGAAGTCACGCAAGTCATCGCGCCAATTTGGTTGTGGCACAATGGCTACATTATAGCCATGTTTTTGTAATATGCGACCAATTAAAGCAGCGCCAAATGACGGATGGTCAACATAGGCATCGCCAGTGAATAGTACAATATCGACATGGTCCCACCCGAGAGCATTCATCTCTTTGACTGAGGTCGGTAGCCATGTTAATTTATTATCGTGGTGAATCATATCATGTTGTTATTTATTAATTTCGGCTTCGAGTTTTATAATCTCGTCGCGCAAACGCGCTGCCTCAATAAAGTCCATATTTTTTGCCGCTTCAAGCATATCGGTGCGCAATCGTGTAACAGAGTGTTGCATCTCTTCTTTGGTCATATATTTGATTACCGGGTCGGCTGCAATGTTGACCTCGCGAGTATATTCTTGCTGATAGGGTATTGGTGCAGAACCGTAGTTTTCGTCTTTGTCAAGACCAACTATGCGATTGCGTGCTTTGATAATTGCTTGTGGCGTAATGCCGTGCTCTTCGTTATAGGCAAGTTGTAGTGAACGACGGCGGTTGGTTTCATCAATGGTTTGTTGCATGCTACGCGTGATGCGATCGGCATACATAATGACATAACCATTGAGATTGCGCGCTGCTCTGCCAACAGTTTGAGTAAGTGAACTGTGAGAGCGCAAAAATCCCTCTTTGTCAGCGTCAAGAATGGCTACGAGTGAAACTTCGGGCAAGTCGAGACCTTCGCGTAATAAGTTTACGCCGATAAGAACATCATAGATGCCGGCGCGCAGGTCATCGAGAATTTTGATTCGTTCAAGTGTATCGACATCATGATGAATATATGCTGACCGATAGCCATATTTTTGCAGATATTCATGCAATTCCTCGGCATTTCTAACGGTAATGGTCGTGATGAGTGTTCGTTCGTCATTTTGAGTACGTATGCGAATTTCCTCCATTAAGTCGTCAATCTGATTGACAGAAGAACGAACCTCTATAATCGGGTCAAGAAGACCTGTGGGACGAATGATTTGTTCAACGACAACACCTTCACTCTTTTCAAGTTCATAGTCGGCTGGTGTGGCGCTGACATATATTGTTTGCTTTGAAAGTTTTTCAAATTCTTCAAATTTCAAAGGACGGTTGTCAATAGCAGCTGGTAAACGGAAGCCATATTCTATAAGATTGAGTTTGCGTTGTTGATCGCCGCCAAACATGGCTCGAATTTGCGGAAGTGTAACATGGCTCTCGTCAATAATAGTAATGAAATCATCGGGGAAATAATCAAGAAGGCAGAACGGACGCATACCAGGTTTGCGACCGTCAAAATATCGACTATAATTCTCGATGCCTGAACAATGGCCAATTTCGCGAATCATCTCAATATCGTTTGTCACACGCTCATAGAGTCGTTTGGCTTCAAGTTCGCGAGCCTCTTTATAAAAGAAATCGACTTGTTCGCCAAGGTCTAACTCTATTTGTGCTAATGCCGATGCTGTGCGCTCTTTTGATGTGACAAATATGTTGGCGGGATAGATTTTGAAACAATCGTGCTTGCCAAGCGATGTGTTATCATCGGGGTGAATTGTACTGATTGATTCTATTTCATCGCCCCAAAATATAATGCGCAGAATTATTTCTTCATAAGCGAGGCGAATGTCAACGGTATCGCCTTTTACTCGGAATGTACCGCGCGAAAGTTCAACCTCGTTGCGACAATATAGTGCATCAACAAGGCTGCGTAAAAATGCATTGCGTGCAATTTTTTGACCGACTTCAATGTTAATGGCTCCGCTATGGAAATCTTCGGGATTACCAATGCCATACAAACAAGAAACAGATGAGATTACGATAACGTCCTTGCGGCCCGACAATAGGGCAGATGTTGTGGCAAGACGCAATTTATCAATCTCGTCGTTAATCATCAAGTCTTTCTCGATATATTTGTCAACCGTTGGAATATAAGCCTCGGGTTGGTAATAGTCATAGTAAGAAACAAAATATTGGACAGAATTATATGGGAAGAAATTTTTGAATTCGCTATATAATTGCGCTGCCAATGTTTTGTTGTGGCTCAATATCAAAGTAGGGCGTTGAACGCGTTGAATAACATTGGCCATAGTAAAAGTTTTACCGGAACCAGTAACTCCGAGGAGCGTCTGTGCCGGCAATCCAGAATTAATACCTTCAACCAATTGGTCAATCGCTTGTGGCTGATCGCCTGTTGGCTGATATGCAGAAGATAATCTAAATTCCATTGTTATACGGGAATAACCATCAATGGTATATCGGTGTTAAACAATACTTTGTGTGCTATACTTGGATTAAATAATCGTGCAAAAATGTTTTTGCGCTTGCTTGGCAATACGACTAAATGGGGTTTATCATCATCCGTGAAGCTCATATCGCTTAATATCTTGCCAGGCTTTACTTCTTGTGTTGAGTAAGTGAACATTGGATAGTTCACATTGCAATACTCATGTAGAGCATTATAGGCGTTTTTATTGCCGATATTACGGTTTTTATCATGAATGTGTAAGAGAGTGATATGGGCATTGCCGCTGGGCATAAGTCGAGAGAGCGAGTCTATTGCGAGAATGTCGTCTTGGTCGACATTGCAGATAAATAAGATGTTTTTAGGCTGCTCTATTATTGACTCGTGTGTATTCTCGGGAATAGAGTACACCGGGAATCGGCATGAGTCCATAACCTCAGCAGTCACACTGCCAATCAATTCTTTTTCTTTTTTCTCAGCCATTCGCGTTGCCATTACAATGAGCATGGGCATAGCCTGCTTAGTGTATTCAATGATAACATCTTCGGCGACACCTTCGCGAATAGCAGTTGAGAATTTGATGGCTGGAATATATCCCTGTTTGATATTTTCCTTGACAACTTTAACAAATTGTTTCATCTTGGCCTCAGTTTCAGCTTCAAGTGTTTTGCGATAGTCATTCTTATCACTATCATATGATAAATGCTCGCTCAAAGGTATGCTTGAATTGAAATAAGGGTCTATAAATGAATGTAGGAAAATTACAGATGTTTTATTGGCCTTGGCTATATTGAAAGCGGCAATAACCGCTTTCATAGAATATTCGGCAAAGTCAATAGGCACAAGTATTTGTTGCCTAGTTGTGATAGAAGTGTCATTTGCCGTAAAGATGTCGGCATTTTCAATAATGCGTAGAGCTAGAGGTAAATCTTTCTCTTTAATGCGCACTCTGACGCCCGATGACACGACGGGTTGTTCAAGGTTTACATTATTCAGAACTACCGGCACACCTTCACTTTCAAGTAATGTTCGAAGCATTACCGCCTTTTCATAAGTGTGGATGGCCACAGTAATGAGTCGATCAGTGCTCATATAAAAGGAATGTCAATGAAGAGTTTGCCAGTAGGTCTAATAATCCGAAAAGGATTAAAGTTATTTTTCTTCTTGTTCTTGGAGAATTTGAACAGCCATATCATAGATAGTTGTGTCGTCAAGAACTACGATGCCACCATCAGGACCCGGCTCGATGTGAACGCCACAATTTTTACCAAACTCATAATTTGTACCGCCAAAATAGTTGCGTACAGTCTGAGGAGTTGTGTTCAACTTGTCAGCGATTTTGCTGATTGAACCGTCGGGCAAACTGTCCTTGATGCGACGGAGGTCATTAAATGAAATTGTCTTTGTCATGATACTTATTGATTTTGATAGTTAGTAAAAAATGTCGTTTTTGAAATAGTGTGTTAAAAATAGGGGGATATTTTGATATAACCAAATTTTTTTGACTAAAATTCAATATGTTTTTAAACATAACTTTTCATTTGGGGGCACATTACTCACTAAATCAAATATTTAGAATAAATATCGAAATACTATATTTTTTCTGCATCTTTTGAGTTTAGCCAAGCACGATGATTGTTGTCAACTTTAACATCATACCACTTTGTTTGATTCAAGTCGGTAACCGAATCCAAAATTTCAACTTTTGTGCCTTCGTGCAGCAACATTGCTTCTTCTGAACGGTCTTTTGGTTCACGTGGTGATGTACTCAAAATAGTCGATGGCGATGTAATTACAGCTTGATTGCGATTTGACGCAGTGGCATGGGCCGTTGATGAAAATACAATTAATATAATTGAAACTAAGAGGAATGCAATGCCTCCAAAAAAGCCTGTTTTCTTTAAAGCAATCTTAGGCGAAAACACATACAGTGCAATAGATATTAGCAGTAGTATAAATGCCGCCATTGCATAAATTGCCCATGTATTTGAATGTTGGCTGTTTATGATTTTGCCAAAGAAATTTGATATAAATGTGCCTTTGTCTCCGGGTATATCGGTGATTTTTGAGTTGACAAATTCAAGATTGGTTTTTGCATCGTCATTAGTAGGGTCAAGAATCAATGCTCGTTCATAATTGATGATTGCCTTGCCAAGCATGCCGGCACGATAGTATGCATTACCGAGATTATAATAAATGTCGGTAGATGTACCTTCTTCCGCAATTACTTGCTCATATAGTTCGATAGCATTGGCATAACGGTCTTCAATATATGCCGAATCTGCTTGTTGCAACAAGTTGCTTGCGCCAGCATTTAACGCAATTAGTGTGGTTATAATTATTATAATGTGTCTCATCATCTTATTTTCGTTTGGTGTTTATGCTTTCCATTTCGTTCATGACCTGTGTAGTGGTCTTGTAAAGTTGCTCCACTTGTTCATCTGATTTTTGTGGAGTATATCGAGCCATTTCACACTCGTCAAGAACATATATTATAGTATCAATTAACTGCTGTTGTGCTCCATAAGAAAACAACTCTGCGGTAATGTTATCGCGATTTAATTGTGAAGAGGGAATAAGCAACTTGTCGCTAAAGTAGCCCCACAATGCCTTGAGCACTTCTTCATAGAAAGCATCATTGGCTTTTGCATCCATAAATTGTTTTGCCTTTTTAAGGCGAAGGCGTGCAACTTTGTTTGCCTTGGCGAGACGAGAGCCTTGGACATCAGCATTTAATTTGATTTTGCGTATGTTGAAATATATTGATGCGCCTAATCCCATTGCCAATAACAAATATATTAACCAATATAAAACAGATGTTATATAATAGATGTTTTCGCGCGAAGGATGTTTGTCGCCGAGTTTGATGTGAAGGATATCGCGATTTTTTGTTGATATTTCAGATTGTGCAGTAGATGTAATTGATGTTCCAACACCCTTTGCTACTGTGATATCATATTCCGGGGTAGTAAGAGTTACATATTTCTTTGCCGATGGGTCAAAGTAAACAAAGTTGGTTGAACCGATTTTGAAATTGCCGACATTTTGAGGTACAAATGTATATTCGATAGTAATCTGGCCTTTTACATTATTGCCGACAACCGAAGCCTTAATGTCGTTTTTGGGAGTATATTGTTCAAATTCAGATGGGAAATCTACAACAGGCTCTTTCACATACTTGATATTGCCGGTACCGCTAATTTTGTATATTAACGATGCCGCCTCATTTGTGCGGAATGACGTTGATGACAATTCACTATTTAAGGCGAAATTACCTACCGCTCCATTAAAGTCGTCGGGTTGTGGAGAGGGGAGTGGGTTTACTTGAACACTTGCAGAGTTGGAACTTACGCTAATTTGACGTTCAACAGGGCGCTTGTCAATGAAAAATCCGTTACTTACCATCTCATATTGAACTACGCTGATGTCGTATTTGCCAGAGTTGATAGTAAGTTTACCTGCTTTTTGAGGGAAAATAATACATTTTTTTAGTACGGCAGTCATATAGTTTTGACCGTTATAATTTTCCATCTCATTAAGCGATGATTTGATATCTTTCTCTTCAATCAAAAAACCGTCAAAACTTGGTTGATTAGTAGCCATGAAAGAACTGATCGAGTATTTAGTGTACAATTTAATTGTACATTCAATTGCTTCCTGTTCATAGGCTTGGCTTTTTGATGTGATAATTCTTACAAACACATCATTTGTAGAAACTTTTTTATCTGTAGTGTGAGTCGAATAATCATCAACTTTTACCCCTTGGCTTCCTGAATTGTCGGCGGGCAAAACAGTGAACTTGACTGCTTCACTCGTATAAGTCTTTCCGTCAACCTTAATGCTCGTTTCTGCAATGGTATATGTACCTGCTTTCTCAGCACGATAAACAAAACTATAATCAACCGATGTGCTTGATGTTGTTTTGCCGTTAATCATTTGGTAACTACTCATTGTAGAAGTAGATGGGCCAAACAACAATTTACAGCCTTCAATTTGAGGCGCTTTGATATCACTACCTTCGGCATTCTTCAAGCGGAAAGTTACATTAAATTTATTGCCTTCAATGACCTGACGGGGAGGTAATACCGTAAAAGAGACCTCGGCATGTGCCAAAATCAAGGTCAAAAGGAAGAGCAGTAGCAAATTAATTCTTTTCATATATTGTGCTCGTAAATTTAATTTTACCATTGGTTAGTAATTTGTCGACGAGAAGCATTGCGCATTTCTTCTTGCTTTTTCTTCTCATTAACCTTTTTGCG
The DNA here is from genome assembly GCA_017555085.1 of Muribaculaceae bacterium. Lineage (GTDB taxonomy): Bacteria > Bacteroidota > Bacteroidia > Bacteroidales > Muribaculaceae > RGIG4079. The sequence continues at coordinate 97,217 of JAFZHD010000018.1, read as the reverse complement.
AGTCGCATTTTCCTCGTTTTCCATTGTTTTCAAAATCTTTTCAGCATTTGCATCGCTAATGCCTTGCGACTGCTGTTGTTTATCGTTTTTCTTTTTGTCTTGTTGTTGCGACTGTTGTTCTTGCTTATCCTTGTTTTCTTCTTTGTTTTCGTCGTTTTGCTTGTTGTCTTGCTTATTTTGCTGCTCCTGTTTGTCTTTATTGTTTTCTTGCTTATCTTGTTTGTCCTGTTGTTGGTCCTTATTTTTATCTTTATCTTTGTTTTTGTCCTTGTTTTGTTGCTGTTGTTGCAAGCGTAATTGTGCAAGTCTCAAATTTTCGCGTGCGTTATTGTTATCGGGATTGATGCGAAGCGCACTTTTATACATATCGATACTCTTGGCATAATCTTGTTTGTCAAACATCATATTGCCAAGGTTATAAAACGATTGTTCAGCAACTTGTTTGTTTTCAGAAGATATCAACTCTCGGAACAATGAATCGGCTTTAATTGCTGGGTTAGAAGGGGAGTCGGCCGGAGTGTTTCCTGACTGTTTTAATAACGAAGATGCCAAATTAAACTTGGCAATATCAGATGACATGTTTTGTTCAAGTGCTTTCTTGTACGTAGTTTCCGCTGTGCTGAAATCGCTTGTATTATAGGAATCATTACCTTTACTAATCAAGTTACGCTCCTTTTTGGTTGATGTGTCTTTTTGCTCGGCATGTAGTGTACTCATACCGACAAAAAGTGCAAGAATTGTGAATATATATAATCGTAACATCTTAAACTATTTGCTGAAGAATGTATATTTTTTCAAGAATTTGTTTTTGCCATCAAGAATGAATACATCAATCAAAAGGAATAACAATGCAATCCACGCAAATACTGGGAACTGCTCTGCGCTTGATGTATAAACAATTCTTTCAAGGTCTGTTTTCTCTAATGTGTCTAGTTGTGTGTCAATTTCAGATATTGCAGATGAACTACCACCGTTGACATAAATACCTTTTCCGGCATCAGCAATCTCCTTAGCCATTTTTTCGTTAAGGTATGTGGTTACCGGTTTACCCGATGAATCTTTCATAAAAACACCTTTTGATGCATCAAGAGGAATAGGAGTTCCTTTTGTTGACCCCAACCCAATAACATTGACTTGTATGCCGTTTTCTTGCGCTGCTTTTGCCATTGCCACAGCGTCATCTTCGTGGTTTTCGCCGTCGGTTATGACAATTATGGCTTTTTGTGTTTCCTTATCAGGTGTAAATGAATTCATTGCCATTGAAATAGCCGAACCGATTGCTGTACCTTGAGTTGGAACCATTTGTGTGTTAATGCTTTGCAAAAACATCTTGGCCGATACAAAATCAGAAGTGATGGGTAATTGCGTATATGATTCTCCTGCAAATACAATCAAACCGATTTTGTCGTTATTAAGTTTGTCAATAAGACGGTCTAATATAAATTTTGCGCGGTTAAGACGGCTTATCCCTTTCGGGTCGTCATTAGAAGAGGCGAGCATTGAATTTGATACATCAAGAGCAATCATAACCTCGATGCCTTTGACATTGGTAACTTCCTCTTTGGCTCCAGCGCGAGGACGGGCTAATGCCAGAATAAGTGCAGCCAATGCAAGTAGTTGCACCGAAAGTTTTATCCAACCTTTATATTTTGAATAGTCGGGCATTAAATTGGTTAAAACCTCAATATTGCCAAATTTTTTAAGTCGGTTTTTACGCGACACTTGTGCCAACCAATACACTAATGCGATAATCGGCAGCAACAACAATAAATATAATATGTAGGGATATGCAAAACTTACCATAAGACTTTAAGGAATTGTGCGCAAAACGGTGTTACGCAGAATTATCTCTAACAAAAACAATCCAAGAGCAAATACAGCCCACATCATATAATTATCTTCGGTATGAGAGAAGTGTTTGACATCCATTTGAGTTTTTTCAAGTTTGTCAATCTCTTCAAACACATCAGCCAAAACATTATTATTGGTTGCTCTGAAATACTTACCTCCGGTTATAGATGCAATGTTTTTGAGCGTTTCTTCATCAATAACAACAGGCATGTTAACATACTCAATGCGACCGAACATATTTTGCTGTGGGAATGGCGCTTCACCGTTTTTGCCTACGCCGATAGTGTAAACTTTTATGCCAAATTTCTTCGCGATTTCGGCAGCAGTTGATGGCGCAACATTACCGGTATTATTAGAGCCGTCAGTTAAAAGAATAATGCTTTTCGATTTTGCTTTACCATCTTTGATACGGTTAATTGATGTTGCGAGACCATCGCCAATCGCGGTACCATCTTCAAGCATATTCATTGAAATATCATTTATATAGTTAACCAAAAGCGAGCGGTCGGTGGTCATCGGTACAGCTGTAAAACTTTCGCCTGCAAAAACGACTATACCGATATTGTCGGCTTCACGACCCGAAACAAACTTTGCAGCTACATTTTTAGCAGCTTCAAGTCGGTCGGGTTTGAAATCCCGCGCCAACATACTTGACGAAATATCCATGGCTAATATAATGTCAGTACCATGTGTAGAAGATGTTCGCCAGCTATCATAGGTCTGCGGTCGGGCAATTATGATTATGACACACGCCAAAACGCCTAGGCGCAATACAAACAGCAAATGTATCAAATACTCTCTGAAACTAACGGGAAGTTTGGCATAAGGAGATAATGTTGACACACTTAAAGTAGGATGTGACTTAATTTTCCTGAACACATACCATGCAATAATCGGTATGAAAATCAAGAAAAGCCAAAGATATTGTGGATGTGCAAACTGCATATATTCTATTGTTTTTGTTCGTTGTTTTCAGTAGTTGCGTTTTCTTCAACCACGGGTTTGGTGTCTTCGACAAATTGTGTAGCCCAATTAAATGACTTTATGTTATCTTCGGGCATGGGACGCACTTTTGCGAACTTAACAAAATCGGCAATTTCAAGAATTTGCTTCATAAACTTGCTTGGTTCTTTGGTTTCAGCATTGTTGTTAAGTGCATCAATTATTTGCGAAGATGTCATTTCCATTGCATTAATACCAAATCTTGAATCGACATATACACGCAAAATATCAGTTAAGCGGGTATAGTATTCTTTCTCCATTGATTTTTCGCAAAGTTTGGCTTCTTTGAGTGCCGCCAATTCCATTTTTGCCAACTCATAAGGAGGTATGATTTTTTTCTTGGGCATAAGGGGGAGAGGTACATCTTTTTTCACCATCAAGAATGCCACTACTGCGGCGGCTATAATAAAGATGGCCAATAAGAGCCAATACCAATAATCGGTAATGAAATCGGGCAAGAAATCATACCATCTATGATTGGGCGAAATAACATTTGCCTGCTCATGGATAGTTGCCAAAGAGTCAACCGATACGGGAATAACTTTGAGTGCTAACGAATTGGATTTAACCTTAACACCATTCACATTATATTGTATGGCAGGTATAGTGTATAATCCCGAATCAAATGATTGTATGATATAATCACGATTAATCTGTCTGCGATTATTACCTAAATCAATAGTGTCAGGTGCAAACTGCTTGATTATTTCGATTTTATCGGTTACAGTATCTCTTCCTTCTTTAAAAAAATCACTTTCACCGGTCACATCATTGTCCTCTACTATCTCAATGTGCATTTTAGTTTGGTTGCCCATGAGAATGTAGGCCGAGTCTAACGATGCAGTTATAGTAACATTTTGACCATTTACTATACCTGTAAACAATAATGATATTACGGCTATTAATAGTTTATTATTCATCACTAATACTTATTATCTAACGCCTCTCTTTTGGAATAGAGCCATAAGTGCTTTGACATAATTTTCGTCGGTTGCAATTGATGCGACATCAACTCGACAGCGTTGCATTGTTGTATTCATTGCAATCTGTCGTTCATACCACCATTTGCTATGTGCTTGGCGCACTTTGCTTGATGATGTGTCAAGCCATCGTTCCTCTTGCGTTTCAAGATCCATGACTCTGATTAAGCCTACATCTGGTAACTGTGAGTCGCGTTTATCATACACCTGAATTGCTGTTACATCATGCTTGTTATTAGCAATAGATAATGACTTGTAATAGTCGTGATTGTCAATAAAGTCAGATATAACAAAAGTAGTGCATCGTTTTTTGAGTGCATCAGTTAGATATCTCAACGCATAGGAAATATCGGTCCCTTGACTTTCGGGTTGGAAATCGATTAATTCGCGGATAATGAACAAGATGTGTTTCTTGCCTTTTTTAGGAGGAATGAATTTCTCAATTTTGTCAGAAAAGAAAATCACTCCGATTTTATCATTATTGTGAATGGCAGAGAATGCGAGAGTGGCAGCAATCTCTGTAATTATTTCGCGTTTTTCCATACCCACAGCACCAAAACAGCGGCTACCAGAGGTATCAATCAGAAGCATTACGGTCATTTCGCGTTCTTCTTCATACACCTTTACATAAGGGTGGTTTTGACGGGCGGTCACATTCCAATCAATGTCGCGAATATCGTCTCCATATTGATATTCGCGCACCTCAGAAAAGGTCATACCACGACCTTTGAAGGCCGAGTGGTATTCGCCTGCAAAAATGTTTTGAGAAAGACCGCGAGTTTTAATTTCAATCTTTCGAACTTTTTTAAGAAGTTCAGTTGCGTCCATAGATGCTAAATTGAATTATCAGGGTACTTCTACCTTATCAAGAATATTAGAAATAACTTCGTCGGCAGTGATATTGTTCGCTTCTGCTTCATAGGTAAGACCAATGCGGTGGCGCAATACATCGTGGCAAACTGCTCTTACATCTTCGGGAATTACATATCCGCGACCACGAAGGAATGCGTATGCACGAGATGCTTTTGCCAAACTGATTGACGCACGAGGAGAACCACCAAATGAAATGATGCTTGTCAAGTCATTGAGATTATACTCCGCGGGATAGCGAGTTGCAAATACAATGTCGACAATATATTTTTCGATTTTTTCGTCGAGATATATTTGTTCAACTATTTTTTGTGCTTCAATAATTTCCTCGGGTTTAAGCAATGCTTTCACCTCTTTATATTCGCGTGAAATGTTTTGGCGAATGATAATCTTTTCCTCTTCTTTTGTGGGATAACCTATAATTACTTTGAGAAGGAAACGGTCAACCTGCGCTTCTGGGAGGGGATAAGTGCCTTCTTGTTCAATGGGGTTTTGAGTTGCCATAACCAAGAATGGGTCATCCAAGGGGAATGTCTTGTTGCCGATAGTTACTTGGCGTTCTTGCATCGCTTCAAGCAAAGCGCTTTGAACTTTTGCCGGGGCACGGTTAATTTCATCAGCAAGAACGAAGTTAGCGAAAATAGGTCCGCGTTTAACTTGGAATTGCTCTTTTTGAGTGCTATAAACCATTGTACCGAGTACGTCGGCAGGGAGAAGGTCAGGGGTGAATTGAACGCGGCTGTATTTTGCGTCAACAATTTGTGACAATGTTTTAATTGCAAGGGTTTTTGCAAGACCGGGCACACCTTCAAGGAGCACATGGCCATTTGACAACAATGCAATCAAAAGAGAGTCAATCAAATGTTTTTGACCAACGATTGTTTGGTCCATACCTTTGGTTACAAGGCTTACAAACTCGCTTTTACTTGCAACGAGTTCGTTCAATTCTCGTATATTTACTGATTCAGTCATATAATTAAAACTTTTAATAATCAAAAAGTAGGAGAAAATGGCTATATACACCAATTTCTCCTACAAAATTAATTATAACTTTATTAAAGTGTGAAATGTAAATGTTAATTTTATCTATTATAAGTTTAGCATGTTAAAGAATTAAATTTATTTTTGATATGGAGCATAAATTTCTACTGCCTTTAACTTTGCATGCTCAATATTTAACGAGTCTGTATCGCTTTTCAGATACTTTCTGATATCGGGAATTACCACAGTTGTACCTGGCTTAATCACATTTGGATTACCGAGTTTTTCCTTATTTTCTTCATAGATATATACCCAATATAGCATTTGATTGTAGTATTGACGAGCCATAGTTGTCAAGAATCGAGTTTGCTTGACAGTGTCAACGGCTATATTCTCATATACAGGCTCTATTTCGAGTGTGTCTGTGGCTAATGTGTCAACCGCTATGCAAACAGGTTCATCAATTATTTCCTCACTTTCACTATTAGGCATGTTGGTTTGCGATAGGAGTAATTTATTTCCAATCACAAACATTGCCATAGCCCCGATTACTGCGCCAATAAGAATACCGATTATAATACCAAAGGCAAATTTTGACTTTTTATGTTTATCCTCTGTGACTGTTTCTGTTGTATCCAAAATAGGGTCGAGGATTTGTTGATTATGGGTAGTTTCGGTTTCTAATGTTTCTTCTACTGGCTCAACCACAACTTCTGTTTGCTCTTCTGTGTTGTAATCAACATCAATTTCTGCCACATTTGATGTTTGTATATCTGCAATATCTTCCTCAAGTTGAATTTCAGATGCTTCTTCATGTGTGGGTTCAGTGTCTGTTTCAGTAGTGGACTCAGCCCATTCAACAGGCTCTTCATCAGTCTCGACAACTGCCGGTTCAGCAACTTCAATAGTCTCAGCTATTTCAGATTCTTGTTTGGGTTGAGTTTCATCTGTAATAAGTGCTTGATGCATTTCATCATCAAGTTCAATAGCCTCAAAACAAGAAAATGGCAAGTTGATGCTTTCAGCCAAATCAGCATCAGGCGCAAATTCAATAGTGGAATTATCCATTGACGGCATAAAAGTACCAATACCTTTTATTTGCACCTTTTCTCCGTTTATTAATGCTTTGCCAACGATAGCAAACAACTCTTTAATAAAAAGTTCAGTTGTGCTTGTAGAACCGCCTGTCGAAGACGACAGAAGTTCAGCTAACTGTTGAAATGTAATTTTATCGTTCATTGGTTATTTGCTACTTTTTTGCGTAAAACAATACTGGGCTCAAAATTCAATGTGATTTGAGGTGGCAATAATATCTTTTTGCCAGTTGACAAATCGGTAATTACCTTTTCATCTTCTTTGGCAGGCACAAATGTACCAAAGCCGGGAATCGCAATTTCTGACAAATTACCGCATTTCTCCTTAATGATAGCGGCCAATCCGTCAATTAAAGCAGAAATCTCCTTTGGCTCTCTGTCAAGTTTTTTTGATAAATTATTTACTATTGTTTTATTGTCCATAATCGTCAAATTTACTACAAAAATAGAATAAATACCTCAAAAGAAAAAATTGCAATGTCTTATTTGCAATTTACGATAATCGCATCTTGCAGTTTTGTCGTGTAACTAGGCGAAATAGAGTCTTTACGCGATATATGCAGTTGGTTGTCAAATGTTGATGTGTGAACAACATCATGTGAGTATCCTTGATTGATGTTGTCAATTACTTGCATCAGTTGATTTCGCTTGTTGATATCAGTACAATTAAGTTCTAATGACGGCGTTGAATCGGCGCTAACTATCTCGGTCACAATAATCCCCGCTTTCTTGTAAGAGTATCCTTCGGAAAATATAGTGAGCAATGAACGTTCTACTATTTCAGAGAATAGGAGAGTGTCGTTTGTATGACTATCTAATGTAATATGCGTTGAATTATAACACTGCTTTGCCGATTGGTCAAATGCGTTTGTATGAATAAAAATGCTGACTGATTTTGCGCAAGCATTTTGCTCTCTTAATTTTCGCGCACATGTTGATGCGAAAGATGATAATATAGACAACAGGTCTTCTATTTTGCTAATAGATGTTGCAAACGAGCGCGATACACACAATTGTTTGCGGTCGGGCTCATCTATCTCTATTGTAGATGACTGTATGCCGTTTAACTCCTGCCATGTAGCCAAACCAGAAACGTTTACATACTTTGCAACCTCATTCTTTGACATTGATGCAAATTGTAACGCCGAAACTATGTTGGCATCCACAAACTTCTTCGACAGTTTGCGCCCAATCCCCCATACATCGTCAATGGCAGTAAGTCCCAACGCCTTTAACCGTTTATCTTCGCTATCAATAACACACACGCCATGATAGCCTTTGTGCTTTTTAGCAAACCGCGCTGCCACTTTTGCTAAAGTTTTGGTTGGCGCGATACCTAATGACACCGAGATGCCGGTATTATGCCTAATTGTTTCGACAATATTTGCACCGATTTCACTCAACTTTTCTTGGTTAAATCCCGATAAATCGGCAAATGCTTCGTCAATAGAATATATTTCAATGTCGGGGACTAATGATGCCAATGTCGCCATAACGCGAGAGGACATATCTCCATATAATCGTAAGTTTCCCGATAATACGGCAATGTTGTGTTGTTCAATTAATTTCCTTATTTGAAAATAGGGCTGTCCACGCTTGATGCCAAGCGCTTTTGCTTCATTAGAAATAGCCACGGCACAACCGTCGTTATTACTCAAAACAATAACCGGTCGATTATGTAGCGAAGGATTAAAAACTCGTTCGCAAGAGACAAAGAAATTGTTACAATCTATGAGTCCAATCATTGTCTCCAAAAAATTAGGGATTGCGTTTACGACGGTTTTTCTTTATAGTATATGTTACAATACCCCACACTGTAAATTGGTCGTCGGGGGTAACTATAATGGGTTTGAAGGTCGCATTAGATGGCATCAACTTAATGCGATTCTCTTCGATCTCAATACGTTTCAAAGTAAATTCGCCATCAATACAGCATACGGCCAAATCGCCGTTAATCGGCTCTAATGATTTGTCTATAACCAAGATATCTCCCTCTTCAATGCCTTCTTCAATCATAGAATCTCCTGAAACTTTGCCAAAGAATGTAGATGCTGGGTGCTTGATTAATTCAATATTCAAATCAATGGATTCATTGATGTAATTTTGAGCGGGAGAGGGGAATCCAGCTTGTATTCCTTCATTAGCATAGGGAATGTCAACCTTTGTGGTGACATCAGCAGCATATAAGTCTAACATAATTAGGCTAGATATCTAATCCCACAATGTTTTGTCTATGAAATAGCGGGGGCGATGTTTAACTTCGGTGAAAATTCTGCCGATATACTCGCCAACAATTCCGATGCTCATCAATATGAGACTACCTAAAAACCATATCGACAACATCAATGAAGGCCATCCTGATGTAGTTACATGTTCAAAATAAGATATCAGAACATATATGGCAACAATCAAGTCAACTACAAGCAATATCAAACCAACCATGAAAATCCATCGCATTGGCTTTGCCGAGAACGAAGTGATGCCATTTATCGAGAAACTGAGCATTTTTTTCAGCGGATATTTTGATTCTCCAGCCACTCGCTCTTTTCTCTCATAGGTAACAATAGCCGTTTCCAGTCCAATCTGCGGAATAATTCCTCTTAAAAACAGATTAGATTCGCCATATTGGCCAAGAAAATCTATTGCTCTTGCGCTCATCAATCTATAATCGGCATGGTCATAGATAGTTTCAAAGCCCATCTTTTTCTGCAATGAATAAAATCCATGGGCAGTTGTTCGTTTGAACCAAGTGTCAGTCGCACGACTTGACCTCACGCCATAGACAATTTCCTTACCTTGATTAAATTGCTTAACCATTTCAATCATTGCTTCAGGGTCATCTTGAAGGTCGGCATCAATTGAAATTGCAGCGTCGCAATGGTCTTTTACAGACATTAACCCCGCCAATAACACATATTGATGTCCTCGGTTATGCGTGAGTGAAATGCCTTTAATACGGTTGTCTTTGGCATGTAATTGGGAGATGGTTTCCCAGGTTTTGTCTTTACTGCCGTCGTTACAACAAAGAATATAACTTTCAGATGAAGCCAATCCCATTGAAACCATTTGGTCAAGGACCGACAAAAGTTTATCTGCCGAAATGGGCAAAGCTTGCTCCTCGTTGTAGCATGGTATAACTATTGCAATTATGGGTGACTTCATCTGTATGCGTTATATAATGTATTAATAGTTGCGTGCGAAAATTACTCGCTGTGCTGATGGCTTACCGGTCACCATACAAACGCCGGGAGTTTTGTCGCCATCCAAAGGAATACAACGGATAGTTGCTTTGGTTTCTTCTTTGATTCTTTCTTCTGTTTCGGGTGTACCGTCCCAGTGAGCTAGAATGAAACCACCTTTTTCAATTTGTTCTTTGAATTCTTCGTAAGTATCAACCTTGGTTGTCATAGACTCGCGGTGGTTGAGAGCTTTTTGGAAAATATTGTCTTGAATTTCGTCAAGCAATGCTTTTACGCGAGCAACGATTCCGTCAAGTTGTTCTACGCTCTTTTCAAGGGTGTCACGACGCATAACTTCAACTGTGCCGTTTTCAATGTCGCGAGCACCGATAGCCAAACGAACGGGCACACCTTTAAGTTCATATTCGGCAAATTTGAAACCGGGGCGTTTGTTGTCGGCATCATCAAATTTGACGCTAACGCCGAGTGATTTGAGTTCGGCAACGATGGGGTTAACAACCTCTGCAATTTGATTTCTTTGTTCGTCATTTTTATAAATAGGAACAATAACAACCTGAATAGGCGCCAATTTGGGAGGCAACACAAGACCGTTGTCGTCAGAGTGCGTCATAATGAGCGCACCCATCAAGCGAGTTGATACGCCCCAAGATGTAGCCCACACATATTCCAACTGATTTTCTTTATTGATAAACTTCACATCAAATGCTTTTGCGAAGTTTTGGCCCAAGAAGTGTGATGTACCTGACTGCAATGCTTTACCATCTTGCATCATTGCTTCGATTGTAAATGTTTCGATAGCACCTGCAAAACGCTCATTAGCCGATTTCACACCCTTGATAACGGGTACAGCCATGTAGTTTTGTGCAAAATCAGAGTACACATTGAGCATTTTAACAGCTTCTTCGAGTGCTTCTTCTTGCGTTGCGTGAGCAGTGTGACCTTCTTGCCAAAGGAATTCGGCTGTGCGAAGGAACATGCGAGTGCGCATTTCCCAACGCATCACATTTGCCCATTGGTTACACAAGATGGGGAGGTCACGATAACTGTGAATCCAATTCTTATATGTATTCCAAATGATAGTTTCAGAAGTGGGACGAATAATGAGTTCTTCTTCGAGTCGAGCAGCAGGGTCAACTACTACACCTTTACCGTTAGGGTCGTTTTTCAAACGATAGTGAGTTACTACCGCACATTCTTTTGCAAAACCTTCAACGTGGTCGGCTTCGCGACTCAAAAATGATTTGGGTATCAACAAAGGGAAATAAGCATTAACGTGACCTGTTTCTTTGAACATTGAGTCAAGTTGTTGTTGCATTTTTTCCCAAATTGCATATCCATAAGGTTTGATAACCATACAACCGCGAACCGCTGATTGTTCGGCCAAGTCAGCCTTAATTACCAAGTCATTATACCACTGTGAATAACTTTCACTGCGTTTAGTTAAGTCTTTTAATTCCTTTGCCATTGTATATGTTTGTTATTTTATTGCAAAATTAGTGATTTATTCGCACATAATTATCATAAATCGCTATTTAAGCGAATTTGATTTTGCCAACTCTACCATCACATCGGCCGGGACAATGTAGATTTCAAGTCTGCGATTATTCTGGCGGTTGGTAATAGAGTTGTTTCGATATATCGGTGACATTCTACCACTTGAATATGGAATAATGTATGTTGACGGATATCCATTTTCTTCAGCCCAATCTGCAACAGCGATTACTCGATCGTTTGTTAGTGATTCGGAATACAAAGCATTGCCTGTATTATCGCTATGCATATCCAACAAAAACTTGAACATTCCCGGTTTGTTTAGGAGCGCGAATACAGGAGTCAATACATTAGAGGCATTTTTCATAAGCTCAGTTTGATTTGGAGTAAACAATCTTTGAGCGGGTATTGTCACAACCAAAACTTCGCCATTTCTTATTGTTTCAACTTGATATCCTTTACTAATGAGCGCTTTGCCTACTCGGGTTTGATAAGCGGCCACTGCTGAACTGAATTTAGATTTAACCTCAGGAGTGCGAAGGTTTTCTTCAAATTCTAACGGGGCTTCATCATAAAGACCTTCTGCTTGCGCCGATGAAGCGAGCAGAATAAGCGCTGCAAAAGCGATTATGATATGCCGAAAACCTAATATCATAATAATGAATTTTCATACTCGATTTCTGCGTTCACAATAGCAGAAACGTGTTCAGGCAAGATTGTAGAGTAGGGGTCTTTTGCGAGCATTTTAGTTACATGCGCAACCAATTCTTCAATCTCATCTTCTTCATCATCAAAGTCGATATCGAGCATACCATTATCTTCGTAGTAATCGAAAATTATATCAATTACGTTCAAAATTTCATCTTCATCATAGTCAGGAGCACCTTCGGGCAAATGACTTTTGATATATTCAATTGCTTTGCTTTCGTCGAAATCCATAATATATAGTTTTTATAAATCTAAAATTCCTTCCGGTAAATTCATCACAATAGTCTTGGTGTCACTGATAACATCTTCTATCATTTCATCAGCAATAGGGATATAAACAACATTGTCACCCGATTTAATGATAAACAAAGCGTTTTCGGTCGAGTCTTCAATGTCAACAATTTCTCCGATGTTGACATTGCCATCCAATACCTGATACCCGATTAGGTCAGCCGCATAAAAACCGGCTTCATCGTCTTCTGAATCAAGATCAAGGTCGTCGGTCAGCGCATATACCGTTTTACCGCATAAGTCGGCGGCTTGAACTTCATTTGTAATGCCGTCAACGGTAACTAATCGTGACTCTGCGCCTTTGGTTCGGCATGATTCAACAAAAAACGGGACAAAAATACCGTCCATGTTTAGCACTATGCATTTCAACGATGGAATATCAATGTCATATTCAATTGACATATTAATCTCACCATTGATGCCATGGGGCTTCACAAAGTGGCCGATTGTAGTTAGTTGGCTTTCAAGTATCATTATTTTTTCTTTTTCTTTTTACCTGTTTGTTGTGCTGGGGCCTCTTTAAATTCATGCAAATGATATGTCTCTGGGTCGAGATTGATTGCGCCATGAGAATAATCTCGGAGGTCTTTCAATATTTTCGCATTTTCAACACCTTCGCTGTTAACAGCCAACATGAGTTTTTTCATGTGGTTAGCAATATATGAAATAAGCACATCTTTTTCTTCTCCATCTTCCATTGATGCAGCTTTGGCTATCATCAATTCGAGGTTTTTACCATAATGGCGAAATTTGATGGACGAAGATTGATATTCTATTTTGTCAGGTAATGTTTTCAAATTTTCGGGTTTAATAACCTCGCACGGGTAATCAATGTCAAGTTTGAAATCAGACATGATTGCAAGATGGTCCCAAAGTTTATGCTTAAAATCATCCATATCACGCAGGTTAGGGAAGAGGTTACCCATAGTCGCAATAATTGAATAGGCACATCTGGTTCGTTCTTCTCTATCCTCAATTGTTATACAGTGATCAACCATTTGCTGTATATTTCTTCCGTATTCGGGAAGAATCAATTTTTTAAGTCGAGTATTATATTTTAGCATCGTTGAATAATTATAACCCTCAAAGTTACTGCAATTCTATGAATTGACCAAATTCTATACTACTTTAACCCCCATTTGACCATGTAAATGCGCCACACGAATGTGGGGGACATCATAATCGCCTTAAATTTAAGCGCAATAGCCCGTAAAATTGACTTGTTGTTACCAACAGATGATTTGCCCAATAATTGGCAGCACTTATAATCTCGAATTACAGCTTGTATTTCGTGTCCATACACATCTGCAAGTGCCTTTAATCCTCCAATGTGCTTTTCATCTGCGATTTTCAATTTGTTGTCGTTGGCGGTTTGGCTATTAAAAGATAGTCTATATATGCTGCATTTGTGCGCAAGATATCTCACATTGCCACAGGCAAAGCATGACGCATAATAGTTCACATCACCATAACAATGTGTTGGATGCTGAAAATATGCGTCAACTTTGTCGTTTAGCAGGCATTCACGCCTTACCATCAATGTCGAAAGTTGGCAATGCATTAGATTAACCACATCGCTTAATCGTGCATCGCAATCGCGTTTTCCGTGTTTTAATGCGTTAATACAGCCGTCAGATAATGAGTCGTAATCATGATAACACGCCGAATAGCCGGTATTGCGCTCCAAAAAATCGACCTGAATCTGTAATTTCGTCGGGTTAGTCCAATAGTCATCACCCTCGCAAAAAGCGATGTATTTACCTTTTGCCATTGGCAACAACAACGAGTGGCTAATTGCTTGACCAGTCGACACAATATTCTCGGCTGGCGTATAAAGTTTAACCTTTTGATTTTTAACCGTATAGTTCGTTACTATTTCGGCAGTTCTGTCGGTAGAGCAATCATTGCCGACCAAGACCTCGAAATCAAAGTCGGTTTGTTGCGATAATATACCATTTAAGCAATCAGCAATAAAGTCTTGTTGATTGTAAGTAGTGACTATAACTGTTACCAATGGAGTATTCATATTGCAAACTTACTCATTTTTCAATAAATATGGGCGATACTTTGCTGAAAAAGTACCGCCCAAAATATTTTACAAGTAAGATTGTATTACATGTTCATGCCACCGTCAACTTGAATAACTTGACCTGTCACATAGCTTGACATGTCAGATGCAAGGAATGTCGCAACATTTGCGATGTCTTCAACTTGACCGCCACGGCGCAAGGGGATTTTCTTAGCCCATTCTTGACGAACTTCTTCGGGAAGGGCAGCAGTCATGGCTGTTTCAATAAAGCCGGGAGCGATAGCATTTGCACGGATACCGCGTGAACCAACTTCCTGAGCAATACTTTTAGCCAAAGCGATAAGACCTGCTTTTGATGCAGCATAGTTCGATTGACCAGCATTACCATGCACACCAACAACTGACGCCATGTTAATGATGCTACCAGAGCGTTGACGCATCATGATGGGCAATGTAGCGTTGATGAAGTTGAACGCACTTTTAAGGTTAACTGCTATAACAGCATCCCATTGTTGTTCTGTCATTCTCATCATCAAACCGTCTTTTGTAATACCAGCATTGTTAACGAGAATATCAATTGCACCAAATTCTTTATGAACTTCGGCAACTACTTCTTTTGTTTGAGCGAAATCAGCCGCGTTAGAAGCGTAACCTTTTGCTTTCACGCCAAAAGCAGCAATTTCTTTTTCAGTTTCAAGACCGTTTTCGTCAATAACTAAATCTGTAAAAGCCACATTAGCACCTTCTTGCGCGAATTTGATTGCCAATGCTTTACCGATACCACGAGCAGCGCCAGTGATAAGGGCTGTTTTTCCTTCAAGTAACTTCATATTTTTGTTAATTAATGATTTACAAATTTTGGGGCAAAGTTAATGCTTTATTATATTTTTACCAAAAAAGCGCCACAAGAATATCCACCACCGAATACAGTAAGACCAACTGTATCGCCTTTTACAAATTTATTGCGGTTTTGAGCAAAGACAAGTGCTGCACTTGCCGAGCCTGTATTACCCAATGTTTCAATGTTATTAATGAATCGTTCGTCGGGTAATTGAAGTTGGTTTGCCACATTTGCAACAATGCGCTTGTTCGCTTGATGGCAGATAATATATGACAAGTCTTGAATAGCCATATTTTCAGGCGAAGTGACAGCATTAAGCGCTTCCACCATATATTTGCAAGCGTGTACAAACACATCTTTTCCGTCGGGCATTTGTATACCGCCGTCTCGAAGACGAAGACACACGCCCTCAGGGCCTTTGCTAATATTACCTAAACCTCTTGTATAAATATATTTGATTTCGGGGTCTTCTTCATTTTGAGGCTCTACAGACAAGAAAAATGCTACGGCCGCATCGCCCCACAAGTGACCACATTTTGGATCGCTTTCGTTGCTGTAATATGTGTTATGTTCAGAGCAAACAAGCAATGCTTTTTTTGCTTTACCCGAAGCGAAATATCCTTCCACAATTTCAAGGCCGTTAACAAACGACGAACAAGCAGCCGATGCATACAAGGCTCTCATGTTGGGGATATCATATTTTCTTTGCGCGAGGTGGGCGATAGTCGCAACTGTATCGTATGGCGAATATGATGCCGAAACAATCAGGTCAATATCCTTAATATCATAAGGTAAATTTTTAATTGCGTCTTCAATAGCATTCAATCCCATCGAGTCATGACCTTCTCCTTCACCCGCTTTAGAGCGTGATTCAATTCCGGTTCGTTTGACAATCCATTCGCTTGTCAAGCCATTAACATTCAAAAAGTGATCATTGTATACGCGTCCTTCGGGGACATAAAATCCGGTAGAATTAATGTACATTTTACTTTATCTTTACTCCGTAGATTATAAATTCTATGATATTATTTTCTAAATCTGCTTTATCTTTTTCATCAGCAATATTTTCCAATATGGAGTTAACGCCCTGAAAAACGACCGAAATTAAGGACAGCATTCGTTTAGTTTGTAGTTCATTAAATTCGCCTAATGCAATACCATCTTTAAATATTGTCTGTAAAATCTCGTTTTCTTTTACTGCCGTCAATCGCTTAATGCGGTTAAATCGTTTCCATTCGATGCTGAAATAACTTGCTAAACTATCTTGTCGAATCAACGCCTCTTGTGCCAATTTGAACTTAATGCGCAAATACTGTTCGAGTTTGAATTTTGGTGATGCGTCAAGTTGCAGAACCTCTCTCAAATTAACAACTGCCTCTTCGCTTTCGCGTTCTACAACAGCATTAAATATTTCCAACTTATTTTTAAAATAAGTATAAATAGTGCGCCGACCTTTATCCGAGGCTTCCGCAATGTCGTTCATCGTCGTGTTCTCGACACCGTTTCGGGCGAAAAGTTGACGGGCAACATCAATTAATTTCTCTCTTGTCTTAACAGCCATTTATTGCACAAATTTGCATTGATTGTGCGAAATTAATAATTTTATCTTAATTTCACAGCAATTATATGCATAAAACTACATAATTTGTGCAAATACGAACAATTTACCATTTTTTTTGAGTAATTTCGTAACATAAATAATCCGAAACGATATGATGAAACGAATAATTAGCATATTAACAACGATAATTTTGACGGCCAATTTTGTTCAGTCTCAAAATCTATTAAAATTTAAGAATTATCAATCTGCAACAGTAGGAATATATATACAAGACCTCAAAACAGACAAAGTAATAGCGAGCGAAAATTCTCGTAAAGCGATGTCACCTGCATCAGTAACTAAGTCTATTACTGTTGCAGGAGCAATGTTTCATTTAAAAGAAGATTTTAGATATAAGACAAATGTTTATCTGATAGGGGACACAACAAACATCAATGGCACAATATATTGTGATATAGTTGTTGAAACATCTTCGGACCCTACACTTGAATCGGAACACTTCAATGCCAACAAGAAATTTGTAAAATCAATAGTTAAGTCTATCATAAATAAAGGCATAAACCACATTAATGGCGAAGTTAAATACATTTACACAAAGGATGTTGCTGACTATACATCAAGTTGGATGCTTGAAGATGTCGCTTGGGATTATGGTGCTGGTTACCGAGATTTTAATTATAAAGACAACAAATTTGTCCTAACAATTAATGCCGACTCATCACAATATACTACTAGCACTGCAGTTCCTGATTTGAATTTGTCGCTTGGTCTGATATCAGCATCGAAAAAATCAATCAGTTTATGCCGACCCGTCAACTCAAATGAGTTATATGTTTACGGGACTTATAGCGCACAAATGCCTGAGGTAAAGGCAAGTTGTTCTTTGCCAAACACCAAGCATGCATTTGAGTGTGATTTGGTTAACGCTCTTAATAGCGACTCTATCACATTCACTCGCCAAACGAATGCAAATTATCCCGATACAATCTTGATATATAGCCATAAATCGCCAAAACGAAACGATATTCTGCGCAGCTTAATGGTCAGAAGCGACAACATGTTTGCTGATGCCACTATGCAGGCAATTGACGGCGAAAATTCAATTGATTCGCTGATGAACTTCTTTTCGAAAAAAGGCATCAATTGTAAATGTGTAAATCTTGCCGATGGCTGCGGCTTGTCGCGATTAGATTTGTTGACGCCAAAATTCATTGGCGATGTATATCGTATGATGTATAACTCCAAGCACAAAAATGACTACGTTGCAACTTTTCCGCGAGCAGGCAAAGATGGCACAATGAAAAACTTTGGTAAAGGCACTCGTTTAGAGGGTAAGTTGGCATTGAAAACCGGCAGTATGAGCGGAATTCAATGCTATGGCGGTTATATGCTTGACGACGAAGGAGAGCCTACGCACAGCGTTGTCATAATGATTAATAACTTTTTTTGCGAAAGATTTGCGCTTCGAAAAGAGATTGAAAATTTCTTATTAGGAATTTTTTAAGTAAGTTTGTACATTAATTGACATCAAGTTACCATTATGAACTATAAATCATTAGAACAAATTTGGCAATTAGCATGCGAAATTGAAGGGTTGACACTTCTTGCAGATAAAAAAGAGGATGATCCTTTGAAAGATATACTCTGTTTAATTGAGTCTAAATCAAAGGACTTGGCTGCTATTACACACGATTATATTGACTCTTTAAACAACGAAAGTGAAGACATTGAAGATACTATTGAGTTAACATTAGAACCTCTGCACGAAGCAATAATCATCGCGGAAGATGAAGATGAATCTGATCGTGCACACGGTAATTTAGAAGATGATTTTGATACGTACGAAGATGTATCGGAAGATGCAGATGAAGATAGGTCAAACGGCAATATCGACGATGATGAAGAAACCATTGACGGGCCAGAAATAGAGCCGATTGACGATGATAATGAAGATTCTGAATCATCAGAAGCAACAGATGTTATTGAACCAGAAGTCGTTGAATTTGAAGATACAGATGACGATGATTATGTCGTATGTGATGAAGAGGATGACATTGAATTAATCGATGACGAAATTGAAATCGTTGACAATGATGTAACCGAATTTGACGATAATTCCGCAGACATTGATGCAATTAATAATGATATCGACCAATATATCAGCGGCAATACTATTGACGAATTTATCAATGATGAACCACAAAACACTGGTTGGACTGTTGAACATAAAATTGCTGTAAACGAGTCAAAAGACCTCAAACACGCGTTTACCATAAACGACCGATACCGTTTCAAGCGCGAACTGTTTGCCAACAGCGAAATTGAGATGAACGACACATTAAATCTTTTGTCAGCAATGACTACAATTAGTGAGGCCGAAGAGTACTTCTTCGAAGACCTAGAATGGGACAAAGACAATGATGATGTAAAAGACTTTATGGCAATTATTCAAAAACACTTTGCAAGCAAACAATAATCATGAGCGGCAAATTATATATCGTACCCACCCCTGTTGGAAACCTCGAAGATATGGCTCCGAGAGCCATCGCAACTCTGACAAAAAGTAGTCTCATTCTTGCCGAAGACACTCGTACAAGCAGTGTGCTTTTGCGCCATTTTGGCATTAATGTGCCGATGTTGAGCCATCACAAATTCAATGAGCATGAGACTCTCGACTCTGTAATGAAAAGACTTGAAGCAGGCGAAACAATTTCATTAATTAGTGACGCAGGCACTCCGGCTATTTCCGACCCTGGATTTCTTGTCGTCAGAGAATGTCGCAAATTAGACATCGAAGTTGAAACATTACCTGGACCAACAGCATTTGTGCCCGCATTGGTTAACTCGGGACTACCTTGCGAACGCTTTTGTTTTGAAGGCTTTTTGCCATTGAAAAAGGGTAGAGCAACTCGTTTGGCTGAACTGGCAGTTGAGCCAAGAACTTTTATTATATATGAGTCTCCTGTCAGATTGGTTAAAACTCTCCAACAATTAGCCGAAGCATGTGGAGATGACCGCGAGGCATCTGTCTCTCGTGAAATTTCAAAACTGCACGACACTACACATCGCGGCACATTGGGCCAACTTGTTGAGTATTTTACTGCGAACAATCCACGAGGCGAAATTGTTATTGTAGTTAGTGGATATCGCGAAAAGGCAGAAAAGCCCCTACATAAAAATAAATATAAGCAATAATTCTTATCAATTTTCTAATATTCTCAATCATGAAGAAATCTTTATTCATCTCTGCCATAGCCGCATTCGCGCTTGTGGCATGTAATGGCGAAAAGCTCAAACAAGCCGAAGACCGCAATGTAATCTTGGGTGATTCTTTGCACGTAGCGTTGGCCAACCAAGACAGTTTGTTTTGCTTGATTAACGAAATAAACGACGGCATGGAGCAACTCAAAGCGATGGAAAACATTTTGAGCAATTCAAGCAATCTCAACGGTGAGCAAATGTCGCAAAAGGATAAAATAGTTAATGATATTCAAGCCATTCAACGAGAACTTCAATCGCGTAAAGAAAAACTTAAAGAACTTGAGGCAAAACTCAAGAAATCACAAGGTTATAGTGCCAATCTCAAAAAGACTATCGAAAACTTAAAAGTTCAAATAGAAGAGCAAGAACAAACAATTACAACTCTCAAAACCGACCTTGCAGCTGCTAATGTTCGCATCGGTCAATTAGGCCAACAAGTTGACTCTTTAAACACTGAGGTCGCTAATGTTACCCAAGAAAAAGAAATAGCTCAAGAAGAGTCTATCAATTTGGCAAATGAGTTGAACACTTGCTATTATGCAGTTGGTACTAAAAAGGAACTCAAATCGTCTAAAATCATTGAAACTGGCTTCCTCAAAAAAACAAAAATCATGAAGAGCGATTTCGAGCAAGGTTACTTTACTACTGCCGACAAACGCTCGCTCACATCAATTCCAACTCACGCTAAAAAAGCTAAGATATTGACCAATCACCCGGCTGATTCTTATGAAATTGTTGAAGAAAACAGCACAAAGGTTATCAACATCCTCAATCCCGACAAATTTTGGGGTTTCAGCAATTATTTAATCGTTCAAGTTGACTAAGCTTACCTAAGGCCTAAAAGTGGGGTAGTGCAACACGCATTATCCCACTTTTTTTGTTCTAAAGGAGCAAAATTCCTGAACAAAATATGCTGAATTTATTGAAAATTCAAGCGATTAAATGACATCAATAGCCATAAGTTGTGAGAATGAATTAAATTGAGTAACTTTGTAGTCTAATTAATCGATTAAAAATAATGGGATTTTTCAGTAAGTTTTTTTCAAAAGAGAAAAAAGAGACATTAGATAAAGGTCTTGAACGCACTAAACAGGGTGTATTTGCCAAAATCGCCCATGCCATCGCAGGTAAATCAAAAATTGATGATGAAGTACTTGATAACCTTGAAGAAGTATTCATCACATCTGATGTTGGTGTTGAAACTACTTTGAAAATCATTGAACGCATCGAAAAACGCGTTGCTCGCGACAAATATGTCGGTTCAGAAGAATTAAACCGAATGCTCTGCGAAGAAATCACCGAACTTCTTGCTGAAAACAACAACGAATCTTCTCTTGACGATTTCACCGTGCCTGCCGACCATAAACCTCATGTCATTATGGTTGTTGGAGTAAACGGTGTTGGCAAAACAACTACTATCGGCAAATTGGCATATCAATTCAAAGCGGCTGGCAATAAAGTAATGCTTGGTGCTGCTGACACATTCCGTGCTGCTGCTGTTGAGCAACTCGATGTTTGGGGCGAACGCGCTGGTGTTCCCGTAATCAAGCAAAAATTGGGTGCAGACCCCGCTTCTGTTGCTTACGACACATTGTCTTCGGCCGTTGCTAATGACATTGATGTTGTTATCATTGACACAGCCGGTCGTCTTCACAACAAAAAAGGTCTCATGGACGAATTGACTAAAATTCGCAATGTGATGCAAAAAATCGTCCCTGATGCACCCCATGAAGTGCTTTTAGTGCTTGATGGTTCAACTGGTCAAAATGCATTTGAGCAGGCACGTCAATTTGTTGCCGCCACAAATGTAAACGAATTGGCCATTACCAAACTAGATGGCACAGCCAAAGGAGGCGTTGTTATCGGCATCAGTGACCAATTCAAAATTCCCGTTAAATACATCGGCCTTGGTGAAGGCATTACCGATTTGCAAGTATTCCATAAACGCGAATTTGTGGAATCATTATTTGGCAACAATATAGATTAATCGCAACTATGAGAGTTAATGTAATTACATTGGGATGCTCAAAGAATCTGATTGATTCTGAACGAGTATTAAAGTTGTTTGAAGACGCGGGTATTGAGGCTGTTCACGAAGCACCTCATGCCAACGGCGATATTGTAGTTGTCAACACTTGCGGTTTTATCGGAGACGCAAAAGAGGAGTCTATAAATACTATCTTGGAATATGCCGAGGCTAAGAATGACGGGCTCATTGATGCGCTTTATGTTATGGGCTGTCTTTCTCAACGATATGCCGATGACCTTCCTGCCGAAATTCCAGAAGTTGATAAATGGTATGGCAAATTTGATTGGTTGCAGATAGTATCGGATATTTTGTCTGTATCAAATGAAAACGCCAAATATGACCGCGTAATTACAACTCCTCCACATCACGCATATCTTAAAATTGCAGAAGGCTGCAATCGTTTTTGCGCATTTTGTGCAATTCCGATTATCACTGGACGTTTTACTTCACGCTCAATAGAGGATATTGTCGAAGAGGTTAAAACACTTGTTTCTCGTGGCGTTAAAGAGTTTAACATCATTGCCCAAGACCTGTCAAGTTATGGACTTGACCTCTATGGTGAAATGAAATTGGCCGAATTGGTCGACACTTTGGCTGACATTCCCGGCGTTAAGTGGTTGAGATTGCATTATGCATATCCATCTCAATTCCCAATGGATATTTTAGATGTTATGGCTCGTCGCGACAATGTGTGTAAATATCTTGATATTGCGCTGCAGCACATCAACGATAAAGTCCTTGATAATATGCGCCGACACATAACATCGCAAGAAACCCACGAACTTATTGGTGAAATGCGCAGACGAGTGCCAGGATTGCATCTCCGCACCACACTTATGGTTGGCTTCCCGGGCGAAGGCGAAGACGAGTTTAACGAATTACTTGAATTTGTCAAAGAGGCCAAGTTTGAACGCATGGGTGCATTTGCCTATTGCGAAGAAGACGACACTTATGCTGCTCGCCATTTTGAAGACAATATCACCGACGACGTTAAGCAAGACCGCTTGTCTCAAATTATGGCCGCACAAGAACAAATTGCATTGGATTTAAATGAAGCCAAAATAGGGCAAACTATCGAAGTAATCATCGACCGTGAAGAAGAAGATTATTATGTTGGTCGCACACAGTGGGATTCTCCCGAAGTTGACCCAGAAGTTCTAATCGAAAAAGATTATGAACTTGAAATAGGGGAGTTCTATGATGTTGTCATAAAATTGGCTATGCCGTTTGAATTAATAGCAAAAATTGCTGATTAATGATAGGCCCCACTACTAAAAAAGCGATATCGATTTGCATAAGTATGAACATTCCGTTTTGTATTTATGCTTTGCCTAATAGCAAGCGATGCGTTTTCTTTGCTAATCCATCAGCGCCAACAGAGGCAAAAGCCGAGTTTGATGGCACTCCTCAATTTTTTGCCAATTTCTTCAATAATGAAGGTCCTTATACAATTGGCATAAAGCCTGAAATGTCGGCAAAAGAAATTATCAGCAATCTATCTTCACTGAAATTCCGCGAAGACCCCGATATAACTCCTTGGCCCTGTGAAACAAAAGAAATTCAGTATTACGGACAAGTACATCAAATTGTTGACGGTCTGAAAAAACGAGGGGGAAAAACAGTCCTTTCACGCGTATATTGCTGCAATTCAGAGTTTAATTGGCCCAACATTATTGATGCATATTTTGAAAACAACCCCGGTTGTTTCAGACATGCTTATTTTTCTCGCGAAACAGGATGTTGGATAGGTGCAACACCCGAGATTTTGCTTGACGCATCGATCAAGGACAACTCGTTCACAACAATGTCGCTTGCTGGCACACGCCCCATATCTGACGACAATACCGAATGGGACACCAAGAACATTGAAGAACATAATTTCGTTACCGATTATATCGCATCAACACTTCAAGGATTGGGCGTTGAATATAAAATTGGCGAACAAGAAAATATACCCTTTGGCAAAATTGAGCACTTGTGCCACAAAATTACAGGCAATTTGAATAATGCGTCTTTGGAAGATGTGTTATTTACTTTAAGTCCTACACCTGCCGTATTGGGATATCCATCAAAAGATGCGCTTGCCGATATTGAAAGATTTGAGGTGCACCCACGATTTTGCTATTCGGGATTTGTAGGTATCTGCGACAAAAACGGATATCATTTCTATGTAAATCTGCGTTGCGCACATTTTAGCCAAGACCGAGTGTGTGCCTATGCAGGTGGTGGTTTGACTGCCAAATCAGATCCCAAAGATGAATGGAATGAAACATTCTACAAATTACTTCCTTTGTTAGACACAATGATTCTTTATGGATAATTCCTCTCGTAAAGGCAATCCCTTTGTCATATTATTACTGGCAATATCAACCTTAATTGCAGTTTCGTTACTGCCATTAAGTATACTGACTAACGGTTGGATACAAGATTATAACCTTTTCAGTGAAATTGTCGAAAATGACACTCTGATAGATGTATATAGTACAGACACTATGTCTCAACCACAAATACAATCGGTTGAAACAGTCGTTCCTATAATTGAAGACGATTCTATCACGAATGAGTTTGTATCTGAACCCATTAACAGCGATAGCAACTACATCGCTGTTGACACTTTGATTAACCCTCGCCAAGGCGATAAGATTATAATCGAAGATTACACAGGCAACGGAACTGCTCTATATAATCTCAAAAAAGCATTGGCCAACAAGGAGTCTTTAAATCGACCTGTACGCATTGCCATGTTGGGCGACTCTTATATTGAAGGCGATATATTCTCACAACACATTCGCGAATTACTGCAAGACGAATACGGCGGTGCGGGAGTAGGGTATGTCAACATGCATTCGGAATTCCCGGGTTTTAGACGTTCCCTCAAACAAAGCAGCAGCGGATGGAATGTATATGACCTTGTTAAAGGCAGAGTATCTAACAAATTATTTACCATATCACAACAATACTCTGTTTGCCGCGGCAACTCTCAATCAACCTATAAAGGAACAAACTATGCACGCCACCTTGATTCATGGCAGTCATCAAAATTCGTGTTCTTAACTTCAAGAAACGCCAATATAACTCTCACTACATCAAATAAGACACAAGAAAATGCAGTTACTGCTAATTCCGCCAAGTTGCAATGTCTTGAAATTAGCGATACCACCGATTTGTTTAAGGTAAAGATTAATGCTGATTCACTCATAGGTATTGGCGTTTGGCTTGAAAACAAAAAGGGAATCACATTTGATTGCATGTCTACAAGAGGCAACTCTGGCACAACATTATCTCGCCTTAACAATGATTTGGCACAACAATTATCACAGTATATTGCCTACGATTTAATTATCCTAGAATTTGGCATGAATGCCATGAGTGCAGGTCAAAAAGATTTTAGCGGCTACATGCACACGATGGAAAATGTGATAGCCAAAATCAGACAATGTTATCCCAATACCGATATTCTTATTATGGGTATTGGCGACCGCGCAAGTAAAAGAGGCAACGAAGTTCACACTATGAGCAACGTTCCCATTATGATTAATGCCCAACGACACTTGGCGCAAAAATGCAGATGCGCTTTTTGGGATACTCGTGTGGCAATGGGCGGCGAAGATGCATCTGTAAAATGGGCTGAGCAGAAACTCGTGAATAAAGATTACATCCATCTGTCATATACCGGAGGGCGCAAATTGGCAGCAGAATTTGTAAAATCATTAAAACACGCACTAAATGATTAAACAATTCACAATTATAGTTAGCCTCTTACTCTCATTAACGGGTAACTGCCAAGATATATCTGACAGCGCAATCAGACTCAATCCCGAAATTGAGCAGGGCGGTGCTTTATCTGCAAAATTTGGTGTAGATTATCCATATCTTAACCTTGATAAAAATCACATCAATTTCAATAATGCCGATTGGAGCAATGTATGCCAATTACTCAATGATATAGATTCAACAACACTCACTATTGTGCATATCGGAGACTCGCATTTGCAAGCCGATATTGCTACTTCACACACTCGCCAATTATTACAAAAACAATATGGTAATGCTGGCAGAGGGTTGATTATACCCTTCAAGATGGCTAACACCAATGAACCTCGCGATTATTCAATAACAAGCAATAACTCTTGGACTGCATCTACTATAATGCGACAACCTTGGTTGTGCCCTATGGGTTTTACCGGCATTTCACTATCGCCCAACACACAATCGGCCGACCTGACTATAAGTACATGTAGCCGCAATAAAAAACAGACATTTCAAAGCGTTCGTTTGTTCAAAAAAGGGGACATCGCTATTAATCAAGTCGGCACATCAAAGAGCGATTCTTGCCAAATCTACTACGAAAAAGACTATATCGACTTGCTTTTCAGCGACACGACTTCATGCATAAATCTCAATTTGGAATTTGCTAAATCGGCATCAATTTGGGGCGCAGATTTAGCGACATATAACACCGGAATAGTTTATCATACAATAGGCAATAACGGTGCTACCTATGTTAATTACAATCGTATTCCCGATTTTGCCGACCAATTATCGATATTGTCTCCCGACTTAATCATTATCAGTCTTGGTGCAAACGAAGCATTTGGCAATATGTCTGACATCACCATTCGAAATAGCATTGACAAATTGGTTACCGACCTTAAAAACGCCAACCCTCTTGCTACGATATTATTATCAACGCCAATGGAATGTTACAAGCATCAATATGTTAAGCGAAAAGGTAAACGCCGTTATCGCACATATATTGTCAATGAGAAGACACATAATGTAAGACAAGTAATTCTTGATTACGCTCGTGATAACAACATTGCTGTGTATGATTGGTTTAATGTAGCCGGCGGTAAAGGTGCGGGCGAAAAATGGGTTAACGACAATTTGTTAAGTCGTGACCGAATCCACTCAACAGTAAAGGGATATGAACTTCAAGGAACATTGTTTTATCACGCTTTGCAAAAAGGGATAACTAACAACAGATAATTATGCTATCAAATTTTGATTTCAATATAACGAAACTTGGCGAACTGTTGCAGTATCAATTTGGCAACCCGCTATTGTTTAATACAGGATTATTCCTATTCTTGTTTTTAGGATTTTTGTTGGTTTACCAATTAATCCAACGCAAGCGCTATCTCAAAATGATTTTTGTGATAGCATTTTCATTGTATTTCTACTATAAATCAAGTGCCGAATGTTGTTTTATACTACTTGGCGTTTGCATTAGTGACTATATATTAGCCAATTTATTATATCGATGCAAATCGGTATTTTTAAGAAAGTCTATTGTAACTATTAATGTTTTGTCAAATGTCGGAATGCTTGTGTATTTCAAGTATTTCCAATTACTTCTAGAAACTATCTCAAATTTGAATATAGCGTCTTTTGACCCTATCGACATTATTCTACCTGCGGGTATTTCATTTTTCACATTCCGCTCAATAAGCTATATTGTTGATGTTTATCGCGGAGAGATGAAACCAGTTGCCAATCCGTTGGAGTATATTTTTTGTCTCACTTTCTTCCCACCTATACTTGCAGGACCAGTTGTTAGAGCAAAAGACTTAATTCCGCAAATTCAAGCCAATCCCATTGCCACTCGTGCTATGGTAAGTGAGGGGTTCTTTTTGATTATGACCGGTTTGTTCAAAAAAATAGTTATTGCCGATTATATTAGCGGAAACTTCGTTGACCGCATTTTTGACAATCCTGCTCTTTATAGCGGTTTTGAGAATTTGATGGGAGCTTATGGATTTACGCTGCAACTTTACTGCGATTTCTCGGGTTATTCTGATATGGCAATAGGCATTGCCTTGATACTCGGTTATAGATTTCTTGACAACTTTAATTCGCCGTTCAAATCGCAAAACCCCACAGAATTTTGGCGCAGATGGCACATTTCATTATCATCATGGCTTCGCGACTATCTCTACATTCCGATGGGAGGAAGCCGAGTGTCAAGATTCCGCTCTCGCTTAAATCTTTTGAATACAATGGTTATCGGCGGTTTGTGGCATGGTGCATCTTGGATGTTCCTCATTTGGGGAGCGTGGAACGGTTTACTTCTTGTAATACATAAAGAGTTGAAGAAATTAATGCCCAAACGCGCTACTCCTATTCAATGGTGGAGACGATGTGCAAACGTCTTTATTACATTTAACCTAATTGCATTCGGCATGATATTTTTCAGGGCAGAGTCAATGACAGTGGTAGGAGATATGTTATCACAAATAGCAACAAATTTCCATGCATCCGTTTTGCCTCAGTTTGTTGAAGGATATCCATTAATTGTTGCGGCTATGATTACCGGACTTGTATTACAGTTCTTGCCACACAGCCTAACGATTAAAGCCCAAAATACATATAACCGATTTCCTTTATTTTTTCAAGCAATCATACTTGCTATTGTAATTTTCACAGTAATACAAGTGCGCCAAAGCGACATTGTCCCATTTATATATCTGCAATATTAAAGAAGATTGCGAAATCTTGAACCATAAAGAGTCAAGATTATCCTTTTTTTTGTATTTTTGTGGATAGAATGGAAACAAGTGCAAAAATATCATGTCAGATATTAGTTGACCTATTGGTTGCTAATAACATAACAAATGTCGTAATCTCTCCCGGGTCACGCAATGCGCCTTTGGTGATCGCAATATCGCGTTGCGAAGCATTAAACAAGCACATCGTAATTGACGAGCGAAGCGCTGCATTTGTTGCATTGGGAATGGCTATCGAAACGGGTACACCCACTGTTTTGGTGTGCACATCGGGTACAGCCGTTCTTAATTATTCTCCAGCCATAGCCGAAGCATATTATCGCCGCGTTCCAATAATTGTAGTATCTGCCGACCGACCTGTCGAATGGATTGACCAAGATGATAGTCAAACCTTACGCCAGTATGAGGCTTTGGCTAATTATGTGAAACGCAGTTACAATATACCCGACAATATAAATAACGATACATCTATCTGGTATATAAATCGCATAATTAATGATGCGATAATGAACGCCACAAGCGGCCGACTTGCACCCGTACACATCAATATGCAATTTGACGAGCCTCTTAATGGTATTCTCAACAAGCAAGGAAATACAAGAGTCGTTTCTAATATAGAATGTTACTCTCAATTAAATAAATCAGACGCACATCAATTAGCCTCAATAATCACACAATCTGATAAGGTGCTTATTATTGCCGGGTTCAACAACCCCGACAAAAAACTAAATTCGGCCTTGTCAAAATTGGCTAAACATGACAATGTGGTCGTTATGACTGAAAGCATTGCCAATCTTAAAGACAAACGATTTATTTCGACAATTGACAGAGTGCTATGCGTAATGTCGCCCGAAGAGAAAATTGAAGCACAGCCCGATATTGTAATCACACTCGGAGGCGCATTAGTTTCACGACACATTAAGCAATATCTACGCGATATAAGTCCGGCCGAACATTGGCACATTGGTGTCACAGAAAATACCATTGACTGTTTTAAGTGCTTGACTAAACGCATAAACATCAATGCAGATAGCTTTTTCTCGCAAATATCAAAATTGATTAAACCTAAAGGAAATAGCAATTATGCAAACCAATGGGGCGATATCAACGCGCGAGCATCGTTACGACATGACATCTATGTCAAATCGGCTGAATGGAGCGACATCAAAGCATTTGATATTATATTCAGTAATATCCCCAAGAAATGGAATCTCCATCTATCCAACGGAACGAGCATCAGATATGCTCAACTGTTTGATACATCAATGTTCCGTCGCAGCGAATGTAATAGAGGTGTTAGCGGCATAGATGGCAGCACATCAACAGCTGTTGGTGCATCGGCAATATGTCCCGTTACAACATTGTTAATCACCGGAGACATGAGTGCACAATATGACATAGGCGCATTGGCCCTCAAACAAGTGTCTCCCCGTTTCAAAATGATTGTTATCAATAACGGTGGTGGCGGTATTTTCCGCTTCATCAAATCAACATCACAATTGCCAGAGTTAGATGAATACTTCGCCTGTCAAACAAATTTGCCGTTGGCGCAATTGGCCGATGGTTTTGGCTTTGACTATTATGAAGCATCTAACGAAGACGAATTAAAACGCAATCTAAATTTGTTTGTCAACAATAATGACAAACCCGCTATTTTGTGTGTTAACACACCTGCAAATGAAAGTGCAACTATATTAAAAAATTACTTTACACAAAAATAAACTATCATGAGAGAATGGACTACGATTAAAGAATACGAAGATATTCTTTTTCAACAATATGGCCGCATTGCCAAAATCACAATCAATCGCCCGCAAGTATATAACGCATTCCGTCCTCAAACAAATTTTGAGATGCTTGATGCAATGGCATATTGTCGCGAATCAAACGATATCGGTGTAATCATTTTGACCGGTATTGGCGATAAGGCATTTTGTGCCGGCGGCGACCAAAAAGTAAAAGGGGTAGGTGGCTACATTGATGAAAACGGTGTGCCTAGATTGAATGTTCTTGATTTGCACAAAGCAATTCGCTCAATACCCAAGCCTGTTATTGCTATGGTTAACGGCTATGCTATCGGCGGCGGACATGTTTTGCACGTAGTGTGCGACTTGACAATCGCATCAGAGAACGCTCGATTTGGTCAAACAGGCCCCAAAGTCGGCAGTTTCGATGCGGGTTTCGGCTCATCATATCTCGCCCGTTGCGTAGGACAGAAGAAGGTGCGTGAAATTTGGTTCCTCTGCCGTCAATATACTGCACATGAGGCAGAACAAATGGGCATGGTGAATAAGGTAGTACCTTTCGAAAAGCTTGAGGACGAAACAGTTGAATGGTGCGAAACTATCCTACAACGCAGTCCTATGGCCATTCGCATGATTAAACGAGCATTAAATGCCGAACTAGACGGTCAACGAGGCTTAATGGAATTTGCCGGAGACGCTACTTTGATGTACTATCTCATGGAAGAAGCACAAGAAGGCAAAAATGCATTCCTTGAAAAGCGCGACCCCGATTTCCAAAAATTCCCCAAATTCCCTGGTTAATCAATGAAAGCGGCATACTGCAAATACCGTTTGAATTTCACCTTCCGAGCAAAAACTTCTCGCGAAGAGATGACATATAAAGACACCTATTTTATTAAAATATGGGATGAAGAAGAACCCGATGTTTACGGAATAGGAGAGTGCGCTTTATTCAAAGGGTTGAGTTCTGATGATGTCCCCAATTACGAAGATATGCTCCGTGATGTATGTCGCAACATTTCAACAATAACACTTCCCGACTTAAAAGATTTCAGTTCAATAAAATTCGGAGTTGAAACCGCATTTAACGATTTATGCAATGGTGGAATTCGCGCACCATTTCCGTCGACATGGACCGAGGGCAAGAAATCTGTAGAAATCAATGGGCTAATATGGATGGGCAATTTTGATGAAATGGCATCTCGTATAACCGAAAAACTTGGCGCCGGTTATCACTGCCTTAAACTTAAAATCGGCGGTATCGATTTTAACCAGGAATTGGAACTGATTAAAATGATTCGTTCAAAGTTTGGCGCAGATGTCCTTGATATCAGACTTGATGCAAATGGGGCATTTACACCTCATAATGCCCTAGACCGCTTGGAATCTCTATATCCTTATAAAATACACTCAATAGAGCAACCCATCAAACCCAACCAATGGGAGGATATGGAACGCATTGTCAATTTGAGTCCGATTAATATCGCCTTAGATGAAGAGCTTATCGGTATTAATGATAAAGAGTTAAAGCGCCAAATGCTAACAGCAATAAAACCAGATTATATAATTCTAAAACCTGCGCTATGCGGTGGTTTTTCCGGAGCAAAAGAATGGATAGCTATGGCATCGGACTACACTAATTCAGGTTGGTGGGTTACATCGGCTTTGGAATCAAACATAGGCTTAAACGCTATTGCACAATGGACAGCCAAAACCAATCCTATACTTCCACAAGGACTTGGTACAGGAATGCTTTACGACAATAACATTCCTTCACCTATTATACAAAGAAGAGATCGATTGATGTATAATCCCGAAATACAATGGCAAATACCGACATTAGATTGGGTGACACCATAATTTATGGTGCCGATGATATCACGAAATCATTTGTCAGCGATTTTCTGAACGACAAAGATTATGTTATAGCACATACATCGGGGTCGACAGGAACTCCTAAAGAAATTAAATTGCTGAAAAATGATATGCTCATTTCTGCAAAGGCGACTTGTCAACGCTTCGGCATCAATAGCAATAGTCAATTACTATTACCTCTATCACCCTCATATATAGCAGGGAAAATGATGATAGTGAGAGCTTTAGTTTCGGGAGCAGATTTATTCATTGAGCAACCATCAAATATGCCTATCAGCAAAGATTACGGCATAATTGATTTATTGCCTATCGTTCCGTCACAAATAAACGCGGTATTAAACTCTCAATATATTTCTCAAATCAAAAATGTGATTATCGGTGGCGGAGCCATTCCTCTTGTAGTTGAACAGGAAATCATAAAGTCGGGGATAAATGCATACGCAACATACGGAATGACCGAAACATGCAGCCATGTCGCATTGCGCAAAATCAATGGCTCATCATCACATTATCATGCACTCCCTGGAATAACACTCGCAGCAGACTCACGAGGTTGTCTCATAATTAATGCCCCTGAATATTCTTTTAAGTCGATTATCACAAATGATATAGTCAAAATCATCGGCAAAGATATATTTCAATGGGTAGGACGCTATGACAATGTCATCAACACCGGCGGAATTAAAGTATATCCCGAAGAAATTGAGGGAAAATTATCTCACTTAATTGATGTGCCTTTTTATATTGCAGGCGTTGATGATGAAAAGTGGGGAACAAAAGTGGTTTTGTATATTGAGGCGACTGAATATAATAAAAGCCTCATATTAAATGAGGCTTCAAGTATTCTTGATAAATTTTCTCTTCCGAAAGAAATCAGACTTGTCACTAAATTTGAACGGACTGACTCTGGTAAAATTAAGCGATTACCGCTTTAACCAAATTTACTGATTTTTCTGAGCATCGGCTCATTGGTAATCTTAATGCGTCGGCCGTCAACGATAATGATTTTCTCGTTCACAAAACTTGTGAGAGTGCGAATCGCATTTGATGTTGTCATATTTGACAAGTTAGCCAAATCTTCGCGCGACATGTAAATGCGCAAAGTTGAATTATCGTCTTCATAGCCATAGTTATCTTTAAGGATAATAAGGGCTTCTGCCAAACGACCGCGAATATGTTTTTGAGTAAGGTTGACAATTTTTGTGTCAGAGCCACCAAGATTTCGCGATAATTCGTGAATAAAGAACCACGCGAGGTCACTATTTTTAGTTATAAGCGTTTTCACCAAACTCAAAGGCACGGCACCGACAGTTGATGCTTCAAATGCTGCTGCACTTGACACATACTTTTCCTCGGCAAAATATGCTCGATAACCGAAATACTGAACAGGGCGATGCAGACGCAAAATTTGTTGGCGTCCACCGATACCATCTTTGAACTTTTTAACCTTACCTTTAATGAGACACCACAAGTATTCGGGCTCATCTCCCTCGGCATAAATTATTTGATTCTTTTTGAAATTATGGATAATGAAATTGTCCATAATGAGTCGTTTCTCATCATCGGCCAAAATACTCCAAATTTCGTGAAGGTCTTCACTGATTATCTTTTCAAGAGTGCTTTTAATCATTAGTGCTATATAACATATTTGTGCGACACAAAGATAACAAATTTCTTTTAATTTTCAATTCAACTCATTAAAAAACTTCATTATGGGATAGTTTCAGGACACCTATACTCGCTTATTGATTAAATTGTACATACTTTATCATGCAACATCTTTATTTAATTGAGCAGAACTGTTGCACATTTGAACTTTTGACACTAAATTTGCGTTATGAAAACGAGGCGAGAGAGCCTTGCCAAAATAGGAATTTTACCACATCAAAGTTGATTGGGAAACTCATCAAATTTTTATGAAATACCGAGACAAGCGTAACAATCTAATGGCGGGCCCCATCTCTAACGAGAGGTTTTTACACCCAGGCGGATTACAAAGGATTGTGAGCACTCAAATCCTGTCATTCGGAGTTTCATCGCATCCTTTGGTGTGGATTTTATAGGGCGACAATTTGTCGCCTTTTTTATGTATATATATTATGGTATATAAAACAAAAACCGCGGAGCAATACTCCGCGGTTTTCTATTTGAAAGAATAATTATTATTCTTCGATAGCAGCCTGTGCAGCAGCAACGCGTGCGATGGGCACACGGAAGGGAGAACAACTTACATAGTTCATACCCAATTTAGCACAGAACTTAACTGATGAAGGTTCACCACCGTGTTCACCACAGATACCAACTTTGAGGTCAGCCTTTGTAGCGCGGCCTCTTTCAACGCCCATACGAACGAGTTGGCCAACACCTTCTTGGTCGAGAACTTCGAAAGGATCTGTCTTGATAACGCCGTTTTCTTTGTAGAATTTCAAGAACTTGGGAGCGTCGTCACGTGAGAAACCAAATGTCATTTGAGTCAAGTCATTTGTACCGAATGAGAAGAAGTCAGCAACTGTTGCGATTTGGTCAGCAACCAATGCAGCACGAGGAACTTCAATCATTGTGCCTACTTTGTATGCTACAGTTTCGCCTTTTTCAGCAAATACTTGTGCAGCAGTAGCGTTGATAACATCTGCCTGGTTTTGGATTTCTTTGAGTGAACCAACCAAAGGAATCATGATTTCGGGATATACATCGATGCCGCGAGCTTTAACTGCGAGTGCTGCTTCAATGATAGCGCGAGTTTGCATTTCAGTGATTTCGGGGTAAGTGATACCAAGACGACAACCACGGTGACCGAGCATGGGGTTGAATTCTTCCAAACTGTCAACTTTTGCTTTAACTTGTTCAAGAGTCAAGCCCATTTCTTCTGCAAGCTCTTTTTGAGTTGCAGTTTGATGTGGTACGAATTCGTGCAAGGGGGGGTCAAGCAAGCGGATAGTCACGCCATAACCGTCCATTGCTTCAAAGATACCTTCGAAGTCACCACGTTGCATGGGGAGCAATTTAGCGAGAGCAGATACACGACCTTCTTTGTCGCTTGCGAGAATCATTTCGCGAACTGCCTTGATACGGTCACCTTCAAAGAACATGTGCTCTGTACGGCAAAGACCGATACCTTGTGCTCCGAAGTAGCGTGCTTGTTTAGCATCGCGGGGTGAGTCAGCATTTGTGCGAACGAGAGTTTTTGTATATTTTTCAGCGAGGTTCATGATTGCACCAAAGTCACCGTCGAGCTCGGGGTCTGTAGTGGGAACTTGACCGTCATATACTTCACCTGTAGAACCGTTAAGTGAAATCCAATCACCTTCTTTATATACTTTACCACTCATTTCGAGTGTTTTTTCTTTGTAGTCGATTTTGATTTCGCCAGCACCAGAAACACAGCATTTACCCATACCGCGAGCAACTACTGCTGCGTGAGAAGTCATACCGCCACGCATTGTCAAGATACCTTGAGCAACTGCCATACCACGGAGGTCTTCGGGTGATGTTTCAATACGAACAAGAACTACTTTTTTCTTCTTTTCTGACCAAAGTTCAGCTTCGTCAGCAGAGAATACTACTTGGCCTGTTGCAGCACCGGGAGATGCGGGAAGACCTTTTGCAGCAACTTTTGCACGTTTCAAAGCGTCTTTGTCAAATACGGGGTGGAGGAGTTCATCAAGTTTTTGAGGCTCCATGCGCATGAGCGCTGTCTTTTCGTCGATTTGACCAGCGCGCAAGAGGTCCATAGCAATTTTAACCATTGCAGCACCTGTGCGTTTACCGTTACGAGTTTGCAACATCCAGAGTTTACCATCTTGGATAGTGAACTCCATATCTTGCATATCTTTGTAGTAGTCTTCGAGACGATTTGAGATAGCAATCAATTCAGCAGCACACTTGGGCATTGATTCTTCGAGTGAAGGATATTTGCTTGCGCGTTCTTCTTCGCTGATACCTTGAAGAGCAGCCCAACGGCGAGAACCTTCTGTGGTAATTTGTTGGGGAGTGCGAATACCCGCAACAACGTCTTCACCTTGTGCATTGATAAGATATTCACCGTTAAACATGTTTTCACCAGTTGCAGCGTCACGGCTAAATGCAACACCAGTAGCAGAGTTGTCACCCATGTTACCGTAAACCATTGCTTGTACGTTAACCGCAGTACCCCATTCTTCGGGAATTTGGTTCATGCGACGGTAAAGAATTGCACGTTCGTTCATCCAGCTGTCAAATACTGCACAGATACCGCCCCAGAGTTGTTCCCATGCGCTATCGGGGAAGTCTTTGCCTGTAAATTCTTTTACAGCAGCCTTGAACATTTTAACGAGGTTTTGAAGATCGGCAACTTCAAGTTCTGTGTCAAGTTTAACGCCTTTTTCTTCTTTAACCTTTTCCATGATTTCTTCAAATGGATCGATGTCGTCTTTGCTCACGGGTTTCATACCGAGAACAACGTCACCATACATTTGAACGAAACGACGGTAGCTATCCCATGCAAAACGAGGATTGCCGCTCTTTTCTGCAAGAGAAGCAACTGTTGCATCATTCATACCGAGGTTCAATACTGTATCCATCATACCAGGCATTGATGCGCGAGCACCAGAGCGAACTGATACGAGAAGGGGATTAGCAGGATTGTCAAAGCTTTTGCCTGTGAGTGTTTCAACATGAGCGATTGCCGCTTCTACTTCTTCTTTAATAAGGGCAACAACTGCTTCACGACCTTTTTGGGTGTATTCAGTACATACATCTGTTGTAATAGTAAAACCTGGAGGTACAGGCATACCCAACAGGTTCATTTCAGCAAGGTTCGCACCTTTACCTCCGAGAGTATTTCTCATCGAGGCATTACCTTCGGCTTTTCCGTCACCGAACGTGTAAACTCTTTTCATTGTTAAGTAATGTTTTTAATTAAATATTTAATAAGTGTTTTGTACTATCGTTAGGAGAGTTTTGCAAATTTACGATATAAAAATGGGACTCGCAAAATTTCAGTGAGATTTTTGCCTATATTTTATGTGTAATGGCGGGCCAAACTCAAAATTCGTCTATATCATTTGCTCTGATGTGCAATTTCAGTTCACTTTTCCCACAAAATCGGCATAACAAATCACCAAGAATTCACCGAAAATATAAACACAACAATAGGAGTATTTATTCATAATTTATTAACTTTGCAGAATAATTTTAATACATTAAGAAATTGGCACGAAAACGCAAAGAGCTCCCCATACTTGAAGGAGTTGAAATTATAGATGTAGCGGCCGAAGGCAATAGCTTGGCCCGAGTTAATGACATGGTAGTTTTTGTCCCCTACGGAGCACCTGGAGACATTGCAGATGTAAAGTTGGACAAGAAGAAAAAATCCTATGCCGAAGGACATATTGTCAACCTCATAAAACAGTCCGAAATTCGCCAAGAACCTAAGTGCGAACACTTTGGAACTTGCGGAGGATGCCGTTGGCAACACTTGCCTTATGAGTTTCAATTAAAATGCAAACAGCAGCAAGTAAATGATGCTCTCGTTAGAATCGCAAAGGTTGAAATCCCTGAAATCACACCAATTTTAGGATCTAAAAACATTTGGGAATATCGCAACAAAATGGAATACACATTCTCAAACAAATGTTGGCTTACCTATGAGCAAATGAGAAGCGGCGAAGAATTTCCCGACCGCGATGCTGCGGGTTTCCACATTTCGGGCGCATTCGACAAAGTTTTGGACATCAAAAAATGTCATTTGCAAGATGATTTAGGCAACCAATTACGCCTCTTTATCAAGCAATACGGAAAAGATAACAGTTATTCTTTTTACGATCTTCGCGCACAACAAGGCTTGCTTCGTACTTTGATGATTCGCATCGCATCAACAGGAGAAATCATGGCGGTAGTTGTATTTGGAGAAAATGACGAGACCAAGATTAAATCTTTGCTTGAAGCTGTTAAAGACAAATTCCCACAAATCACATCTTTATTATATGTGGTAAATCTCAAAGTCAACGATACAATTTCAGACCAAAACATCATCACATATTCAGGCAAAGATTTCATTGAAGAGGAGATGGAAGGCCTAAGATTCAGAGTAGGCCCAAAGTCTTTTTATCAGACAAATTCTTTGCAAGCCTATGAACTCTACAAGGTCGCACGCAACTTTGCGGAACTCACCGGAAACGAACTCGTGTATGACTTGTATACTGGCACGGGTACGATTGCAAACTTCGTGGCCCGACAAGCAAGCAAGGTTATCGGCATTGAATATGTTCCCGAAGCAATTGAAGACGCCAAAATCAACTCTAACATCAATAACATTGACAATACGCTATTCTATGCAGGCGACATGAAAGATGTGCTTACAGATGCTTTCATCGCCGAGCATGGCCGTCCCGATGTTATGATTGTCGACCCACCGCGCGCAGGTATGCACGACGATGTTGTCAAGGTTATTCTCAACGCATCTCCACGACGCATTGTTTATGTAAGTTGCAATCCTGCAACACAAGCTCGCGACTTGGCTTTACTTGATGTGAAATATAAAGTTGAAGCCATTCAACCAGTAGACATGTTCCCACATACACATCATGTGGAAAATGTTGTCAAACTGACACTTCGCGACTAAATACCAGCCAATGAAGAATTGAAATAGGCAGGATTTCCTGTCACTTCATCGCCAACAAACGGGGGTAGGGGAAACGTTTCGTCCTCTGCCCCTAATTCTATTTCAGCGACCACCAACCCTTCATGCTGACCATGAAATTCGTCAATCTCCCACAAATGCCCCTCAAACATCACCTCATAGCGATGCTTTGATATCACATTTCCTTCGCCACAGCGTTCAAGCATATCATGTGCATCGACTGTTGGTATTCTATACTCCCACTCATCTCTTATCGCACCTTGCGAAATTCCTTTGACCGTCAAATATGCACAGTCTCCTTTCAAACGCACCCTAACAGTCGCCTCCTTACGCAAAGACAAATATCCCTGCTCTATATATACAGCACTGAGTGCCATTGATTTATACAAATCTGATTTGACCAAAAATTTGCGCTCAATTTCCTTTGCCATGACTAGTGGTAGCTTCTAAAATTATTATTGATATTGCCACAAAATTAACCAACTATATTGATATACCGAAACAAAGATCGCTATTTTTTAGTTTATGCCATATTTTAGCACCAAAATGCGCACAATTAGTCGCTATTTTTGTTTGATTTACTAAAACCTTTTATTAATTTTGTAACGTCAGATTGTAGGCACTAATCCAATCGACATTGCACAAAACAAAAATTAGAAATATCATGCTCAAAAGATTTCTCACATCGATGCTTGGCACTTTGGCCGGCATTTGGATTTCAGTCGGATTATTTTTCCTTTTATTCATACTCTTCATCCTTGCAATTGGCATTAGCGGTGCAAAACAGACGCAAGCCAATATAAAAGACAATTCAGTTTTATATCTCGACCTCAATTCCGTAATAGATGAAAGAGCGCCTAAATTTGATATTATCTCTAAAATATACAACCAAGGCAATGATGCAGTAGGGTTGAACGAAATACTTTACTCAATCGAAGCCGCTGCAAACGATAGCCACATTAAAGGTATCTATATCAACTGCGACCTTTCGCAGTCGGGAATAGCGACACGCACCGAAATTGTCAAAGCGTTGCGAAATTTCAAAAAGTCAGGCAAATGGATTTATGCCTATGGTGACAACTACACACAAGGCGACTATTATGTCGCATGTGCCGCTGACTCAATCTTCATCAACCCAATGGGCGCTGTGGAGCTTAAAGGACTTTCCGCTACGACACAATTCTACAAAGGCCTTCTTGACAAATTAGGCGTAGAAATGCAAATCATCAAAGTTGGAACATTTAAAAGCGCTGTTGAGCCTTATATTTTGACCGAAATGAGTGAACCTAGCCGTTTGCAACAACAGCAATATCTCGGTAACATTTGGGGGTACCTGAGTAGCGACATTGCCGCAATGAGAAAAGTGACTGTTGAAGATGTAAACAATTGGGCTGATAGTATTATAATTACCGAGCCTGCACAATCATATATTGCTCGCAAAATCGTTGATGCCTTGGCTTATCGCCACGAAGTTGAGTCAAAGATGAAAGGCCTTTGCGGCATTAATAAAACGGATGAACTCAACCTCATTACACCTGCCGAATATTTCTCATCAAAAGACCTTCTAAACCCCGACAACAGTTCTAACACAATCGCCGTATTGTATGCTGTTGGTAATATCGTAGACCAAGGCGATGAAGGTATCGTTGGCCGCACTATGGCACCCCAAATCCTCAAATTGGCCGATGATGAGAATATCAAAGGTTTGATTTTGCGCGTAAACTCGGGTGGTGGTAGTGCATTTGCTTCTGAACAAATTTGGGAAGCATTAGAACAATTTAAAGCCAAAGGTAAGAAATTTTACGTTTCAATGGGCGATGTTGCTGCTTCAGGCGGTTACTACATTTCATGTGGCGCACATTGCATTTATGCCGAACCTGTAACATTAACCGGCTCAATCGGCATCTTCGGTGTGATTCCATGCATCAACAAACTTCTCACAGACAATCTAGGAGTAACACAAGGCACTGTATCAACCAACGATAATGGCGGTTTCATTTCGCTCACCGAGCCATTGACTCCATTCCAACGCCAAAAATTGCAAGTGATGATTAACAATGGCTATGAAAACTTTGTAGGCAGATGTGCTACCGGCCGTTCAATGTCGGTTGACTCCATCAAAGCAATCGCCGAAGGCCGCGTTTGGGATGGCAAATCAGCATTTGAACTCGGATTGGTTGACAAACTCGGCGGACTTGACATGGCCATAAAAGATATGGCACAAGAACTCGGATACAACAAATATGCAATCGCGGAATATCCTTCTCTCGAAGAGGAATTAATCAACTCTTTGATGAAAGGCGACTTCAACCTCAAAAGCGAAATACTAAAAAAAGAATTGGGCGAAACATACCAATACTATCAACAAATTAATTACCTAAAAGACCTCGCTCCCTTGCAATGCCGCATGGAGGTAGTTGAAATCAAATAAACTGAAATGAGCAAAAAACGACTCATAAGAACCTTATTGCTATGGCCAATATCTCGCATATATGGCATAGTCGTTTTTATCAGAAATTGGCTGTTTGACTTGGGTGTTATCAAACACGAAGAGTTTGACATCCCGGTGGTTGTTATCGGCAACTTGGCAGTTGGTGGCACAGGCAAAACTCCTCACACCGAATACATCATTAACATTCTTCGCAGTCACTACAAGATTGCGGTGCTATCTCGTGGTTACAAAAGACAAACAAAAGGTTTTGTACTTGCCGATGATAATTCCACACCCGACATTATCGGAGATGAGCCATATCAAATGTACCGCAAATTTGGCGAAAGTGTTGTTGTCGCTGTTTGCGAAAAACGATGTGATGGAATTAAGCGCATAAAAGAACTTCATCCCGAAGTAAACTTGATTCTTCTTGACGACGCTTTTCAACACCGCTATGTTAAGCCCAAAGTAGCAATAGTGCTTACCGAATATAACCGTCCTATATTCAAGGATAAAATTATGCCGTTAGGCCGATTACGCGAAAGCATTTCGGGTTTGAGTCGTGCTGATTTTGTCATTGTTTCAAAATGTCCCGAAGATATCAAACCCATGACAATGAGAGAGTTTGAGCACAATCTCAATCTTTATCCTTATCAGAAACTGTATTTTTCAAAATATGTTTATGGGGCATTAACTCCAGTATTCCCTGAATACGCGACTTATACCCCCGAATTGGGGTGGTTGACACAATCTGACACTATACTTGCCTTGTCGGGCATTGCTAATCCACGACCTTTTGTTCGTTATCTCAAACAATACAAAGCAAAAATCAAGGTGAAAATATATGAAGACCACCATAAATTTGTATCACACGATTACGACGATATTTCACATAAATTGGCAATGCTTCCTGGTGACAAAAAATTCATTATTACCACCGAGAAAGATGCGGTCAGAATAGCCAACGACCCCGAATTCCCGCAAGAGTTAAAATCACAAGTTTTTTATATTCCAATTCAAGTGCAGTTTGTTAATAACAATAACCCATTTGAGATTGAACTGAACAAAGAAATCAAAAGAAAAATTTAACACTAAACATACGAATTATGATATCATTGATTAATCAGACAGCAGACTATATCCGCACAAAAGTTGCAGATATACCCCAAACAGCAATTATCCTCGGTACAGGTTTGGGCGCATTGGTTGACCACATTGAAGACAAACAATACATCCCATATACCGAAATTCCTAACTTCCCCGTATCAACAGTCGAAGGGCACAGCGGCAATTTGATTTTTGGCAAATTGGGCGAAAAGCGAGTTATGGCAATGCAAGGTCGTTTCCATTTTTACGAAGGTTATGACATGAAACAAGTAACATTCCCCGTGAGAGTGATGAAGGCGCTTGGAGTTAAAACATTGTTTGTGTCAAACGCAGCAGGCGGTATGAATCCAGACTTTGAAATAGGGGACATCATGATTATCAACGACCACATCAATCTTTTCCCCGAGCATCCACTCAGAGGCAAAAATTATAATGAACTAGGCGACCGATTCCCCGATATGAGCGAACCATATTCGCATCGTCTAATTGCCGAAGCCAAGACTATTGCCAAAGAAAAAGGCATCCGAGTGATGGAAGGTGTATATGTTGGCACACAAGGCCCAACATTTGAAACACCTGCTGAATA
The DNA here is from genome assembly GCA_017555085.1 of Muribaculaceae bacterium. Lineage (GTDB taxonomy): Bacteria > Bacteroidota > Bacteroidia > Bacteroidales > Muribaculaceae > RGIG4079. The sequence goes on along the minus strand of JAFZHD010000018.1, from coordinate 54,159 downwards.
TCGTTATTTCCATCGCATCGGTGGTGATGCTGTGGGTATGTCTACTGTACCCGAAGTTATTGTTGCACGTCATGGCAACATGGAGGTGTTTGCCGTATCAGTCATCACAGACTTGGGTGTAGAAGGTATCGTGGAAAAAGTGTCACACGAAGAAGTTCAAAAAGCAGCACAAAAAGCACAACCACGCATGATGGAAATTATGCGCGAATTGGTTAACCGTTTCAAAGAATAAATAATGTCTCAAACAGAAATCTCTCAACTTGGTGAGTTCGGTTTAATCGACCGACTCACCAACGATATTACAATACATAACAAATCAACACTGAAAGGCGTTGGTGATGATTGTGCAGTTATCAAAGCCGGCAACAGCTCTTTGATAACAACCGACATGCTTGTTGAAGGCGTACACTTTGATTTGACTTATGTGCCGTTAAAACATCTCGGCTACAAATCAGCTGTTGTTAATTTCTCGGACATATATGCTATGAACGGTTGTCCCAAACAAATAACCGTTTCATTGGCTATATCAAAACGCTTTACAGTTGAGCATATTGAAGAATTATATGCTGGCATTAAATTAGCATGCGATATATATGGTGTGGACTTAATTGGTGGAGACACAACAACATCGCGCTCCGGTTTGATTATCAGCATTACTTGTATCGGCGAAGCAGATGAGTCTCAAATTGCATATCGCAATGGTGCAAAAAACACTGATTTAATCTGCGTTTCAGGCGACCTTGGAGCAGCATATATGGGGCTACAACTCTTGGAACGCGAAAAAATCGCATCGGGTAACGACCGCAACTTCACACCCGATTTCCAAGGTAAAGAATATCTCATAGAGCGCCAGTTGAAACCCGAAGCACGCAAAAACATTGTAGAGAGTCTTCGCAAAGAAAACATTGTACCAACATCAATGATTGACATTTCGGACGGTCTTTCATCAGAATTGATGCATATTTGCAAGCAAAGCAAGGTGGGCTGTCGCATATATGAAGACCGCATACCCATTGATTATCAAACAGCAGTAATGGCCGAAGAGTTTAACATGAATTTGGTTACAGCTGCGTTAAATGGGGGAGAGGACTATGAATTGTTATTCACAGTGCCCCTACACAGTCACGATGCTGTCGAAAAAATCGAAGGCGTTAAAATTATTGGCTACATAACCGACGAATCTCTTGGCTGCGCAATGATTACTCGTGATGGCGGAGAAATGGTATTGAAAGCACAAGGATGGAATCCTTTGGCCGAATAACAGTCACAACGTCAAAAACATCTATTCAAATAGTAATAATCTCGCAATTAATTAGTAATTTTGCACATTATTAACAAAAAGGACATTTAGAATTATGATAAATCGCATTTTGATTAGAATTAAGGTTGTACAGATGCTATATTCATATCTGTTGACACGCAAAGATTTCACACTTGAAAAAGCACCTGAAACCGCATCAAAAGACAAAAGATTTGCTTACAAATTATATCTTGATTTAATTCTTCTTATCCTTGAACTCTCGGGTTGCACAGTCAAACCGCAGAACAAACGTTCTCCCATTCAAAATCTTGATTTAAATTTATTGTCTACATTAAAACTCGCCAAAGGATTGTTGTCTAATGACGAGATTAAACTCATCATTTCTCGTGAAGACAATAATGTTGAAGCATACGACTCTATCGTTTTAAGACTACACTCTAAAATTGTAGATTCGGTTGCATTCAAAAATTTGAAAAAGCTCAAACCTGCCGAAATCAGCGACGAGGCTATGTTCTGGAAGGTAATGGTAAACACAGTTATTGTTAACGACCCTCAATTTGTTGAAATCTGCCGAATGAATCCCGATTTCACTCACGTAGGTTTTGACTTGGGCGTTTCAATGCTCTTAAACACATTGTCAAATTATGGCGACACAACTTTATCGCTCGTATCAGCGAAGAAAGCGCTCGCAACATCATTTGACAAGGGATATGAGTTATACCACAGCTTGTTCTTGTTGATGATTGAGTTGACACGCCTCCAACGCAACCGTCTTGAAGCGGCGAAGAGCAAAAATCTCCCTTCTTATGAAGACCTTAACCCCAATATGAGATTTGCTGACAACGAGTTTATTCGTTCTATTGAAGAGCATCCTGCGTTGGCAAAATATCAAGACAAGAACCTCAATTTCTGGACAAATGAGCCTCTTTTCACAAAACATATTCTTGACGCTATTCTTGCTTCAGAAGTGTATCAAAAATATATGGTAGCTGAGGATCAATCATTTGCCGAAGACTGCGAATTATGGAGAAGTATTCTCAAAAACATCATTCTTCCCTCGGAAGAGTTGGGCGAAATTCTTGAAGCACAATCAATCTACTGGAATGATGACCTTGAAATCATGGGCACATTTGCAATGAAGAGCATCAAGCATTTTGCTAACAATGGTGAACGAACATCGTTCCTTCCTCAATTCAAAGATGATGAGGACCGTGACTTTGGTCCAAAACTGTTTGAAAGCGCTATCAATAAAGCCGACGAGTATCGCGAACTCATTGAGCAATATGTAAACAATAACAGTTGGGACCCCGACCGTTTGGCATTTATGGATATCGTTATCATGACAGTTGCGATAACCGAATTGACAGAGTTCCCCTTGATTCCCATACCTGTAACACTCAACGAATACATCGAAATCGCGAATTGTTACAGCACCCCCAAAAGCGGACAATTTATTAATGGTATTTTGTACTCTGTTATTAATAAATTCAAAAGTGAGGGCAAACTCAACAAAGTCTGATAAATTAATGTTATATTTGTAAAAACTTAAAACAACAAATACTCTATTATGATTACAAATTTCGTATTACTTCAAGAAGCAGCACCTGCTGCCGGTAGTGGCATGATGAATATCGTAATGATTGTTGCTTTGATTGCAATTTTCTATTTCTTCATGATTCGCCCACAACAAAAACGCCAAAAAGAAATCCGTAAATTCCGTGAATCGCTCACAGTAGGTGACCGCGTAATTACAGCCGGCGGTATTTATGGCAAAATTCGCGGCATCAAAGACAATGCCTTCATTATCGAAATTGCCGATAATGTAAAAATCACTATTGACAAAGGCTCTGTTTATCCCTCAGCAGCCGAAGCACAAGTTGAAAATCAAGAAGCTAAATAAGAGTTTCTAAAATCAATAACATGAAACCCATTATGTTGTTGACCAACATAGTGGGTTTTCTTTTCTTACAGACGATCCATGCCCAACGAAAACAACAACGAACTAATCTCTTCATTAAGAAAAATAGCAAAATCATCAACAGGCAAGAATGCTTTTCTGTTTTTGATATTCTTAATCGTTGCATCTATCTTTTGGTTGATGCTTGCTCTTAATGATGAGATTCAAAAAGACTATGTACTTCCGTTAGATATTACAGAAGTACCCGACAGTATTACTCTTATTGACAACATCCCCGACAAAATCAATGTGAGCGTCAGAGATAAAGGTTCATCATTGGTTAGATTTTCGTTAGGCAACAATCCCTCTATCAAGGTAAAATACAAAGATGTTCAGTATGTCAACGGACGAATTATATTAAGCCGTTCTAACATCAATTCAATACTACAATCAAAATTCGGGTCAAATGCCCAGATTGTATCATTCACTCCCGACTCAATAAAAAGTGCTATCACCAATTTGCCAGGGAAAAGTGTAAAACTAATTATAAACGCCAATATCAAGCCCAATCCACAATATGTGATATGCGGCAACATTACTGCAAATGTTGACTCTATTAAATTGTTTAGTCAAAACCCCATTCCCGATAGCATTATAGCAGTCAACACAGCATTAATCTCGCGCGACAATGTTACTGATACAATCAAAGAACAAGTAACCTTGATTTTGCCCAACAACATAAAGGCCAAGCCCAACAAGGTCACTGTTACAATTCCTGTTGAACCGTTGATTTCAAAAAAAGTCAGCATCAACATTCAGTCCGAAAGCACCGACGGCAGTAAATTAATTGTATTTCCGTCTAAATGCGAAGTAAGCTATCTGATTCCTATGAGCAGATACAATGAGTTACCCAAAGACATTGTATTAAAAGCAACATACAAGGCATCAAAATCAACTTCAAATAAAATTCCGGTCACCGTTAGTTGTGATTCGGTTTACTACCAAAACATATCGGTTAAACCAGATAGTGTTGAATATATCATCGAGCAATAATGAAACAGCGAGTAATAGCGATAGTTGGCGGGATAGGAGTGGGCAAGACTGTTGTTAGTACGGTCCTTTCCAAACTCGGATATGGTATTTATGATTGCGATAGCAATGCGAAAAGATTAATGGATAGCAGTGACACCATTAAGCAACAGATTGCGTCAAAAATCAGCGAAAAGGCTATCGCAAACAACCAAATCAATCGCCCAGTACTTGCCAACATCGTATTCAACGACGAGCAAAAGCTAGAAACACTTAACCAAATAACTCACTCAGCCGTCAAAGACGATATTATTAAATGGATTGAAGAAAATAACGGCTCGGTCAAATTTATAGAGACTGCAATCTTATATCAAAGCGGATTAGACAAAATAGTCGATGAAGTGTGGGAGGTTACAGCGCCTATGGAGTTGCGCATCAACCGTGTTATGTCACGCAACAACATCTCTCGACAAGATGTGATTTCACGCATCAATTCTCAACAAATTGAGATTAAAAAACCACATCCAAACATAAAGAAAATCGTTAACGATTTGGTTACACCTATTTTACCACAGATATTACGGTTAATCTAAACTGAATTCATCGGCATCTTTCCACACAGGGAACTTGCGACGGAATGCCGTTAACTTCTCATAATCGGCAACAGAATATAGAATGTTATCTGCCGATTTTTTCGAGATTATTTTACCCAAATAATCAATACACATAGAGTCTTCAATGCAATAAGTTCCGCTATCATCTCCACCAACTCTATTGGCACCTACAACATAAGATTGATTTTCAATAGCACGAGCAATTAAAAGATGTTGCCATGCATAGGAACGGCTTGATGGCCAATTTGCGACAAAGATTTTAATGTCATATCTATTGTCCACATTTCTATTCCAAACAGGGAAACGCAAATCATAACATACAGCAAGAGAGATATTCCATCCTCTATATCTGATAATCTCAGATTGCTTGGCACCCGCCGAAAAGAGTGCATCTTCCCCGCCAACAGAAAATAGATGCTTTTTATCATAATATGTCACTTCGCCCGACGGTTCTACAAAGAACGCTCGATTGTAATAATTTCCCGAAGTCGTAGCCAAGAAACTTCCACAAATAGCGAAATTAAAGAATGACGCCAAACGGCTCAAAGCCATCATTGTTCGTTCCTGATTTGTCTCTGCCAAGTTTGCGACCATAACGGGGTCATTCAGAACACCTGTTGTGAACATTTCAGGCAATACCACAATATCAGTATCGGTGTCAACGCGGCGTAATTTCTCGCCAATTGACATGAGATTTTCATCTTTATCTCCCCATGCTATGTCATAGGGGATAATCGCTATTTTCATTGGATGTGACATCTTTTAAAAAAGCAGGCACAAATATGATTCATGCCTGCTTAAATAGTTTTTGTTATGAGTTGATTGCTTGTTTGTTTGCTTCTTTTTGAGATGCAGGCAACGCTTTATTCATTGCAGCAACAACATCGGCAACACCTTTGTTGAACTCGTTTACCAACTGCGCAAAAGCTTCGGCAAAATATTGTGTTTTTGCTTTGTTATAAGCCTTGGCATCAGCAAATTCTTTTTTGGTTTTGTCAAAACCGAAAGTAACTCGTTTCAAAGTCATTGTTTGCAATGCAGCAATATCATATACAACTTCGTTCATTTGCTCAGCGTCGATTCCGGGAATCAAAGTGCGAGCCATGATACATTCGCCGGCCAAATCACCGCAAATGTACTTGATTCTTTTTTTAAGTTCTCTTTTATTTGCCATAATATATCGATTTAGGGATTATATATTCATTAAGTATTTTTTGAAAGATGCAAAAGATGATGTCATCTTAACAGTTGATTTTTGACCTTTCATAAATGCAGCCAATTTTGAAGGTATAGCAACTTTCTCGCCTACGATATTTTCAACTGTTTCTTTGAATTTGGCAGGATGAGCAGTTTCAAGGAACACACCGATTTCATCATCGTTCAAACCTTCAAGCAGACTGCGATAACCGACTGCACCATGTGGGTCGAGCAGATAGCCAGTCTTCTGATATGTTTCTTTCAATGTTTCTGCAATCTGATTGTCATCGTATGTGCAACCTGATATTTCAGCTGAAATTGCTTCGTGTGAGTTTTTATACAAATCAAGAATACGAGCAAAATTTGAAGGCGCACCAACATCCATTGCATTCGCAATAGTCTGAACCGAAGCGCGAGGTGAGTACTCGCCAGTTTGTAGATATTGATAGAAAATATCATTCTTATTATTTGCAGCAATGAAGCGTTTAATGGGCAAGCCCATTTTTTTGCCAATCAAGCCGGCTGTAATGTTACCAAAGTTACCACTTGGTACTGACACTACAATTTTATCTAACGGTTTACCCATTTTAGCCAACTGCGCATAAGCATAGAAATAATAGAACATTTGAGGCAAGAATCGGGCGACATTAATAGAGTTAGCCGATGTCAACTGCATTTTTTCGTTCAATTCCTTATCCATGAAGGCACTCTTAACCAATGCCTGACAGTCATCAAAAGTTCCGTTAACTTCCAATGCTGTGATATTAGCACCCAATGTTGTAAATTGACATTCTTGTATATGGCTCACTTTACCTTTGGGATAAAGTACAAATACTCTAACTCCCGGCACATTCAAGAAACCGTTAGCCACAGCACTACCAGTGTCACCCGATGTTGCGACAAGCACATTAACGACATCTTCGCCTTTTCGTTGGTTGAAATGTCCCAACAAACGAGCCATAAATCGTGCGCCTACATCTTTGAAAGCCAATGTGGGGCCATGAAACAACTCTAAACTATATTTATTACCTTCAACATTAACCAAAGGAATGTCAAAGTTCAAAGTTTCGTTTACAATGTTTTTGAGCGTTTTTGAATCAATATCTTGACCAAACAATGTGTTTGCAACAACATAAGCTATATCTTGTAACGACATTTCTGCTATGTTGTTAAAGAAAGCCTTGGGAATAGTTGGAATAACTTCGGGCATGAACAGACCTTTGTCAGATGCTAATCCATGCACAACTGCTTCTTGCAAACTCACTTTGGATGAATCACCATTTGTACTGTAATATTGCATTTTTTATTTAATTAATTCTTTTATAAACTCATCTTTCTTTAACTCGCCATAAGCACCGCATTTCACCGCTTCTTCATCAAACTGTTCAACGCTATCGGCTTGTTGTCCAGGTTTGTAAATGACAAAAGGTACGGGCTGAGCAGTATGCGTTCTGATTCGGCATGGAGTAGGATGGTCAGGCAACAATGCTATTGCGACATCATCATTTATTGATGATAACGAATCAAGCAATGGTTTTATCACACGATTGTCAAGATATTCAATCGTCTTTATTTTTAAGTCGATATCACCTTCATGACCAGCTTCATCACTTGCTTCGATATGCAAGAAAATAAAGTCATTTTCTTTCAATGCCTCAATCGCAGCTTGAACTTTACCTTCATAGTTCGTGTCATACAAGCCGGTTGCACCTTCAACCAATATTGGCTCTAACCCTGCATATACTCCAATACCTCGAATGAGGTCAACTGCCGAAATGACCTTACCCGATGAAAAGCCATACAACTCTTGCATAGTCTTCATTGATGGCTTATAACCTGGCGACCAAGGCCAAATGCTATTTGCGGGGTCTTTACCTTCGGCAACGCGTTTGAGATTAATAGGGTGATTGCTCAACAATTCTTGCGATTCAAGAATTAAAGCATTGAGCATGTCAGCTGTCAATTCCGCTTCTTCACATTCTGCCTGAATCATAACATCAAGGTAGTCAGTTCCAGGAACATCATGTGGCGGCGTGCATTTAATGCGCTTATCGGCTCCTTTGATTTTGAGCAAATGTCGGTATGACACACCTGGAAAGAATTTAATTCTCTCATCAGTTATATTTTGCTGCAAATACTTTATCAGTTCAGTTGCCTCCTCATTAGAAATGTGGCCGGCTGAATGGTTTTTGATTTTCTCATTCTCAATGCAAATTATATTGCATCGCATAGCCATTTCATTTTCTTCAATAGGAATGCCCATACTTGCCGCTTCAAGAGAGCCACGACCCTCAAACACTTCGGCAACATCATAACCCAAAACAGTGAGATTGGCGATTTCACTGCCAGGATGAAATCCTTGTGGAACAGTTACGAATGTTCCGCACTTACCATTGCGGGCAAGATAATCCATGGCAGGAGTATTGGCAACTTGAAGTGGGGTTTTACCACCAAGCGCCTCAATAGGCTCATCGGCCATGCCATCTCCAAGTATTACAATATATTTCATATTATCGAATATTGGCTATGCTAATAATATCGGCGAATACACCGGCTGCTGTAACCTCTGCGCCAGCACCATAACCCTTGATTACCATAGGGAACTCCTTGTAGCGCTCAGTTGTTAACAATATCACATTATTACTTCCTTCCAACGAATAGAATGGATGTTTTGAGTCAACGGTCTGCAAGCCGACTTCTACACGGTCATCTTGTAAACTTGCAACAAAGCGGAAATGTTCATCGTTCTTTTCTGCATCAACTCGTTTTGCTTCAAATTCGCCATCGAGATTACTGATATTTGTCATGAAATCAGAAACGCTACCTTCAAAGTATTTTTCAGGCACAAAAAGATTGCGAACAACATCTTCCTGATTAACTTTATAACCGGCTTCACGCGCCAAGATTACAAGTTTTCTGACAACATCTTTGCCACTGAGGTCAATACGAGGGTCTGGCTCACTATAACCGGCTTCACGCGCCATTGCAATAGCCTTGCTGAAAGGAGTGTCTTTGCTCAACACATTGAATATAAAGTTGAGTGTACCCGACAATACCGCCTCAATTTTCAAGATTTTATCGCCTGAATTTATAAGGCTATTGATCGTATTGATAATAGGTAAACCAGCACCAACATTTGTTTCAAACAAGAATTTAACATCTTTCTTGCGCGCAATGCGTTTGAGGTTTGAATAGTTCGAATAATCTGATGAAGCTGCTATTTTATTTGCTGCAACAACACTGATATTGTGTGACAACAAATCGGCATACAATGCCGCAATAGCATCGCTTGCTGTGCAGTCAACGAATACCGAATTAAATATATTCATTCCCAAAACCTCATTCTTGATATTTTCGGGAGTAGCGACAATTTCAGATTGTTCAAGCAACTCATTGTAGTTTGAAATATCAATACCCTCACGGTCAAAAATACATTTGCGAGAATTTGATATACCAACAATGCGCAATGAGAGAGCCTTATTCTTCAACAATTTTTCTTGCTGCATATTGATTTGTTGCAACAAGTGGCGACCAACATTACCAATACCTACAACAAACAAGTTGAGCACTTGTGTTTCAGACAAGAAAAACGAGTCGTGAATAACATTTAATGCCTTACGAAGGTTTTTTAAATCGATTACAAATGAGATATTTGTTTCTGATGCACCTTGGGCACACGCTATCACATTGATACCATTACGCCCCAATGTGTTGAACAACTTACCGGCAATACCGGTAGAATGTTTCATATTTTCCCCTACAATCGCAACAGTCGCCAAATTTCGCTCGGCTGAAATGGCACTTAATTCGCCACTTTTAAGTTCGGTTGCAAATTCTTCGGACAAAACATTAACGGCCAAATCGGCATCGGCATTCTTAACAGCAAAAGAAGTTGTGTTCTCGCTTGATGCTTGTGACACCAAGAATACACTTACACCATTTTTTGCCAAAGCATTAAAGATGCGTGCATTAATACCGATAATACCAACCATACCCAAACCCGATACGGTAATCAAACAGGTATCATTAATTGATGATATACCTTTAATAGCCTTGCCTTCGGGGCTTGGTCTTTGCTCCGAAATCAATGTACCGGGAGCAGTAGAGTTAAAGGTATTCTTGATTTTAATGGGTATATTCTTGTGGAATACAGGATATATTGTCGGAGGATAAATAACCTTCGCGCCAAAGTTACACAATTCCATTGCTTCAACAAACGACAAGTGGTCAATAACATAAGCGCTATTAATCACACGAGGGTCTGCGGTCATAAATCCGTCAACATCGGTCCAAATTTCAAGCACAGATGCATCGAGAGTTGCAGCAAGAATAGCAGCAGTATAATCGCTACCACCACGACCCAAGTTTGTTATATCGCCATTTGTGTTTGACGCAATGAATCCGGGAACAATAGCCACCTTGTAGTCGCAACCGTCAAATGTTGCATGAATCAACGACTGTGTTAATTCGTTATTGAGAATGTGCTTGCCAAATTGTGACTCGGTTTTAATGAAACTGCGAGAATCAAAATGACGAGCATCTGCTATGATGTAACTAATGATTACCGAAGACAATCTTTCGCCATAACTTACGACAATGTCCAATGTTCGGTCAGACAAATCGCGAATCAAACTTACACCACGATATATATTGCCTAATTCTTCCAAAAGGGGAGTAACAATGGCTTTTAACGAATCGCGTTTGTCGGCAGGTACGATATTGTCAATAACATTATAGTGGCGTTCTACGATTTTGTTATACGAATCAATATGGGCGATATCTCCATTGACAGCAAGTTTTGCCGTGTTAATCAATTGGTCGGTAATTCCGCCTAATGCCGAAACTACAACTATTACAGGTTCATTACAAGATTCAACAATGCATTTGACATGTTGAAGACTTTCAACTGTTCCAACTGATGTTCCTCCAAATTTTAAAACTTTCATGTTTACTATTCAATGGTTTTATGTTGCTATATGTAAGTTATTCTACAAAGATAATAATTTTTACTTTGAGTATAATCAACATCTATGCATTTTCTTACAAATAATTTGTTTTTTATGATAAAATTAAAACAAATGCCAATTTTTTGGCTAATTTTATACCCAAAATATAAAAAAGCGGCCCCAAAGAACCGCTTTTTGTCTTATTTAGAATTCGCTTGTAAAATGGAATCTGATTTTAGGGAAATCGCTTTGCGCCATTTGCAACACATAGTTTGAGTCGGCCATAAACACATCGCGTCCATCGCGGTCAACCGCCATAAACTGATGCTTGCGTTTTTTGAATGCAGCCAATGCTTCGGCATCGTCGCTTTCAATCCAACATGCCTTATACAATGATATTGGTTCCCATCGACATTGAGCACCATATTCGTTCAACAAGCGATATTGGATAACCTCAAATTGCAACTGACCGACAGTACCGATAATTTTGCGACCATTAAACTGATTAACAAATAACTGCGCCACACCTTCATCCATAAGTTGCTGAATACCTTTTTCCAATTGTTTCGACTTCATGGGGTCAGTGTTTTCAATATACTTGAACATTTCGGGAGAGAAACTCGGCAAGCCTTTGAAATGGATTTGCTCACCCGATGTGAGCGTATCGCCAATTTTAAAGTTACCTGTATCAGGAATACCCACGATATCGCCAGGGAATGCCTCGTCAACAATATTCTTTTTTTGCGCCATGAATGCTGTAGGTGCGGCAAATTTCATCATTTTGCCTGTTCTTATATGCTTGTAGTTAGCATTACGCTCGAACTTACCTGAGCACACCTTAACAAACGCGATACAACTGCGGTGATTGGGGTCCATATTAGCGTGAATCTTGAACACAAATCCCGAGAAGTTGTCTTCATCAGGTTTGATTTCGCGCTCTTCGGCTACAATGGGGCGAGGGGCAGGTGCAATCTTGACAAAACAGTCAAGCAATTCTTTAACACCAAATGTATTTAGCGCTGAACCAAAGAACACTGGTGCAACTTGACCTTTAAGATATTCTTCTACACTAAATTCGGGATAAACCCCTTCAATCAGCTCCAAATCTTCGCGCAATTTTGCGGCATCTTTTTCGCCGATGTTCTCGTCAATACGACGATCATTTACGTCTTCAATCTCAACGCGTTCAGATACGCGTTGCTTATTAGGAGTGAACAAGTCTAACGACTGCTCATATATATTATATACGCCTTTGAATTTCGCACCGATATTGATAGGCCAACTTAATGGACGGACCGAAATCTTCAATTCTGATTCAAGTTCATCTAGAATTTCAAACGGGTCGCGACCTTCACGGTCCAATTTATTGACAAATATAATAACGGGAGTGTTGCGCATACGGCACACTTCCATAAGTTTTCGTGTTTGTTGCTCAACGCCCTTCGCCACATCGACAACGATAATTACGCTGTCAACAGCAGTCAAAGTGCGATAAGTGTCTTCGGCGAAATCTTGGTGACCAGGAGTATCCAAAATATTGATTTTATAATCTCCATAATTGAAACCCATCACAGATGTAGCAACTGAGATACCGCGTTGCTTTTCAATCTCCATCCAGTCAGATGTTGCCGACTTTTTGATTTTATTTGATTTAACTGCTCCGGCAATGTGAATAGCACCACCAAACAAGAGCAATTTCTCGGTCAAAGTTGTTTTACCAGCGTCAGGGTGACTGATAATCGCAAATGTGCGTCGTTTACTTATTTCTTCTGTTAAATTAGCCACAAATTATTCTTTATTTGTTGTTAAAATCTCTATACATTTTTGCAAACTTTCTTCCCAATGAGGAGTTTCAACACCATAGGTAGCACGGATGAGAGACTTGTCCAATATGCTGTAATAGGGACGAGTAGCGGCAGTGGGGTAGTCCTCTGTCGGGATAGGCTTAACATCACAATCAACAATACCCACTATGCGATGAATCGCTTTTGTGAAATCATACCATGAGCATGCACCTTCATTACTGTAATGGTAAATACCTTCAACCCATTGATGGCTCATCAAGATTTTATATATAGCCAATGCAAGGTCTGCCGCATAGGTAGGAGTGCCTATTTGGTCACTAACCACTTTCAACTCCGAACGCTCCTTACCTAACGCAATCATTGTTTTCACAAAATTCTTGCCATAAGGAGAATAGAGCCAACTTGTGCGAATTATAATGCTATCGGGAGCGAGTGCAATCAACGCAGTTTCTCCGGCTCGCTTAGTTGTTCCATATTGAGAAACGGGGTTAACTTTGTCCGACTCACGATAGGGTCTATGGGCAGTTCCGTCAAAAACATAATCAGTTGAGATGTGAATTACTTTGGCGCCAACCGAGTCAGCCGCATTTGCAATGTTTTTTACGGCATCTACATTCACAGCCGCGCACAAAGCCTTATCTTCCTCAGCCTTATCAACTGCCGTATAAGCCGCACAGTTGACAATATGAGTGATTTCATTCTTAACGACATACAATCCAACAGCCTTGGCATCAGTCAAATCCAACTCTGCGATGTCAGTGTACAATGTAACACCAGGACATTCTTTTTCAAGAATATTGCGCATTTCAGTTCCTAACTGACCATTAGCACCCGTTACCAATATTTTCATATTTATCTAAATTTTTCACAAAGATACAGCAAAGCGACGGCAAATGCAAACTTAAAGGCTCATTTGACCGTTTGCACTATGCTATTCTTGGTCTTTGAACAGTTGATTTTCTTGGTCTAATTTGAAATAATGAGACAACAATGCTATAAAACGCGTAATTTGTTTAACCGCATTTGCTGTATCATCCGAAATCCCCTTGCCTTGAAGCTTCATCAAAAGAATTCCATAAAGCGCAGTCATGCACGTCTCAATCTCGCCAACAGCCGAATCTTTTGCTTTGGCACGCAACTCAACTATAAATGGGAGAGTACGGTAAAACTCTGCCGAATATTCCGTAAAACGTGAGTCTTTCAAAAGTGTGTTACTCAAATCGGTCAACTGAATAATTACATTTTTGTTCAACTGCAAATGCCCCGATTGCACAACACCTTCTGAGCGCATCATGTCAATCAATGACTCATACCATTCAAGCACCTTTTTATGTGTCTCTTCATCAAGGTCCATTTTTGATACAATAGCCTCGTCAATCAAGTCTAAATTTAGGCCATAAGCCCTTATCAAATCTTCGACTTGCCACATATATAATAAATACTCCGCAATGTTTTCTTTTCGCTTTTTAGATGCTATAATCATAATTCCGAAATTTTCCGCAAATTTAGCAAAAATAATTGTGTATTCTAAAAAAAGTTTCTACCTTTGCACACGTCAAATAGTTGACATTGCCTTGTGGTGTAATGGTAGCACGTCGGATTCTGGTTCCGCCTGTGAGGGTTCGAATCCTTCCAAGGCAACAATACAACAACATTTAGCCGATTTTTATCGGCTATTTTCATTTTAGCCCATGAATGCAGCGCCAAAAGTAAGCGTAATGATGCTTACATACAATCACGAAAAATATATCGCAGAAGCCATCAGAGGGGTAGTGCTACAAAAATTCGACCACCCGTTTGAATTGGTCATCGGCGACGATTGCAGCACCGATAACACACTGCGCATTTGCCGAGAATGGCAACAACGCTATCCCCACATCATCAAGATACTCGAACGGGAAAGGAACATCGGCGTGCACCGCAATCTCATGGAAACATTAGCCGCATGTACAGGTGAGTATTTAGCAAAATGCGAAGGCGATGATTATTGGTGCAACAAGCACAAACTCACACGACAAGTCGAGTACATGGAGAAGCACCCCGAGTGCAATGTCACCTTTCACCGTGTAATAAACTATTACAGCCACAACAATACCAAAAGCCTAAGTAATGGCGGCCAAAAGACAGACACCACCATTAACGACCTGTCTCGCAGCAATTACATCACAAATCTATCGGTAATGTACCGCCGAAGCGTACTTCCACAAATCCCCTCGTGGATAAGCGAAGTTGCAGCTCCCGACTACACATTGCACATGCTGCATGCATCTACCGGGCACATACATTATTTCGCTACGCCAATGGCTGTTTACCGCAAGCATTCACAAGGAATGTGGGGAGTTGCCGACAACGAAAAGCAGTTGAGAATGGCCATGAAAAGCCGCGAAAAACTAATAGAACATTTTTACGACAATACCACTGTTAAAGAAGGGCTTATCAACACATACACCTCAATAGCATTGTCTCTTGCAGTCATCTATGAGAAGAACAGCAATGCAGAGAAATTGGCGGAAATCAAACTAGCCATTCTCAAACATCAAGCAGAGTGGAACGAGGACACGTTCTTAGCGCACCTAAATTCGCGCAAAATACAAGTTTCTGCGCCAAAAGAATCAAAACTAATATCTTACATGCGCAAACTCCGCGGATTCATATCTCGCATGATGCCTCTGCCACGCATATGATTTTAATTGTGTTTTCAACGCTATTTTTTGTTATAAACTATTGATTTTACGAAATAATTTCCGTAAATTTGCACCCGATTTTGTATAAATGTGCCATTTAGGCAAAATCCTAAAATAAAAAACAACTTACACAATGATAAATATCACTTTTCCCGACAACAGCGTAAAGCAATTTGAAAAGGGCACAACTCCTCTTCAAATCGCTGAAAGCATCAGTTCTCGTTTGGCGCAAGATATTCTTGCAGCTTCGGTAAACGATACTCAATGGGATATCACTCGTCCCATCTACGAAGACGCGACAATCAAACTTTTCAAATGGGATGATGCCGAAGGTAAACACGCTTTCTGGCACAGTTCGGCCCACTTATTAGCAGAAGCATTGCAGGAATTGTATCCCGGAGTTAAATTCGGCATCGGCCCTGCTATCGAAACAGGCTTCTACTATGACATTGACCCTAATGGCAATACAATCACAGCTGCCGAATTCCCCAAAATTGAAGCAAAAATGCTTGAACTCGCTCAGCGCAAAGAAGAAATCAAACGCGCCGACATCTCAAAAGAAGACGCATTGAAACTCTTTGGCGAAAGGGGAGAAGTATATAAATGCGAATTGATTAACGAGCTTGAAGACGGTCACATCACGACCTATACACAAGGCTCATTCACCGACCTTTGCCGCGGACCACACATTCCCAACACCGCCCCCATCAAAGCGGTTAAAATCATGTCGCTTGCAGGCGCTTATTGGAGAGGTGATGAAAAACGCGACCAACTCGTTCGCGTATATGGTGTTTCTTTCCCAAAGAAAAAAATGCTTGATGAATACCTCCAACTCCTTGAAGAAGCCAAGAAACGCGACCACCGCAAACTCGGCAAAGAAATGGAACTTTTCGCATTCTCTGCAAATGTAGGTGCAGGCTTGCCTTTGTGGTTGCCCAAAGGCGCCGCATTGCGCGACCGTCTCGAACAATTCTTGCGCAAAATCCAAAAACAATATGGCTACCAACAAGTAATCACTCCCCACATCGGTAATAAGATGCTTTATGTGACATCTGGCCACTATGCAAAATATGGTAAGGACTCATTCCAACCCATCCACACACCCGAAGAAGGAGAAGAATACTTGCTCAAACCCATGAACTGCCCCCACCACTGCGAAATTTTCAAGGCATTCCCTCGCTCATACCGCGAATTACCCTTGCGTCTTGCAGAATTTGGTACAGTATACCGCTATGAACAAAGTGGCGAGCTCCACGGTTTGACTCGCGTTCGTGGCTTTACTCAGGATGACGCTCACATCTTCTGCGCTCCCGACCAAATCAAAGAAGAATTCCTTAAAGTAATGGATATTATCCTTTATATATTTAAGGCACTCAAATTTGAAAATTTCGAAGCACAGATTTCACTCCGCGACCCCAACAACAAAGAAAAATATATAGGTAGCGACGAAAATTGGCGACTCGCCGAAAACGCAATCATTGAAGCATGTGCCGAAAAAGGTCTTAATGCAAGAACCGAACTTGGCGAGGCAGCATTCTACGGTCCCAAACTTGACTTCATGGTAAAAGATGCAATCGGTCGCCGTTGGCAATTAGGCACTATCCAAGTTGACTACAACCTACCCGAGCGTTTCCAACTTGAATATACTGGCGCCGACAACCAAAAACATCGCCCCGTAATGATTCACCGTGCACCTTTCGGTTCAATGGAGCGTTTCGTTGCCGTTCTCTTGGAACACACTGCCGGCCGTTTCCCCTTGTGGTTAACTCCCGACCAAGCAGTAGTACTTCCCATCAGCGAGAAATTCAACGACTATGCTCACGAAGTTGCAAAACAGTTGAACATTATGGATGTTAGAACTCTCGTTGACGACAGAAATGAGAAAATTGGCAAGAAAATTCGTGACAATGAACTCAAAAGAATACCTTATTTGCTCATTGTAGGCGAAAAAGAAGCACAAAATGGTGAAATTTCTGTAAGAAAACAGGGCGAAGGTGATAAAGGTTCAATGAAAATTACTACCTTTGCAGAAAATTTGGCTGAAGAGGTCGAAAAAATGATTAATCAATAAACCACTGAATGGATAAAAAACCCCAAAACCCAGGGCAAAACAATAGAAATAACGCCCAACCCCGTAGAGGAGACAAGAACACAAAGGATCCTTACAACATCAACGAAAACATCAGAGCCAAAGAGGTGCGCCTTGTAGGTGACAATGTTGAAGGCGGTGTATATTCAATTCAGGAGGCTATCAGACTTGCGGACGAACTAGGTCTTGACTTGATTGAGATTTCACCCAATGCAGAACCACCCGTTTGCAAAATTCTTGATTATCAAAAGTTCCTTTACCAACAGAAAAAACGCCAAAAGGAACAAAAGGCCAAATCAACAAAAGTCGTAGTAAAAGAAATTCGTTTCGGACCGCAAACCGACGAACACGACTACAACTTCAAGTTGAAACATGCAGTCGGATTCTTGAAGGAAGGCGCCAAAGTTAAAGCGTATGTATTTTTCAAAGGTCGCTCAATACTCTTCAAAGAACAAGGTGAAGTTCTCTTGCTTCGTTTTGCCAACGACCTCGAAGAGTTTGGTAAAGTAGAGCAGATGCCCGTCCTTGAAGGAAAGCGTATGATTATCATGCTTTCACCTAAAAAGAAATAATCATCCACATCTCGAGCAGATTAGGATATTATATAACTCGAATTAATAACTTTTATAATTAACAAAAATGCCAAAGATTAAAACTAACTCCGGTGCCAAAAAGAGGTTCGCCCTTACCGGATCAGGAAAGATCAAAAGAAAACATGCTTTCAAAAGTCACATCTTGACAAAGAAGACTAAAAAGCAAAAAAGAAACCTCACTCACTCATCTATAGTAGCTAAAGTTGACGAGAGCAACGTAAAGGCATTACTTGCCCTCAAGTAACAAAAGCAGGTTTCCGTTTTTAATTCGTGATTTTTAAATTATTACTAACCGAATGTTTAGCATTTAAGAGCAATAGCCGCTAACATTCAAAAATTTCAAAAAAATGCCAAGATCAGTAAATCATGTAGCTTCTAGAGCTCGCAGAAAGAAAATCCTGAAATTAACCAGAGGTTATTACGGATGTCGCAAAAATGTTTGGACCGTTGCCAAAAACACTTGGGAAAAAGGTTTGACTTATGCTTACCGCGACCGCAAAAACAAAAAACGCAACTTCCGTGCTCTTTGGATTCAGCGTATCAATGCTGCTGCACGCCTCGAAGATTTGTCTTACTCAAAATTGATGGGACTCATCCACAAATCAGGTATTGAAATCAACCGCAAAGTCCTCGCTGACCTCGCGCTTAACAATCCCGCAGCATTCAAGGCTATCGTAGAAAAAGTAAAAAACGCTTAATCGTTTAACACTTCTACCAATAAAAAAGACAAGTCACATGGCTTGTCTTTTTTATTTTGCTTCGTTTTTTATGGTTGGTTTGATTATACAACCAAAAATAATGATTAAATTTGCATCTTATTAATCCATATAACAAACATTATAATCTCACTATAAAATGGTTGAAATTAACGAAACCGAAAACACCGAGAAAAAAGGCTTGAATTTCGTTGAACAAATGGTATTTGACGATCTTCAAGCAGGTAAGAACGGAGGAAGATTAAACACCCGTTTCCCACCAGAGCCCAACGGCTATCTCCACATCGGCCATGCAAAAGCTATCTGTATGGACTTTGGCATCGCTGAGAAATTTGGCGGGACATGTAACCTTCGTTTCGATGACACCAACCCCGTTAAAGAAGATGTTGAATATGTAGACTCAATCAAAGAGGATATTCGTTGGTTGGGTTTTGATTGGGAAGACAGAGAGTATTATGCCTCAGACTATTTCCCTCAATTATATGATCTCGCTATTCGCCTAATCAAAGAAGGCAAAGCCTATGTTGATGACCAAACATCTGCTGAAATCGCAGCACAAAAAGGCTCTACAACAACACCCGGTATTGAAAGCCCATACCGCAATCGTTCGGTAGAGGAGAACCTCAACTTGTTTGAACGCATGAACAAAGGCGAATTTGATGAAGGTGCTCGCGTTCTTCGTGCAAAAATTGATATGGCATCATCAAATATGCACTTCCGCGACCCAATCATGTATCGCATCATCAAACATCCTCACCACCGCACAGGCACAACATGGAATGTATATCCCATGTATGACTTTGCTCACGGACAAAGCGACTACTTTGAAGGCGTTACACACTCTATTTGTACATTGGAATTTGTACCTCACCGTCCTTTGTATGAATACTATGTGAAAGAATTGGCTGATGAAACATATTGCCCTCGCCAAATTGAGTTTAACCGACTCAACCTCACATACACTGTAATGAGTAAACGCAAACTTTTGCAACTCGTTCAAGAAGGTCTTGTTGCCGGTTGGGACGATCCCCGCATGCCAACTATCTCTGGTATGCGCCGTCGCGGTTACTCTCCTCAATCAATCAAAAACTTCATTTCGGCAATCGGTTACACAAAATACGAGGCTTTGAACAGCATTTCACTCCTTGAACATGCCGTTAGAGAAGACTTGAACTCTCACTCTACACGTGTAATGGCTGTAATTGACCCCGTTAAAGTTGTCATCACCAATTTCCCCGACAACACAGTTGAAATGGTTGAAATGGACAACAACCCCGAAGAAGAAAACGGTGGTACTCACGCAATGCCTTTCACAAAAGAAATATACATCGAGCGCGAGGACTTCATGGAAAATCCGCCCAAAAAGTATTTCCGCATGACTCCCGGGGCAGAAGTTCGCCTTAAAGGCGCATACATTGTCAAATGCACAGGTCTCAAAAAGGATGACGAAGGCAATGTCGTTGAAATCTATTGCGAATACGACCCTGAAACACGAAGCGGTATGCCCGGCAGCATGCGCAAAGTAAAAGGCACGCTCCATTGGGTATCTGCCGAACATGCTATCAATGCTACTGTTCGCTTGTATGACCGTCTCTTTGACGTTGAGAACCCCGCAGCAGAAACCGATCGAGACTTCCGCGAAATGCTCAATCCCGAGTCTCTCAAAGTTGTTACCGGAGTTAAGATCGAGCCATTCCTTGCGGAAAATGCACAGGTTGGCAATCGTTTCCAATTCCAACGCATCGGATATTTCACACCTGACTATGACTCAACTCCCGACAACATCATCTTTAACAGAACTATCGCTCTTAAAGACAGTTGGGAAAAAGCACAAAAGAAATAATATCCAATTCAATAAAAGCAGTAAAGCGAGAGTACTCTCGCTTTACTGCTTTTTACTTGCTTAATTACAGATATGGATTAAAATCTTTCTCGTCTTTAATCATTGTTTCTGGCCCATGGCCCGGGTAAACTACAGTTTCACCCGGCAAGGTCATCAGTTTCACATTCAGCGAATTGATTAATTGATTATAATCACCGCCAGGCAAATCGGTGCGACCTATACTACGTTGAAAAAGCGAGTCGCCCGAAATCAAGAATCCCGATTCGGGTGAATAAAATGCTATTCCACCCGGCGAATGACCTGGCACATGAATTACACGAAGTTCTTCCGAACCAACATTTATGATTTGGCCATCAACCAAGGCCGTATTGATATTTAAATCTTCAACCGATATTGGCAACCCAAACATCTTTGCTTGCTGCTGAATTCGCTCAGCCAAAAACTGGTCCTCTTTATTCGCTTCAAGAGGCAACCCATACTTGCGAGATATATACGACACACCAAAAGAATGGTCAATATGCATGTGTGTATTAATCATATGGCATAATTTCAATGAATTCTCGCGAACGAAATCATCAATCTGCTTGCACTCGGTTTCTTTGGTCATTCCAGGGTCGATAATCACAGCCTCGCGACTATCAGCATCCCATAGGATATAAGTGTTTACGCCAAATAGGTTAAATGTAAATCTACTGACAATCATATTGAGCAATGTTACATTGGGACATAAACAATTTTCTTTGTCTCAAAAAACGGTTCGTTGAAAAATTCAGTTATCGAATAGTCTATTACTGGATAATTCACGCCAACCGATTCTTCTTCAAGATTTCCTCCTTTTAGACAAATAAGGCCGTTTTGATATGAGTTTTTGCCAACGTTACTTATATTCTTGCGAATGAGTGGCACAAGTTCATCAAGACGCATAACGGCACGACTCACAACGAAGTCATACTTATTGCGACACTCGCCTATATCTCCATGCTGAAAAGTCACATTTTTCAAGCCGATTTCTTGCGCTATTGCTGTTGCCACTTTGATTTTTTTGCCTATTCTATCAATCAAATGGAACTGACAATCGGGGAACATGATAGCCAAAGGAATGCCGGGGAAACCGCCACCAGTGCCCATGTCAAGAAAAGTTGAACCTGCAACAGGCGAGAGGAATTTTGCTATCGACAACGAGTGCAAAATATGATTAGGGTAGAGATTGTCAATATCTTTGCGAGATATAACGTTGATTTTTTCATTCCATTCAGGATATAAAACTCCCAACTGCTCAAATTGCTTGATTTGAGTCTCGCTCAAATTAAGAAAATATTTTAGGATACAGTCCATTTTTATCTTATAAAGTTTAACAAGTCAAATATTTGGAATAACTTTGCATATAATTATCCCTTAATATTGCAAATTTATCACAAATGATAGAAATAGGCAAATACAACACCCTTAAAGTTGTCAAACTAGTTGATTTTGGCGTGTATCTTGATGGAGGCAACAATGTAGAAATCTTGCTACCTGCCCGATACATATCTACTCCTCTTAACGAAGGCGATTCGATTGAGGTATTTATCTACACCGACTCAGAAGACCGCTTAATTGCCACAACATTACATCCAATGGCACAAGTAGGCGAGTTTGCTTTTTTGACCGTAAAACAATCAACCGGAATCGGCGCTTTCCTTGAATGGGGGTTAGCCAAAGACCTTCTAGTTCCGTTCAGCGAGCAAAGAATAAAAATGAGAGAAGGTGGCAACTACCTTGTTTATGTCTATCTTGACAATAATACAAAACGAATTGTCGCATCTACCAAGATTAACAAATTCATCGGCAACACATTACCCAATTACAAACGCGGCGATTCTGTCAATGTGCTAATATGCGAAATCAACAATCTCGGCTATAAAGCAATCGTCGACAATCAACATTACGGGTTGATTTATCGCAATGAAACATATAGTAATGTAAGAGTAGGGGACAGCCTTACGGCCTATGTAAAAGCAGTGAGACCCGACGGCAAAATAGACCTTACGCTAAACGACACTTCGGCCAATCGCACATCTAATTTGGCACAGGAAATACTTGATTGGTTACAAATTTCGGGAGGCCAAGGATTGTTGAACGACAAATCGTCGCCAGAAGAAATCAAGGACACATTTGCATGCAGCAAAAAAGATTTCAAAAAAGCGTTGGGTTACCTTTACAAGGAACGAAAAATCAACTTCACAGACGATGGCATCACATTGGTTTAGCCAAAATGCCTTAATCGTTGCCTAAACGCCAAATAAATACATTTTTAACGGCAATTATAATTATTATCTAAATAATTTTTGCCATCTTTGTATAATATTTAGTTTATAACTTAAAATATAGTCAATGGAATTTTCAGCCAACCAAATTGCAAGCCTTGTAAACGGCACAGTTGAAGGCGACGGCAATGTTATGGTTCACACATTTGCCAAAATCGAAGAAGGCCACAAAGGCGCTATTTCGTTCTTGGCAAATCCTAAATATACACACCATATTTACACCACAAATTCTTCAATCGTATTGGTAAAACGCGACTTTGTTGCCGAACAAGAAGTCAAGGCAACATTGATTCATGTTGACGACCCTTACGCAACTCTTGCCATGTTGCTCAATATGGTTAATGAGTTTCTCAACCCACAACCCACAGGCATCGAGCAACCCTCATTCATTTCAGACGGCGTAGAAATTCCCGAAGGTGCCTATGTCGGCGCTTTTGCCTATGTCGGCAAATATGTGAAACTCGGCAAGAATGTGAAAATTTATCCACAAGTATATATCGGTAACAATGTCACCATTGGCGACGACTGTATTCTTTATCCCGGCACCAAAGTATATCACGGCTGCGTAATCGGTAATCGTTGCATTCTTCAAGCTGGTGTTGTTGTAGGTGGTGACGGTTTTGGCTTTGCTCCCGTTTCATCGGGCTACAACAAGATTCCTCAAATCGGCAATGTTGTAATTGAAGACGATGTTGAAATTGGCGCAAACACCACCATAGACCGCGCGACAATGGGCTCTACACGCATTCACGCAGGCGTAAAACTTGACAACCTTATTCAAATTGCTCACAATGTTGAAATAGGAGAGAACACTGTTATGGCCGCACAAGTAGGCGTAGCAGGTTCAACCAAAGTTGGTGCAAATTGCATGGTTGGCGGTCAAGTTGGTTTTGCAGGCCACATAACAGTTGGCGACAACGTCTTGATTGGCGCACAATCGGGCATTCCCTCAAATGTAGCAGGAAACTGCCGATTGATGGGATACCCTGCAACAGATGCAAAAGAATTTGCTCGTCAAACTGTATATATCAAGAACCTAAGCAAATTAAACGAAAGAGTATCTAATTTAGAGAAAAATCAAAAATAACATATAATGAAACAAACTACACTTAAAAGCGAATTTTCGGTTTCTGGCAAAGGTTTGCACACCGGCCTTAATATCGATGCAACTTTCTATCCTGCACCGGAAAACCATGGCTACAAATTCCAACGCATAGACATCGAAGGCGAGCCTATCATTGACGCGTTAGCCGAAAATGTAACTTATACAACTCGTGGTACAGTTATCAGTAAAGGCGATGTCAAAATCAGCACAATCGAACATGCTTTGGCTGCTCTCTATGCATCAGGCATTGACAACTGTCTCATCAAACTCAACGCCCCCGAACTTCCCATTCTTGACGGTAGCGCAAAAGAGTACTGCGAAAAAATCGCAGCAGTTGGCATTGAAGAACAAAAAGCCGATAAAGACTACTATATCGTTAAACAAAAAATCGAAGTAAGAGACGACACTACCGGTTCTTCAATCGTAGTTCTCCCTGATGACGAATTCAGTATCGATACAATGGTTTCGTTTGATT
Source organism: Muribaculaceae bacterium (assembly GCA_017555085.1). Classification (GTDB taxonomy): domain Bacteria; phylum Bacteroidota; class Bacteroidia; order Bacteroidales; family Muribaculaceae; genus RGIG4079. The sequence goes on along the minus strand of JAFZHD010000018.1, from coordinate 29,599 downwards.
CGCCCATTTTGGCCAATCAATATGCAACTCTTGAAAACCTTCAAGAATTCCACACCGAAATCGCTCAAAGCCGCACTTTCGTGTTTGTTCGCGAAATCGAGCCCCTTGTAAAAGGCAATCTAATTAAAGGTGGCGACCTTAACAATGCTATCGTAATTTATGACTCACCCCTTTCACAAGACGAACTCGACCACATTGCCGACTTGATGAATGTACCTCGTATCAATGTAAGCGAGTTTGGTTATCTTAACGACAAGCCTCTCTTTGCCGACAACGAGCCTGCGCGGCACAAACTCATGGATGTGCTCGGTGACATTTCTCTCATTGGCCGCCCTCTCAAAGGCAAAATCATCGCTACTCGTCCCGGCCACTCAATCAACACAACTTTTGCAAAGAAAATTCGCAAAGAAATCAAACGCCAAGAACTTCAAGCACCCGTATACAATCCCAATGCAGAACCATTGATGGACAACAACAAAATTCGCGAGTTCTTGCCCCACCGTTATCCTTTCTTGCTTGTTGATAAAATCATCGAAAAAGGCGACAACTACATCGTTGGTGTGAAAAATGTCACTACTAACGAGCCTTTCTTCCAAGGTCACTTCCCCCAAGAGCCCGTTATGCCCGGTGTCCTTCTTGTTGAAGCAATGGCACAAACAGGCGGACTCCTTGTATTGGGTACAGTTGACGAGCCCGAAAAATACTCAACTTACTTCATGAAGATTGACAATGTGAAATTCCGTCAGAAAGTTGTTCCCGGCGACACACTCATCTTCCATGTTTCATTTATGACTGAACTCCGTCGTGGTTGCGCAGTTATGAAAGGCTATGCATTCGTAGGCGAGAAAATCGTAACCGAATGTGAATTTATGGCACAAATTATCAAAAACAAATAAACAATAGAAAACAATGAAACAACCATTAGCATATGTGCACCCTGCTGCTAAAATTGCTCCCAATGTTGTTATCGACCCATTTGTAACAATCGAACACAATGTTGAAATCGGCGAAGGAACACGCATTTGCAGCAATGTTACTATCATGGAAGGTGCTCGCATCGGTAAAAACTGCATTATATATCCCGGAGCCGTAATTTCGGCACCTCCCCAAGACTTGAAGTTCCAAGGCGAAGAAACAGTGGCTATCATTGGCGATAACACAACTATTCGCGAATGTGTAACAGTAAACCGTGGTACTGCCGCAAAAGGCAAAACCGTAGTAGGCAACAACTGCCTTATCATGGCTTATTCTCATGTGGCTCATGACACTATTGTTGGTAATAATGTAATTATCGCGAATGCATCTCAACTTGCTGGCGAAGTTGTTGTTGATGACTTTGCAGTTATCGGTGGTGGTACATTGGTACACCAATTCTGTCACATCGGTTCTCATGTTATGGTTCAAGGTGGCGCACGCATCAACAAGGACATTCCTCCTTATGTCAAAGCAGCTCGCGAACCTATTGCATACACCGGTATCAACTCAATAGGTCTCCGTCGTCGCAATTTCAGCAACGAAACAATTCGCGAAATCCAAGAAATCTATCGTTACCTCTATCTTTCAGGTTTGAACAACAGCGATGCTGTTGAACGCATCGAAGCAGAACTTCCTGCGACAAAAGAGCGTGACGAAATCATTATGTTTATTCGCAACTCTCAACGAGGCATTCTCCGCGGTTATGTATAATAGACAAGACTTTACTTTAATCAAAAAGCAGGCACTTGCCTGCTTTTTTTGTTGACATACCACAAAAAAAGGCAATACAAATAATGTATTGCCTTATATTATGTTTACCGTTTCTTTTTAGAAGGGGAGATCATCTGTCTCATTGCCACCAAAATTCTGGGGTGCGGGAGGAACGGGAGCGCCACCAAATTCTGGTGCGGGTGCAGATGCCGCTACGGGAGCAGATGCTACGCCATCTTTTTCAGCCTTCCAGCCTCTGATACTTGTAAACCATTTACCATTATATTCACGGCTTTCGATATCAAAACTGAGAGTAATCACATCGCCAACTGCCAAGTTATATTGGTCTGCTTTGTCACCAAAAAAATCAAAGTGCACTTTACGGGGGAAAGATTCTTGTGTCTCAAGAACATATTCTTTCTTCTTCCAAGGATTACCCGCCTTTGATGTTCCAACAACCTCAGGGAGTGCAAGAATAATTTTACCTTTTATTTCCATCTTGTATATATTTTTCGTTTATTATACAAAGTAACAATAGTTTTTCCTTAATAGCAAATTTTATCGAATAAACTTATTAACAACATTGCTACCGTCTTCATATTTCACTCGTAAGACATAAATACCTTTTGACAAGTGAGCACAGTCAACACTTGCTTCAACGCCGCCAACTTTTTCAAACACGACACAGTCACCCATCATAGAATAGACCTCTATAACAGAAATTGGCTTGGCGCCTGAAACATTTATCAGGCCATTATTAACAACGATTTTGCTATCGGCATCAATACCGTCCAAACTTGCCACATCTGACAATGCTGGTTGACTTTCATAATAATTTTTATCAAATGCGGTAACAGCAAATGTAAGCGATGAGTCTAACGACGAATATACAAACTTGTTCCCCTTAACCTTGAAGGCTACAACGGTCTGCAAATCACTTGTATCAACGATTGTGCCGTTTGTCAAATATACACTATAATACTTGATAGGAGTATTTTCTGTGTCGGGATCTGGTTCATCCCAAGTGATTGTGTAATCCCAACCATTACGCTCTTGTTTCACATTTCGAGGCGCATTGGGCGTAGTAATGCCATTGTAATCCATCGGCACTATATGCGCGGGATATTTGAAATAGTTATCGCATAGTTGTTTATACAACGATGATATCTTTGACTGTGTCACATCAATCACATGGTCGGTACGGAAAAAGCATACTCCTGACATTCCTTCTTGTGCTCTCACTTTTTCAATTTGGTCGGTAATAACCGATGTTTCCCAATCATTACTTCCATCAACCATTTTATAGGGAGCAAGACCAACAACCAACTGACGACCTGCACTATTGTTTACCCAAGTAACCATATTGGGCGAAAATCCGTTTTTCTCGTTCCAATACATTTGAGGAATGAGCAAATCATGGTTGCCCGACTGCATCCATTGACAAGCATCTTGATAAACACTGCCATAGGCCGTCATATTTCCATAGCCTTGAACATTCTTATATGTCCCAATGGGTGCCGCGCCAACTTTTATGTCGGGATTAATGCCCTTAGCCATTTCATAAAATTCGGCAATGAAAGTATTGATGTTATTACGTCGCCAATCATCTTTGGGTAAATATCCAGAATTATATGCTGCATAAGATGCCGCATCATCAAATTCAGAACCGGGATAACGTGTATAGTCGAAATTTACGCCATCAAAATTGTAGTTACTAAGGAGTTCTTTATATACATCCAATAAATATTCTCTTGTTGCGGGCAATCCAGGGTCAAGATAATAAGCGCCATTATAAAGAACGCACAATTCGGGATGTGTCACTGTTACATGCTTCACAGAGTTATCCTTGTATTTATTAGCCTCCTTTTGTGTGCCAATGCGATAGGGGACAATCCATGCATGGCATTCCATATTGCGTTTGTGACACTCATCTATCACAAACTGACTAACATCATAACTGAGACCAACCGAGCCGTTACCGGTAAGAGAATTCATCGCAGGTTGTTTGGCCGACATCCATGCGACATCGCCCTTAACTTGTGCCTGAAAAATAATGGTGTTAAAGTTGGCTTCTTCAAGTTTATCCAAAATTTCACACAAATCGGTTTTTTGTTGCGATACACTAGTTTCACCCTTGGGCCAATCTAGGCCACCATTAGTTGTTAACCACACTGCTCTCACTTCATATTTAGGTTGAGCAAGCGCAACAACAGCACATAGCGAAAGGGCTATTGATGATAATACTTTTTTCATTTATTTTATTGGTTATTCTGATATTACATTTGCGAAATTAACAAAACATTAGCACTATCGCAAATTTTAGCGCATTTTACTTGGCGTATATCAACCTATTTACTACCTTTAACAAAAATATCAAATCAAATGGCAAATAATTCAGAATGGTGGACAGCACCAACAGAAAGCGAAAACGGCAACTTGATTATGGTTACAGGTCGTCGTGATATAGATTTTTTTAGAAACAACCCCAAATTCTCTATCAGAGTAGAGGTCACTTGGAAATATGACTGCGATGCATCAGGCATGCCCGATGTAGCGACATCAGAATTAATGGAGAAAGTGCAAGATGCATTAACCGAGGCATTCCGCAAAGACCCCATCGCAGTTTTGACAGGCATCTACACAGGTGATGGCGAAAGAAATTGGGTGTTCTACACTTTAAGCACAAACATATTTGGTCGCAAACTTAACGAAGCACTTCAATCATTTGAATTGCTTCCTATTACCATTTATTGCGAGAACGACCCCGAATGGAATGAATATGACGAAATGAAGGATTTATCAGAAATCCAAACCGAAGATTAAGTTAGCAACGGCTTCGGCACATCTCTCGCCATCAATGGCTGCGGACACAATGCCACCTGCATAGCCGGCGCCCTCTCCACAAGGAAATAGCCCTTTGACACTTATGTGTTGAAGGGTTTCTTTATCACGAGGAACTCTCACAGGTGAAGATGTGCGTGTTTCATCGCCAATCAACACAGCCTCATTTGTCAAAAAGCCACGCGATTTGCGACCGAAATCGGCAAATCCTTTTTGCAATCGAGTCGCGATAAAAGAGGGGAGCAGTTTGTCTATGCGCGAAGGATGAATGCCCGGAGCATAAGAAGTAGCAGGAAGACTACGCGAATCACGACCTTCGACAAAATCAACCATTCGTTGAGCGGGAGCATTATGTGTTCGGCCGCTTTCTTCATAAAATCGGGCTTCGATATCCTCCTGAAATTTCATCATTTTCAAATTGCCATAGCGATTATATTCAGCTATATCTTCGGGCAATACTTCTACAACCATACCAGAGTTGGCCCACTTTGTGCCACGGTTAGAGGGAGACATTCCATTTACCACCAACTGATTTTCGCCACTTGCTGCGGGAATTATAAATCCTCCCGGACACATACAAAAAGAATATACTCCACGACCGTCAACACGCGTCAACATTGAATACTCTGCAGCAGGTAGATATTTGCCTCGTCCGTTTTTGCTATGATATTGTATGCAGTCAATCAAGTGTTGCGGATGCTCCAATCTGACACCGACCGCAATGCCCTTGGGCTCAATATCTACTTTTCTGTCTTCAAGCAGATAATATATATCTCTCGCAGAATGCCCAGTTGCCAATATAATAGGTCCATCATAGCGGCTTCCGTCGGCACATACAACGCCTTTTATCGCATCATTCTCCAATACAAAATCCGTTACACGACAAGAAAATCTCACTTCGCCACCAGCAGCAATGATTGTTTCTCTCATAGCTTTGATTACAGAGGGTAGTTTATCTGTGCCGATATGAGGATGTGCATCAATCAATATATCTTGTGATGCTCCATGTTGATGGAAAATTGCCAAAATTTTATCAACAGAGCCTCTCTTTTTGCTTCGGGTATATAATTTGCCATCTGAAAAAGCGCCTGCACCACCTTCGCCAAAACAATAATTTGAATCGGGGTCAACAATGTTCTCACGAGCAATTTTAGCCATATCACGACGGCGTTCATCAACACTCTTACCTCGCTCTAACACTATTGGTCGCAAACCTAATTCTACCAAACGCAATGCTGCAAACAATCCGGCAGGGCCTGCACCTACAACAATAACATTTGATGCATCTTTAACACATGGATATTCTATGGGGGTTATCATCGATTGTGATTCGGGCATTTCATTGACATACACTTTTAAAGTTAGGTTTATCATCACATTTCGCTGACGCGCATCAATCGAACGCTTTATTATTCGACATTCATTAATGCTATTAGCATCAACGCCAAGCATAGTTGAGACATGCATGGTCAATCGAAGCGGTGCATAAGCGATTTCGGGTGCAACCCTTATTTGCAATTCATGTATCATAATTATTGTTTTTTTATCATTGAAAAATGGCGATTTTCTCGTTTAAGCAAGATTGAAAGGGTTATAATCCCTACTACAAAAGCGAGCATATCTGACACTGCAAGACTCCACCACACCCCCTTCAACCCGAATAGGGCGGGCAATATCAATAAAGTGGGGACCAAGAACAAGAGTTGTCGGGTTAGTGATAAGAAAATTGACACCTTTGGTTTGCCAATAGATTGGAAGAAATTTTGAATAACAATCTGTCCGCCAATTACAAAATAGAATATAAAACTTATTTCAAAACCTGTTACCGAAATATCTATTAATGTTGCATCGGTTGTAAACATTGACGCAACTTGATAGGGAAAAATCTCAGCGACAAGAAATCCAACAGTCGTAATTATTGCTCCGGCAACAAAACCGATTTTGAGAGTGTGCTTAACGCGCTGCCATTGATTGGCGCCATAGTTGAATCCCAATATAGGTTGCATGCCTTGTGTCACACCGAATACAATCATTACAAATAACATACCTGTGCGATTGACTATTCCAAATGCTCCAACGGCAAGGTTGCCATTATCACCGCCTGTTTTAAGCAATGCAGTATTGATGAAAATAACGACAATGCACGCACACACATTCATCAAGAAAGGCGATAGGCCAATAGAGTAGATGCGTTTGACAATTTTCCACGACAACATTTCACCATTGAATGAAAAACGCACATAACTGTTCTTTTCAAAAAAGTGGCGAACAACCCACACCATCGCAACCGCCTGACCGCATATCGTTGCAAATGCAGCACCAGCAATGCCCCATTTAAGCACGAAGATGAATATTGGAGCTAATACAAGATTTACGGCCACCGATAGCAATGCAGTAACCATTGCCTTCTTAGGATATCCCGTAGCACGCATCATATTATTTAAGGCGATGAAAATATATGAGATAGGTGTACCATACAAGATTATGCGCATAAACTCGCGGGCATAAGATATGGTTTCTTCGGTCGCACCAAAGAAATACAATATCTCATCAAGAAACAATAATGAAAGTCCGCCGAATACAACCGAGTGAATAATGGCTAATACCAACACATTGTTCAATACATCTATTGCTCGCTTATGGTCCTTTTGTCCAAGGAAAATTGAGCAAATAGTTGAGCCACCTGCAGCGATAAACATACAGAAAGCGATAACCAAGTTCATCAACGGGAAAGTAATAGCGAGACCCGAAATAGCCAATGCACCAACCCCTTGGCCGATAAACATGCTATCGATAATGTTATACAATGATGTGGCAACACTTGCTATAATTGCCGGCACCGAGTATTGCAAAAGCAACTTCCCGATTGGGGCTGTACCAAGTGTTAACGATGATTGTGATGTACTTTCTCCCATAATTTCAAAATCTTTTACAAAATTAACTCAAATCAACGCAATAATAGCCGTTTTAGGTATTAATTTTGCGTAAAAATAAAACTGTTGAGAATGAAAAAAGTTGGCGTATTATTTGACCTTGATGGCGTACTCATTGATAGCGAGGGACTTTACACTCAATTTTGGGAAGATATCGAGTGCATTTATCCCACAAATATCCCCAATTTTGCCCATATCATAAAAGGTAACGCCTTATTCAAAATTCTTGACACATATTATCCCAAATATCTTCATCAAGACATCATTGACCGTGTGCATCGTTTTGAACTCGGTATGGTTTATCCCATATATGACGGAGTCATAGAATTTCTTGACGAATTAAAGTCGCACGACATTCCTTGCGCCATTGTAACAAGCAGTGATAATGTAAAGATGGAAACTCTTTATCGCCAATATCCGTTTTTCAAACCATATTTTTCGGCTATCATAACAGGTTCTGATGTAACCAGGTCAAAACCCGACCCGCAAGGATATTTATTGGCAGCGCAAGCACTTGAATGCGCCCCATGCGATTGCTATATTTTTGAAGACTCGCTGCAAGGACTTGATGCCGGAATGGCATCGGGCGCTACCGTAATCGCACTCACTACAAGCAACAGCGCAGATTTAGTTAAAGAAAAAGCCCACGAAGTTATTGCAAACCTCGCAGGCTATACTGTCAGTCAAATGCTATCAGTTAATCGCAACTGATTAGCATGCTTTGAAACTCATATCCAAACCTTTGACAGAGTGGGTGAGTGCTCCAACTGAAATGAAGTCAACGCCACATTCGCCATAAGCACGCAATGTGTCAATAGTGATACCACCCGATGATTCGATTTCAACTCGACCATTGATAAGTTCAACTGCCTCACGAGTGCGCTCTGGTGTAAAATTATCAAGCATGATGCGGTCAACACCTGCTTCAAGTGCTTGATTAATTTCGTCGGTATTACGAACCTCAATCTCTATTTTCAAATCGCGACCTGTTTCTTTGCAATACTTCTTGGCCGATTCAATAGCCTCTTTAATGCCACCAGCAAAGTCAACATGATTGTCTTTAATGAGAATCATATCAAACAAACCGATGCGATGATTGCAACCGCCACCAATTCTCACAGCCTCTTTTTCAAGCATACGCAAACCGGGGGTAGTTTTGCGAGTATCTAGTACCTTAGTTTTCAAACCTTCAAGTTTTGCTTGATATTTTGCCGTAACAGTTGCAATGCCACTCATACGTTGCATGATATTAAGCATAACACGCTCGGTTTGCAACAATGAGCGTACACGACCCTCAACAACAAATGCAATATCACCAGGCTTTACATGAGTACCATCGGCAATATATGTAGTCATTTTCAACTCGGGGTCAAATTTGTCAAACACTTTCTTTGCGATTTCTATGCCGGCAATAATACCTTCTTCTTTAACGATAAGTCTTTGCTTGCCCATTTCGTCAGAAGGAATAGTGCTCAAAGTTGTATGGTCACCATCACCCACATCCTCGGCAAATGCCAAAGTTAACAAATCGTCAATCAATTCATCTCTTGTTTTCATAATGCTGTAATTTTATAATACCACAAAGTTACACTATTTTTCAATAACTACGTGCCTTTCGGCGAAAAACTCATTATATATAAGTCCTTATTTATTGTTCACGCACAAAATAAAAGCCTGCCGAGAGCGACATTGCTCATGCGGCAGGCTTTGCAAGCTGTAATTTAGGTATTTATTGTTGTTTCAATTATTTATCACCCAATTCGTAGCGGAGAGTCATTGAGGGTTGGTCACAAACTTCAGAAGGACCGAAGTATTGGATAGGACCAGGATACATATATGATGTATTGATTGCCCATTCATCGCGTTTAGAAGCGTATTTGCGGAAAGGTGCACCATCAAGACGAACGAGAGCCTTTTGGATAACGGGTTTCATTTCACCGTGACGACGTTCCATGTTCATCATCATAGTTACGGGGATACCACCTGCAACCCATTGAACAGAAGGATTAGTCAAGTTGCGAACTGATGACATATAACCAGTTACGCCAGCGTTAATCAAGCAAGCAGCATTGAAACCGAGAGCGTAGCAATAGTCAGCATCAAAGTTAGAGGGGTCTGCGCAACGACCTTCGTAACCGAAGAAGTGGTAGAGAGCAGAGAATTTACCCACGAACTTGCCATCTTGTTTCATTTCAGCCAAACGACGACCAACCATTTCACCGAGCAATTTTTCAGTTTCGATGAGTGAAACTTGAACGTTGCCGTGGGGGTCACGGTCAAGAGTCAACTGACGAGCAACACCTTCGGGAAGGCTCGCATAGATTTCAGCGTTTTCTTTTGAAATGTGGTCGATGATATATTGACGTTTGTTTTCAACTTCTGCAAATTCATTTGCGTTGTGTGCGAGGAAGTCGTTGAGTTCAGCAATAAGTTTCTTCATTGCGGGGATGAACTCGATAAGACCTTCTGGGATGAGTACAGTACCATAACCGTCACCCTTAGCAGCACGAGCAGCAACAACATCAGCGATATAGTTTACAACATCTTGGAGAGTCATGTTTTTAGCTTCAACTTCTTCTGAGATGATGCAAATGTTGGGTTGAGTTTGGAGAGCACATTCGAGAGCGATGTGTGAAGCCGAACGTCCCATCAATTTAATGAAGTGCCAGTATTTTTTAGCAGAGTTACAGTCACGTTGGATGTTACCGATAACTTCTGAATATACTTTTGTTGCAGTATCGAAACCGAAAGATGTTTCAATCAAACCGTTTTTCAAATCACCGTCGATCGTTTTGGGACAACCGATTACTTGAACACCAGCGTTGATAGCCTTGTAGTATTCAGCAAGGATAGCAGCGTTAGTGTTTGAGTCGTCACCACCGATGATAACGAGAGCTTTGATGTTGAGTTCTTTGAGGATTTCAAGACCTTTGTCAAATTGTTCTTGTGTTTCCAATTTTGTACGGCCAGAACCGATGATGTCGAAACCACCAGTGTTGCGATATTCGTCAATGATATCGGCAGTGAGTTCCATGTATTTGTGGTCAACGAAACCGCCAGGACCCATGAGGAAACCATAGAGACGGCTGTCTTTGTGGATTTTTTTGATACCGTCAAAAAGACCACTGATTACATTGTGACCACCAGGAGCTTGGCCACCTGAAAGGATAACACCTACATTGATTGCTGAACCATGAACGGGATTTGCTTCCTTTTCAAATTTCAATTCGGGAAGACCGTAAGTGTTGGGGAACAATTTTTTGATTTCTTCTTGGTCTGCTACTGATTCTGTGGGGTTACCTTCCACAGCCTTTACAGCACCTGTAAGAACGATAGGCAATTTAGGCTGATAAGCAGCACGAGCCTTTTGCAAAGCACTTTTTTTCATTAACTAAGCGTTTATAGGTTTATTAAAATTAGATTCAATTTAATTTTGAAAAATTCACTGCAAATTTCGCAAAAAAAAATCACTTAATCAACAGTTTTGCGAGTTAAATGTCACCTGCGATTGAAATATACATATTTTCAATATCGAGATAACGCGTAGCCATTTGAGCTATTCGGTCAGATGTGATGTTTTTAACCGATTGTAATTGACTTTCAAAATAATCGGCACCAACGCCAATCGCCCGCAAAGTTTCGTAATACTCCATAATTGAAAATGGCGAATCTAGAGTCGAAACAAGCGATGTCATCATATAATTTTGTAAACGGACCAATTCATCGTCACTTACGCCGCCCGATTGGAGCAGTGCTATTTCCTTCTTAATCTCTTCAATCAACGGATAAACATACTTATTATCGCATTGTGTCGAGATATGGGCACACGCGCCTTCGCGATAACCCATCTGCGCAGCCGATATACCATAGGTATAACCTTTATCTTCCCTTATATTCGTCATCAATCTACTTCCAAAATATCCGCCAAGCGCAGCCACAGCCAAACGCAAATCAAGATAATCTTCGTTATCACGATTAATTGTAGGTAATGAGATTTTCAACGCACTTTGCAATGCTCCGGGACGCTGTATAATACGCGATTTACCAAGCGATTGTTCAAACGGTATGATATTCAATTCTTGCGCAGGCTTATCAACTGCGACACAACCAAACACATCATTCAGTTTATCTTCGATTGACGGCGATATGCGGCCCGACAAATATATTTGCAACCCGGCAGGCACATATACTCGCCGAAGATGTTCACGCAAATCATCAACCGAAATTAACGCCAACTCCTCGGGAGTCAGGCTTGTTGACAACGGATGCTTCTCGCCAAACACGAGTTGACGGTTGGCTATCGCACTATGATACTCAACCTTTTCCATATCAACGCGCGCACGAGCGACCATTTTTTCACGCAACACGGCTGTTTGTCGCTCGGGGAAAGATGGGGCAGTCACGATTTCGTTTAAGAGCGGGAAAACCTCATCAACTTTTGAATTAAGCGAATACATCACCATCGCAGAATGATGAGATGAAACGCTCGATTTTAGCCATGAACCATTATATTCAAGCATCTCGGCGATTTCCGCACCTGAATGCTGCGTAGAGCCTTCGCGCAACATATCGGCAGTCAAAGAGGCAATAGAAGCATTAGGCGACTCACACATACCACCGTCCCACATCAATGAAACTCGATTAACATCAAGTGAATCGGGACTATCATATATTGTAACGGGCACTCCGTTGTCCAATTCAACACAGCGCACTTGTGGTATAATCAATTCGCCAAAACCTTTGACCACGGGTGCTTGACTGCGATTTAATTGTTTGGTCATTGTTAATCGTTTAACTGTTCACAAAATTTGCGAGCCTCTTCAAGGTCGGCAGGTGTATCAATGCCGATAGTAGGGCATGACGAGCGTCCAACTTTGATTTTATATCCATTCTGAACCCAACGCAGTTGTTCGAGCGATTCAGCGAGTTCAAGTGACGATTGAGGTAATTCTGTGATCTTTGACAATACATCAGCCCTATAAGCATACAAACCGATGTGGGTATAAAATTGCTGATTGTCGAGCCATTGTTGCCAAGGATAATTGCGCACATAAGGCACGATTGCACGGCTAAAATAAATCGCGCTATCATCATTGGCCAACACCACTTTAACCACATTTGGGTCAAATAATGCTTCAAAGCCACGCGATGCATCAAAGGGGCGAACAAGTGTCGCAATTTGTGCCGACTCATCGTCAAAGCACGCTTTGATTTCCGCTATTTGACTTGGGTCAATGAAAGGCTCATCTCCTTGTATGTTAATCACCACATCGGCATCAGAGCCAACGTTGCAATATGCTTCATAACAACGGTCGGTACCGCTGCGATGCTCGGTTGATGTCATCACGACTTTTCCGCCAAATGCAACAACAGCATCATAAATGCGCTGGTCATCGGTTGCGACATACACCTCATCAAGTTCTTTACTAACTTGACGATACACGCGTTCTATCATTGACATGCCACAAATATCAACCAACGGTTTGCCCGGGAATCGGGTAGAGGCATATCGGGCAGGGATAATTCCTACAAATTTCATATCTAAATGTTATTTCTTTTCTTTGACATATAATTGTGCATTCTCATACTTTTCCACAACGATTGCCGAACCGGCAGCAACAAAATCTAACAATGCAACGGCATCATAATCAATACCGGCAACAGTAATTTTACCAGATGGGCGCAAATCGGTCAAAGCAACACCTGTTTGTCCGACAACTTGTGCAGGCTCCATGTCAACACCAATGTAACCATCTTCAATTTTTTGAGTCGCTTGAAGTTCTGAAATTTCAGTCAACTGTTTTGAGCCATGCTTCTTTGATGTCAGTACAAAAAACGCCACGATTATCACAAGAAAAATGATTGCCACCAATACAGCCGCCCAAACCCAATCGGCAAGCGTGCCAGTAAATACTGCGTTTAGCACAAATCCAAATTTCATTTTATCTCAATTTATATCATTCTACAAATCCACTATGTCTCGCCATTAATTACCATATAAGGAATTAATCACTTCACGAGTAAAAGCGACAGGGTTTTCGGCCTCAACAATAGCCTTCGACAATGCCAGGCCATTTACACCATCAGACACTAATTGAGGTATATCTTGCAGCGAAATATCGCCAACTGCAACTATCGGCAATTCTATGCCGGCAGCGCGCACCTCGCCAACAATGCCTTTATAACCTCCTGCGGTCAAATCACACGCAAGCGCTACATAATCAACATCCAAACCGCGAGTTGCCATGATTTCGATAGCAGTATTGACCGACACACCAATTATTGCACCTGCACCAAGAAACTCACGCGCTTGACCTGCTGGCATGTTCGTGCGATGTAAATGCACACCATGCACTTTCATATCCATTGTTAACTCAACTCGACCATCAAACACAAGTATCGTATCAGTCTCTTGGCACAAAGGAGTTATCTCTTCGGCCACTTTTTTGAATTCTTCGTCAGTCGCATCTTCCATATACAACTGTACCCAACGACAACCGCCTTCTATTACCATTTTAACTTGCTCAGCATAGGTAAAGCGGGATGATTTATGTGTGATAAATTGTAACATTGTTCTAAAAATTAAAATAGGAGCATACTTTTACACGCTCCTACAAAATTAATAAATTCTCGCCAAATAGCAATATCAACAATGCGAAATCAGCAAATAGCATCACACATCACTCGACGAAATGTAGTTATCGACAAAAATTAGTTACCTTTGCAGAAAATTTGATTGAATATGAAGATTACATTATTGGCAATTGGCAAGACTAACGCTAAATATCTGCAAGAAGGCATTGAGCAATATACCAAACGATTAGGGCACTACATTCCGTTTGAATTGAAGATTTTACCCGATGTTAAAACCACAAAATCGCTCACTACCGACAAACAAAAAGAAATGGAGGGCCAAATGTTTCTTGCCGCAATAGGGCAGGGCGATTGGGTTACGTTGCTCGATGAACGAGGCAAGGAATTTACCTCACGTGAATTTGCCAATTATATCGATAAAAAGATGGTCACACTCCCCAAAAATCTCATATTTATCATCGGCGGTCCTTATGGTTTTTCACAAGAAATGTATGACCGTGCAAACGAAAAACTCTCATTGTCTAAAATGACCTTCTCACACGAGATGATTAGACTATTTTTCATAGAGCAGATTTACCGTGCCATGACAATACTCAAAGGCGAGCCCTATCATCACGATTAATCACACTATAAACTCAACCATTATTCGGTCAGAAATAAGCATATGCGCTTCGGCTATGGCGAGATAATCGCCATTGAGAGTCATCTGCTGTCTGTCTATAAACTGTTGGGCGACCGACAATAGTTGATTACACCTATCCGTTCCCCAATTGAACATATATCGATTCAAGTCAATACCTTGCGCTGTTCGCAACGCAACAATTATATAATCATTGTGACGTTCATCGGCTGTCTCCTCCTCAACTTTGCAATAAAGCAATCTTTGCGACATGCAATCAATGTAATCTTTGATTTTATTTGCATTAAAGCGACGCACATGTCCGTCAAAACTATGAGCCGATACGCCTAATCCGAGATATGGCAAGTCGCGCCAGTAGTTGCTGTTATGCACTGCATTATGTCCTAGCTTTGAGAAATTGGATATTTCATAATGCTCATAGCCACGCCTTGCAGCTTCTTCAATTAAATAGCTATACATATCTTGCGCTAGTTCTTCGCTCGCTTCCTCCACCTTGCCGTGTTTCAACTGTTGGAATAGACGAGTACCGGGTTCATACGAGAGCAGATATGATGAAAAATGGGGCAGATCAAAATCTAACAGCCGACATAACGAATGTTTCCAACTGTCAAGAGTTTGACCGGGCAAGCCATATATCAAATCGCAACTAATCTCATTTATGCCGCTGCTACGCAATGTATCAATCGCATGAATGGCATCTTGCGATGAATGGCGGCGATTAATAATGGCCAACTGCTCATCATCAAATGACTGAACACCCATACTCACACGATTAACACCCAATCGCTTAATGGTTTCGCACCATTGTGGGGTAACATCTTCGGGGTTTGCCTCGATTGTAAACTCTTCAAGAGATGCTATATCAACCGTTTTGCCAATTCCCTCAATCAAACGCGCCAACTGCTCCTCACTCAATATTGACGGAGTACCTCCACCAATATAGACCGTACTAAATGATTGGGCAATTTCATTTCGTCTCAACGACAATTCGACCAATAGCGCATCAACATAACTGTCAACGCTATCGGCGCGAGGTATTGAGAAAAAGTCACAATATGAGCACTTAGCGTGGCAATATGGTATGTGAATATACAGCCCTGCCATAGTTAAAAATTCTCTTCTTTTTCCTCACGGCCACAAATAACCTTAAATTTGCAATACGTACATTTTGCTTCGTTTTCAGTTTGTTTAAAAGGCACATTGGGGTCAAATAAGTCTGTCAATAATTTGTGGAACAATGACTTGAAACCAATTTCACCGTCCTTATCACCAAGATAATCTCGATAATTCAACACATCTTTACTATTTATTTTGATATTTTCAATACCTTTAGTGTTGATTGTTCTGAGTTTATAAATCATCGGCTGAATTTCTGTGTCTGAGTCTTTAAGCATTTTGTCACCTTCAAAATACTCAAACAACATACAGTAAATCATCAACTGTAAAATCGCACCTGTGTTTTTTGTGTTTGATTCATCAAATAATGCTTCAACACTTACCACTGACATTTCATCACTACCAGTCTTATAGTCAACTATTCGCAACACATTATCTTTACGGTCAATGCGGTCGATTATATATACGACATTAACTTCCTGTCCGTCACCAAATTTATAGACACCTAGATGTTTATGTTCACCTGCTACAAATTCAAATGGGACAAACTCTTTTTCTTTTTCAAGCAATGTTTTAACCATCAATTTGACCACATCAGCAACCAATAAAGCCTCACCTGTTAAAGGCGTATCTAATTTTGCCGAGATAACCTCATCCGACTCACCTTTGTACTTCAAATCAAATCGATGGAAATAGTGATTGAATGCTCGCGTGATAAATCTATCAAGTTGGGTATCACTATCGATATATCCTTGTAATACATCCGCTGTTACAAATTTAGGTCCACTTTCATACACGTTTTCCATAACTTCGTGAACAACAGAGCCTAATGTGGCACTATCAATATGTTCATTAATTTCATCTGGAGCGTTTACTTCGGCAACATATTGCAAATAAAACTGCAAAGGACAATTCACCAATGTCTTTATGATACTTGCCGATAGGCATTTGCTATGCTCTCCTTTATATGAAGGACGAAAGCGAGCCAATCGCTCCATGATTTTTTCGTCCTTTTTAATCTCTATTTTCTTTTCGCCGTCAAGAGTCATCGCATATTGCGACATATGGAATTTGATGTTTTCTTGTGGATAAAGATATTTCATCTGATACAAATATCTTGACATATCACCACTGCCACTACCTTTGCCGCGACAATCATATAGCAAGAACACATTTTCGGCTCTTGATATCAAACGGTAAAAATAATAGGCATAGATACTCTCCTGAAACTCTATTGTAGACATTCCATAAGAACGACGCATAGCATCAGGAATGAACGAGCCTTTATAATGTTTACGCGGGAAAATACGCTCATTCATTGATGTCAAAATCACATTTTTGAAATCAAGCGCACGAGTTTCAAGCACACCCATTACTTGCAAGCCATGCAAGGGCTCGCCTTTGAATGTAACTGTATCAGAAGACATTGCGCGTTCTATCAAGTGGAAGAATGTATTCTCTTGCATTACTATACCATAATCTTCCACCAATCTTCTCAAATTGCGTAAAGTGTGGTTATAGCGCATCAAAAAGTCTTTATCCAGTTTTTTTGAAGGCATCTCTTTTACTTTGTTTAACAAGAATTCAACCAAACCAACTGCATATTCAAATACTTCCTTACCTTCTTTGATTTCGCTAACCGGGCAGAACACTTTGTCTAACTTGGCGAATTTTTGTATCAAATAAGACGCCGGCACATTAAACAGTCGAGTATCAGACAAATACTTTTGAATTTTTTCAGCATCTTCTCCTGCAACAGCCTTAAACAATGGATGCGAAAGCAAATTCTGTACATCTTCATAGAAATAGGTGTATTCATCTTTAACCTTGCGTGCTCGAAGATGTAACGACACTATAATTTTCATAAAACCGGCAATCGGTGTGAATCTCATTGGATAACCCATCGTGATATTCACATTTGCCCCAAAGTCGGCAGGATATGAATTAATTAACGGCACAAACAAGTTCTCGTCAGGTAAAACAACCGCAGTGTCAATGGCATTTTCAACATTTTCTATCTTACCTGACTTGTGCAAATAATCGAGAATTTTACCAACTTCTTTTACTTGACCTACATTAGACGGAACTCCAATAATGTCTATATTAGGGAATCTGTCCACTCTCGATTCTTCAATTTCATATATCGGCTTAAACTCTTCGACATATTTAGCCAAAAATCTTGAAGCCTTATTGAATTGCACATCGTTACCAGGGAAATTGTAATCCCAATAGAAATCGGCGCAACTTAAAGCTTTCAAGCGAGAGAATATACTTATCTCTGATGTTGACAACACATTAAACCCGATAAATATATATCGCTTGTATTTTAAACTATTGATATCTAAGTTTTTCAATTTATCGGCAGCAACACGATATGCATGACCTGAATAGGTTAGACCTTTCTTCTCTAATTGACGATTAAATTCCTCATAGATATCGTTCATCTTGGCCCATATCTTGACAAATTTCTTTCTCACACCATCTTCGGACATACCTTCGGGTGTAAAATGTCGCCAAAACTTATCATCGTCATTGTCGGGAATTGTTTCACCCCAGTATTTGGCTATAACCTCCTTTTGCTCGGGGGTTAGGTAGTCACTGCTGATTTCCTTGTAGCGTTCGACATTGACAAATAATTGATTGGTATTAACAAGATATTTGTCGGCATCATTAAAGTCATTAATGAGCATATCGCCCCAAAATTGAAATTTATCAAATTCATAGGCGTCAGGCTCTTGACTATCATCTTTTTGGAGGAATACCGAACGATAGATATTGTAAAGCATAAACAGTTGTTCATATCTCGTTGCTTCGACTTTATCGCTTAGGCTAAACACAAACTCATTAATAGTTGTGATTTCAGGCAATAGAATAGAATTGCCTAACGCTTCTGTCAAATATTTACCAAAGAATACGCCACTACGTTTATTAGGAAATACAAAGCAATAATCAAGCAAATTTTCATGCTCTTTCTCGGCATAAACTTTTGCTACTCCATACAAAAATGCGTCCATAATGATTAGATTATTTATGATTTTAATAGTAAAATTACTTTTATTGCCATATCAAACATCACAATGCCACCGTTGGCATTACTTGATATGTCGGTCAATGCGTTATTCATAACCTCAATGAGTTTTATCACATTTCGTTCGGTAATAAATCGTGCGAAATTGCGACTGAATTGAGCTTCTTGCTGATTAAGATACATCAATTGCGGCTCATTGATGTTGTATATAAAATTTTCGCGTATTAAGCGTTGTGAGTATTCCAAGAAACGCATTTCTTGTTCTCGGCCAAGTCCGGCTACTTCAACACTCCAATCTTTCAAGTCTTTGATTTTGCGTTGATAGGCGAGTCGCATCAAACGAATAAACAAATCCAGGAATTTTTGATTTTCCTCTGCGAGAGTAACCGTTTTTTCTGCGGTAACAATATTTCCGTCAGATATATGCGCCAAAGCCAAGGCATCTTGGTCGCCGACTCCATAATGCAACATAAGATATTGTGCAATAACATCATCAGACAATCGCTTCATAGAAATGCGTTGTGTACGCGAGTATATTGTGGGCAAAATTTCACGAGAATTGTTGCTCACCATAATAAACAAAGTGTCGTCATGTGGTTCCTCAATGAGTTTGAGGAGTTTGTTGGCACATTGTTCATTCATTTTCTCAGGCAACCATAGCAACACGATTTTATATTTAGCCAAGTGTGATGTATAGTTGAGTTTTCTTATCAACTCTGCACTTTCATCAACATATATGAGCGGCTGTGCATTGATATTATCGAGCGAAAGGAGCCATTTTTGAAAGTCCATATACATGTTTTCGCTCAAATACTCGCGCCATTCTTCAATATAATCGTCAGAAAATGATTTCTTAGGTGATGATTTCTTTACGACCGGGAATACAAAGTGAGTATCTATGTGATTGAACGACTGATGCTGAACACACGACGGACAACGTCCACAACTATCGCCGTTTACCCTATTTTCACAGTGGATATATTGAGCAAACGCACGAGCCATTGCAAACTTACCAATACCAGAAGGTCCTTCTAATAGTATTGCGTGAGGAATGTTGTCGCGGTCGGCCATATTGCGCAACCGCTCTTTAACGTTGTCATGTGATAATATATCGCTAAATCTCATAACATCAATAGATTTGTGAGGCTACTTGATACACGCTTCGTGTGGCGTTTAACGAATAGAAATGAATGCTTGGTACACCATGTGCTATCAAGTCCTTAACCTGTGCCGTGCACCATTCTACGCCTACGGCCTTGGCCATATCATCATCTTTGCAATTCATCAACTCGTTGGCCAAGTCATTGGGCAAGTCAACATGAAAGACATTAGGCAAAATTGTCATTTGATTAACCGAAGTCACAGGTTTGACACCAGGAATAATGGGAACATTAATACCAACCTGACGGCAACGGTCAACAAAGTCATAAAACTTTTGATTGTCAAAGAACATTTGAGTCACGATATAAGAGGCACCATTATCCACCTTATGTTTCAACCAATGCAAATCGATGTCCAAATTAGGTGCTTCAGCATGTTTTTCGGGATAACCCGCAACTCCGTAGCAAAATGTTTCGCCCGTATTGATATCCATCTTTGTACCATCAAGGAAATAGCCGCGATTAAACTCATTAACTTGCAACTGTAATTCAGAAGCATGTGCATGGCCGTTTTCATTGGGAATAAAACGAGAGTCGTGTTTTGCCTTATCGCCACGCAACAATAACAAATTGGTAATGCCCAAGAAGTTCAAGTCAATAAGGGCATATTCCGTTTCAGTCTTTGAATATCCGCTGCAAATGATATGTGGCACCGCGGGGATATCATATCGCTGTTGTATTGCAGCTGCAACTGCAACCGTTCCAGGGCGAGAGCGTTCTGTCACTTTTTGGAACAATCCGTCAGGGGTGCTTTTATACACCATCTCACTACGATGCGTTGTAATGTTGATATATAACGGATTAAATTCCTTCAAACAGTCTATATTTTTGAATAATTGAGCAATACCCTTACCTTTCAACGGAGGCAAAACCTCAAACGAAAAGCCTGAGCCTTGATGTTGCTCTATTAATTGGGGGACATTCATATCTTGATTTTATTTAATTTACTATTTATGCGTTTTACTGCTCAGCCATTGTGCGAGCAATTTGATTTCGTGCAACCATTAACTGTTGGTCAAGAAACTCTTTGCGACGCATCGTTGTTCTAATGCCTTTGATTGATTGAGAATAGCGATATGTGTCGGCAAACGCCTTTACTTCCTTCGCTGACAATTTAACCGAATGACTTTTATTGCCCTTAAAAACCAACGTGATGGGAGAGTGGTCGTGATTGCAAGCAAACACGCCGAGAGTATCACACTCGCTATCAACAAAAGTTATGATTTCACTACCATTAGTACGATAATTTCTATCGCCGTCATAAGCCACAGCTGATGTTGACACCGACTGACCATCAGCAACAAAACCAACAGATGTGTGCTTTATAGGCTTGCCGTTCAATGACGAAATCACATAAAAGTCTCCATCAGGAGTCAAACGCGCTTGAACACCAGTCTTTTCAAGAATTGATTTATCTGCGTTCTTGGCCACCATATAAGGTTCTACCAAACGAGCATCACTTATTGTTTGGAACAACGGTTTAAGATTGACATATTCGGCCTGCCAAACTGCTAATGCGCTATCAGCCTTCTCTATTTCGCGCAATGTCATACCTTCTATTGCTTGAGGGCGAACATTCATTGCTTGACGACGCACATCTACTTGCGTAGAATATGCCTTGTCAATCGAATCAAGCAAAGCGACTGCCTGATGATAATTTTGTTGGGTAATAGCCAATTTCGCATCGTCTAACAACTTTGTTGCAGTTGCTTTATCGCCACTACATGAAACAGCACACACAACCATCAAAATGGCCATTATTCTAATTGCTACGCTGAACATCTTTTACTCCTTTTACTGTTTTAATTTTCTTCATTAAGTTATTCAAAGTCTGTGTATCGCTGACACCTACAACAAGATAACCTTGGAACAATCCGTCGTTAGAATCTATTGATATGTTTCGAAGCGACACACCTTTTTCTTTCAAAATTATTGATGTCACATTATTGACAATACCGATGTCGTCGTGACCTACAATTCGCACTGTTGCGCCAAACTGTTCTCCCAATTTACCTGACCACTTAGTAGTTATTAATCGGTAGGGGTATTTTTCTTTAATGTTGGCCGCATTAGGACAATCGTGTCGGTGAATTTTTATAACACCTTCGGCCGAAACAAAGCCAAATACCCCATCGCCATAAATAGGGTTACAGCATTTAGCCATTCGATAGTTTATGCCTTTGATATTGTTGCCGATAACCAACACATCGCTATTGGCAGTTTCCTCATTTACATGTGGTTGCAAGACAAAACCTTCAGCCGAACGAGCCTCGAAATTCTCGCCTTGTTTTTTTTCAAGGGCTTCATATTCCTCTATAATATCATTTACCTCAACTTTTTCTTGGGCAATGCCATCATAAAAGTCTGTTACCGTTTTGAATCCGAGTTTTTTTATCAGTTTCATCAATACGGCCTCATCAACCTCAATCTTGCGGTTTTTCATTCGGCGCTGCAACAATTCCTTACCAAACTCCGCCGACTTGTTATTCATTTCGTGAACAGTTTGGCGAATTTTGTTTCGCGCCTTTGATGTAACCACAAAACTCAACCAATCAAGTTTGGGCGACTGATTTGATGAAGTCAATATCTCAACCGAATCACCACTTTTCAAGCGGTAATTTAGTTTCTGATTCTTTCCGTTTACCTTTGCGCCGATACATGAGCATCCGAGTTTTGAATGGATGTTGAACGCAAAGTCAAGCACTGATGCCCCTAATGGCAACTTGTACAAATCACCCTTTGGAGTGAACACAAAAACTTCTTTGTCATAAATATCCATTTTCATGTTCTTCATCAACTCCATAGGACCGGTTTCAGCCGCTTCGAGAATATCTCTCACATTATTCATCCATGTATCGAGATTTGCCTCGCTTTTGATGCCTTTATATTTCCAATGCGCAGCAAAACCTTTTTCAGCCACAAGGTCCATTCGCTTTGTGCGAATCTGCACCTCAACCCAACGGTTCTCAGGGCCATATACGGTGGTATGCAATGACTCATATCCATTGCTTTTGGGGATACTGAGGTAATCCTTCATGCGAGAGGGATTTGGTTGATACATGTCTGTTATTAACGAATATGCCAACCAACAGTCACTTTTTTCCTTCTCAATAGGAGAGTCGAGTATCACACGCACTGCAAACAAATCATATATCTTATCAATATCGTTGTTTTGCTTTTTCATCTTATTCCAAATCGAATAAATCGACTTGGTGCGACCTTTGATTTCAAATCTGAGTCCTTCTGACTGCAATTTTTCTTTTATCGGCCTGATAAAATCGGCGATATAGGCATCGCGTTTTTCTTTGGTTTCGTTAAGTTTTGATGCAATCTGGGTATATGTGTCACGACTCGTATATTTGAGCGACATATCTTCGAGTTGCGATTTTATTGCATACAAACCCAAACGGTGTGCCAATGGTGCATATAGGTAGTTGGCCTCGTATGCCACATCATGAACATATTTGTCGTTAGAATGATGGTTGATGGCTTTCATCAACACCATACGGTCGACAATCATGATGATAATAACCCTTATATCCTCGGCAAATGTGAGCAAAAGTTTTCTGAAATTCTCGCTTTCAACGGCTGCCTGACGGCTATACAAAGTTGACACTTTCAACAACCCTTTGACAAGTTTGGCAATATCTTCATCCCAATCGGTTTTGAGATTTGCGATGTCTAAGAATGATGAGCGATAAAAGTTATTAAGCAATATGGCAACAACCATATTTCGGTCAGGACTGATGCCATCACACAATGCCGTTGCTGTTTTAATTGAGTGAAGCACAGGATTTATGCCATATCTATCGCGAGGGCAATGTCCGTTTTTCACACCCTCCGCTATTGCCGACCTCACTTTTTTGATATCATCACGCATAACGACACCAACAGTCAATCGCAATAGCGACCGATAGTTAGCAATCAGCACTTTCTTTTCGTCGGGGGTGAAATATTTTTCGCTCATATTCACAGATTATTCTTCGTCTATTTCTATTGGCAATGAGTTCATTTGTTCGATGTAATCGAGAATCTCCCAACGACCTCGACCATCTTCACTTGATGTCAAAAAAACGGGGGGCAACTCCTCCCAATCTTGTTTCAAACGCTCCAAATAGGCATTTACTTTACGCTTTCCTGCCTCAGGACCCATTTTATCCAATTTGGTAAATACAATGCTAAAAGGAACACCGTTCTCGCCAAGCCACTCCATAAATTCGACATCGATTTTTTGTGGGTCAAGGCGCGAATCTATAAGCAAAAACAGATTGGTCATTTGCTGACGATTGAGTATATATTCCTCAATCATCTTGCGCAATGCTTCTCGGCTTTCTTTTCCTCGTTGGGCAAAACCGTATCCGGGCAAATCGACAATATACCATTCTTCATTTACCAAAAAATGGTTAATCAGCATAGTTTTACCAGGCGTTGCCGATGTGCGGGCAAGGTTGGTCTTACCAGTTAACATGTTAATTAACGATGATTTACCCACATTTGAGCGACCGATAAATGCATATTCGTGCATCTTTGTTTCGGGGCACTTAAATACGGTTGAGTTGCTTATCTCAAATCTTGCACTTGCTATTTTCATCTTTTGAAATTTTATCAATATGTAAAGTTAAGCAAAATCGTTGTATTAAACAAGACTTATAGGGTAGATGTTCCATCATTTCAGAAATATTTCCTACCTTTGTTGTCAGTATGGCTAAAAACATCAACCGAGAGTCGGTTTTCCGATTCAAGCAATTTCAAGTAAAAAACCACATCAGTGCAATGAAAGTTGGCACCGATGGTGTACTTATTGGTGCTTGGGCCGACGTTCACAACATTAAATCAACACTTGATATTGGGTGCGGTACAGGCTTAATAGCATTGATGATAGCCCAACGATGTGATGCGGAAATCATAGGAGTTGAAATTGACAAACTCGCAGCTGAGGAGTGCAAATACAATTTTGACAATTCGCCATGGAAAGAGAGATTGTCATTAATAAATTCCGATTTCAATTCTCTACAAAACAGCGAGCAAAAATTTGACCTAATCATCAGCAATCCGCCATTTTTTACCAATGGCATCACAGCGCCCGACAAATCAAGAGCTACCGCAAGACATTGCGAAACTCTCAACTATGATAGCCTTATTGCCTATGCGGCAAAACATCTGTCCGACTTGGGCCGATTGGCTTTTATTGCCCCTGCCGACAAAAGCAACGAAATCATCAACGCAGTGTCAGCAAACCAATTATACATTTTGCGACAAACCGATGTTTATTCCAAACCATCAAAAAGCATCGCGGTCAGAACAATGTGGGAAATATCGCCGATAGAACAGGAATGCGTAAACTCCACACTCTATATTCGCAACGACGACAATACGTATCACAACGACTATATAAGTTTAACAAAAGACTTCTACTTAAATTTTTAGCAAATATATGAATTACGATAAGTACACATTCAGAATTGCATTTGGCCAAAGATTAACGTCATTGATTCTCTTTGTTTTCATCGGGTTAATTGTCGCCGGTTTTATTTCCATTCTTATGGGTAAAATCTCTGACAACCCAACAGCAACAATGAGAATTACGGCTACGATGCAAGATCTCATCGCATTCACACTGCCCGCTATTGCGATGGCTGTGATATCAACAAAACAGCCAGCAACATTCTTATCAGTTGACAAAAAAGCAGGAGTGTGGCCCGTTCTGCTGACTATTGGGGTTATGTTGATTTCAGTCCCCGCCATGAACTACATTATAACATGGAACGAGTCTATCACATTCCCCGAAAGCTTCGCATCATTAGAGCAATGGATGAAAACAACCGAGAAAGCGGCTCTGCAAAACATTGAAATACTGCTTGGAGGCACAAGCGTTGCCGACTTGATAATGTCTATTCTCATTGTGGGAATTATGACCGGATTTGCCGAAGAAATTTTGTTCCGCGGCGCATTGCTCAAACTCATTGCAACAGCCAACAAAAAAGTCAACATACACTTTGCGATTTGGATAACAGCATTCATTTTCAGCGCAATACACATGCAATTTTATGGCTTCTTCCCCCGCTTGTTGCTTGGCGCATTTTTCGGTTATCTATTGTGGTGGAGTGGTTCTTTGTGGCTTCCAATAATTGCTCACGCTTTCAACAACAATATCACAGTCACATTTACTTGGCTCACTAAAAGAGGTGTTATTGACTTTGACCCGAACACTTTAGGAGCGACTGATAACACAACAATAATGGCCGCAACAAGTTTCATTGTCACAGCCATCGCTATCGTTGCTTTACGCAAATTTATCGTTCGTTCTAATCAAATTTCTTGCGGTGGAACACAAACCCACGACCAAGATACTTCTCTTTAACAACTGGATTTTCGGCCAAATCCTCTGATGTGCCCTGAAACAAAATCTTACCTTCAAACAGCAAATATGCTCGGTCGGTAATACTCAGTGTTTCAGGAGCATTGTGGTCGGTAATCAAAATACCAATGTTCTTTTCTTTGAGTTTGTAAACAACTGTTTGAATCTCCTCAACGGCAATAGGGTCAACGCCCGCAAAAGGCTCATCAAGCATTATGAATTTGGGATTGATTGCCAAGCAACGAGCAATTTCTGTACGACGGCGTTCGCCACCCGACAAACGGTCGCCAAGATTCTTACGCACCTTTTGCAAGCTAAACTCCTGGATAAGACTTTCTAGTTTATCGCGCTGATATTCTTTTGTAGTATTTGTCATTTCAAGCACCGAGCGCAAGTTGTCTTCAACAGTCATTTTACGGAATACCGATGCCTCTTGTGCCAAATATCCAATGCCTTGCTGCGCACGCTTATACACTGGATAATTTGTGATGTTCAAGTCATTCAGATAAATCTGACCTTCATTAGGTGTTATCAGTCCGGTAGTCATGTAGAATGTAGTCGTTTTACCCGCTCCGTTAGGACCAAGCAAACCCACAATCTCACCTTGTGTCACATTTATCGACACATGATTTACAACGGTGCGCTGACGATATTTTTTTACCAAATTCTCGGTGCGCAACACCATTTTATCTTCTGTATATTGAGGAACATCTACCGTTCCCTGTTGTGCTTCAAATTCTTCCATCTGAATTCATTTTATCTTAAACGAGATGCAATATAATCGGTAAGCAACTTAATTGCCACTTCGTTGTTACCGCCTTGCGGCACAATTAAGTCGGCAAACTTCTTTGACGGCTCAATATACAAGTCATGCATAGGCTTCAACACATCTTGATAACGATTGATAACCATTAACGGCGTGCGACCGCGTTCAACACAATCGCGCGAAATAACTCTTATCAAGCGGTCATCGGCAGATGCATCGACAAACACCTTTACATCCATCATATCTCGCAACTGCTCATCATTAAGCACCAAAATACCCTCAACAATCACTACCTTACACGGTTCTACTCTCACAGTTTCGGGTTGACGAGTACATGTCAAATAAGAGTAGGTGGGTACTTCCACCGCTTTGCCTTGTTTCAGTTCATTAAGGTGCTTGACCAACAATGGCCACTCAATGGCTGCCGGCTCGTCAAAATTGATTTTGCTACGCTCTTCAACAGGCACATGACTCGAATCCCAATAATATGAATCTTGTGGGATTACAGTAACTTGATTTTTAGGCAAACTGCTTACTATCTTTTTGACAACGGTTGTCTTTCCTGACCCGGTGCCACCTGCTATACCGATTATGAGCATATCTTAAATGTCAATACTAATTATAAATTGTTACAAACTTACTAAAAATTTTGGTCATAGCAGGCATTTTAACGCTAAAAACGCCCAATATTTAGCACTATCGACCACCATAGTTGTTTTTTAGATAATGAAATTGGCAAAAAAATGAGTAACTTTGCACTTTCAAATTACAATTTATGATACTTACATCTTCATTAGAAACATTTGGCCGTTATTGCCTATTCATAAAAAGGGTGCTCACAATTCCCGACCGTTGGAATGAATTTTTCAAACGCACATCGCTTGAAATCACCAAACTTGGCGTTAATTCTATTCCTTTGGTACTCATTATTGCAGTATTTATCGGTGCGGTTATCGCCATTCAGATGCAACTCAACATCATGTCACCGCTCATTCCCTCTTATGCTGTGGGTATGTGTACGCGCGAAACTGTTTTGCTTGAATTTTCTTCATCAATTCTCGCTTTGATTTTGGCTGGTAAAGTAGGTTCAAACATTGTGTCAGAAATCGGGACAATGCGAGTTACCGAGCAAATTGACGCTCTTGAAATCATGGGCATCAACTCCTGTAACTTCTTGGTATTGCCAAAAGTAGTTGCATTCCTCATTTATATGCCCATCTTGGTTATCTTCTGTATGGTATCATCACTCTACGGCGGTTATCTTGTATCGATATTCACCGACCTTTTCCCCACATCTCGTTACATCTATGGTATCCAAACAATGTTTACCGAGTGGTATGTGTGGTATGGCTTGATAAAATCGCTTTTCTTCTCATTTGTTATCACTACTGTTGCAGCATTCTTTGGCTATTATGTAAAAGGCGGTGCATTGCAAGTAGGTAAAGCCAGCACAAATGCTGTTGTTACAAGCAGCATCATTATTCTTCTCCTTGATGTCGCACTCACTAATCTTTTGCTCCAATGATTGAAGTTAAAAATGTCAAGAAATCGTTTGACGATAAAACCGTTCTTCATAACATCGATGCCAAGTTTTATGACGGGCAGACCAACCTCATCATCGGACAAAGCGGTTCGGGCAAAACCGTACTGATGAAGTCTATCGTAGGACTTGTTCGCCCCGAAGAAGGTCAAATCCTTTTTGACGGCCGCGACATTATAAGCATGACAACACCTCAAATGAAGGAATTACGTAAAGAAATCGGTATGCTTTTCCAAGGGTCAGCTCTTTTTGACTACGAAACCGTTTTGGGTAATGTCATGTTCCCCCTTGTGATGTTTACCAACATGTCGCAAGCAGAAATGAAAGAGCGCGCACAATTTTGTCTTGAACGCGTAAACCTCAAAGGTGCAGACAAAAAATACCCGTCAGAACTTTCAGGCGGTATGCAAAAACGCGTTGCCATTGCACGCGCCATCGCACTCAATCCCAAGTACTTGTTCTGCGACGAACCCAACTCAGGTCTTGACCCCAAAACATCAATCCTTATTGATGAATTGCTCTCTGATATTACGCACGAATACAACATGACAACCATCATCAACACCCACGACATGAACTCGGTATTGGGCATTGGCGAAAACATTGTATTCATCAACAAAGGACACAAAGATTGGGTAGGAAATAAAGACCAAATCTACACAAGCGATAACGAGGCATTAAACGATTTTGTATTTGCCACCGACTTGTTCCAACAGGTAAAAGACTATCTCGTTGCCACTTACAAGAGATAAGACAAATAAAGCATAAGCAGAAAAGGTTGCAGTTCGCAACCTTTTTTTAGGTTACCTGGACAAAAAGTAGGATGAAAATACACTAAAAAACTCTTAGTAGACAAAAAGTATGATAAATACCCCATTGGAACGCGTTCCAATGGGGTATTTATGCCTAATATTTTCTTTTAATATATTCATCCAAT
>JAFZHD010000017.1 GCA_017555085.1 Muribaculaceae bacterium | reverse complement strand
TGGCCATAGTCGGTGGCCATGGGGTCAATGGTGGTAAATAGGCCGCCCAAAATGTCAAGCATACGGGCCGAGTTGTCATAATAGCCCAAGCCCTGATGGTCGATAAACTGTTTGCCCGAGTGCAAACGGTCGGTAGCGGTCTCGCCCTGTGTGAGCGTAAACGGCACGCCCGAGGCATAATAATTGACCGTCTGCAACAATTCTCCCGCCTCGTCAATAACCGCCCGCGTACTGCCCAAATGGTCACGCACATAAATGCGATGTTTCACAGTATCGGTTTGGGTTGCTATTGTAGAATAATCACGAGGAGAATAACTTGTTGTTTCATCGGCAAATGACAAAAAACAAGTAAATAAGATATAAATAATCAATATGCATTGTTTCATGGTAAGGCATTTTTGCAAAGATAGCGATTAAATGCAAAAATGCAAATAGAAACGACCGGCTGTTTTCTGAAATTCAGATATAAACAGTCGGTCGTTGTGTCAATGTAATATGTTTTGCCTATTGTGCCATGATGAGGACTGTGGTGTAGGCGATGTAGCAGGCTACCATTATAGCACCTTCGATGCGGGTAATGGTGCGTGTTTTGAAAAACCAGCCGACAATCCAAAACAACATGGCCGAGCCGACGAGTGTGCTCAAATCAAGCAAACCGATGTTGCCTATTGATAGCGGTGTGACGGTGGCACTTGTGCCGAGAATGAAGAATATGTTGAAAATGTTGCTGCCGATGACATTGCCGATAGCCATGCCGGGGCTTTTTTTGAGGGCGGCAGTTACCGATGTGGCAAGTTCGGGCAACGATGTGCCAGCTGCAACAAGGGTAAGACCGATGAGCGATTCGCTTGCTCCCATTGCGCGGGCAAGGTTGCTCGCTCCGTCAACAAAGAATTGACCGCCATAAATGAGCCCTGCAAATCCGCCGCCGATGTAGAGGATTGATTTCCACATGGGCATTGCTTTCACTTCTTCGCCTTTGTCGGCATCGGTTGCACCGTTTTTGGCGATTGAGAATGTGTAGCGCATAAAGATGGCAAAGAACAGCAACAATAATATGCCGTCGATGCGGCTAATGGTGTTCACTGTGCCGGCGCCAAGCAAGATGTCGCTTGCCGTAGCAAATAGGGCTATTGAAGCAAGAAAAACGAGGGGTATCTCGTTTGCAAGAATGCTTTTCTCTACTTTGATGGGCATTACCATGGCGGTGACACCGATAATCATGAGCACATTAAAAATGTTGCTACCCACCACATTACCCACGGCGAGGGCTGCGCAGCCGTTTATGGCCGAGGTGAGGCTTACGACCAATTCGGGTGCAGATGTGCCAAACGCAACGATTGTGAGACCGATAACGAGGTCAGATACGCCCCATTTTTTTGCAACGGCGGCTGCACCGTCGGTCAGCCCGTTAGCACCTAACAAAATGAGGGCAAGGCCGCCAACGAGAAAAAGAATATCAAATAATATATCCATTTATAAAGTCGGGTTATTAGGATTGGTAAGTTAAATTATTACAGGCTTCCTTTGGTTGAGGGAAGTGTGTATTTAAATATATCACGGCGAATAGCCATTTTTATTGCGCGGGCAAGGCCTTTGAATATGCCTTCGATTTTGTGGTGCTCGTTAGTGCCTTCGGCGCGAATAAACAGATTCATCTGTGCGCTGTCGCTGAAACTTTTGAAGAAGTGCAAGAACATTTCGGTGGGCATGTCGCCGATGCGCTCGCGCTTGAAGTCGGCATCCCACACAAGCCAAGGTCGTCCGCCAAAGTCGATTGCCACTGTGCACAGGCAGTCGTCCATGGGCAACACATAGCCATAACGCTCGATGCCGCGTTTGTCGCCAAGGGCTTTGAGCAACGCTTTGCCCAGCACGATTGCGGTGTCTTCGATGGTGTGGTGCTCATCGACATGCAAGTCGCCGACGGTTTTGACGGTAAGGTCGATGCCGGCGTGGCGGCCAATCTGTTCGAGCATGTGGTCAAAGAAGCCCAATCCGGTAGATATGTCGCACGCGCCTGTGCCGTCGAGGTCAACGGTTACGCTGATTGATGTCTCGTTGGTGATGCGCGACTCGGTTGCACGGCGGCTGCCGCCTTGCAAAAATTCGGCAACTTTGTCCCACGACGGAGTGACGAGTGTGGCTGTGTCGGTGAGGCCCTTATCGGCAAGTTCTTGCTTTACCTCGTCGGCATTGCGCAGCAAAATGGCTTTGCAGCCGAGGTTTTTGGCCAACTGAACATCTGTGAGGCGGTCGCCGATGACAAATGAGTTGTCAAGGTCATAGTCTCCGCTCATGTATTTGGTGAGCAATGCTGTACCGGGTTTGCGAGTGGGTGCGCCTTCGTGTTCAAATGTGCGGTCTATAATCATGTCGTCAAAAGTCACGCCTTCGTTTTCAAAAGTGCGCAACATCTTGTTGTGTGCGGGCCAAAAAGTGTCTTCGGGAAACGAGTCGGTGCCGAGTCCGTCTTGGTTGGTAACCATTACCAAGTTGAAGGGGAGTCGCGATGCGACAAAGTGCATAGCACGCAATGCGCCGGGCACAAGTTCGAGTTTTTCGAGCGAATCGACTTGATAATCGACGGGCGGCTCAGTGATGAGAGTGCCGTCGCGGTCGATAAATAGTACGCGTGGTTTATCGTTTTGCTCCATATTTTTTGAGATATTCGATGAGTAAAGCGTTTTCGGTGTCATTTCCCACGGTTATGCGCAAGCATTGGTTGCAAAGAGCCACACGGCATCGGTTGCGCACCACCACTCCGTTGTTGCAGAGATATTTGTAGATGTCGTTGGCATCGGTCACCTTCACGAGCAAGAAATTGGCGTCGGAGGGATAGATGGTTGTCACGCAGTTGAGCGAGTTGAGTTGCGCGGCAAGGTTGTTGCGCGCGTCAATGAGTTGTCCCACCACGGCTTCGACTTCGGCGGCATTGTTCAATGCTTTGATGGCTTGTTGCTGTGTGAGTTGGCTCACATTGTAGGGATATTTCACCTTGTTGTAGATGTTGATAATGTCGGTTGATGCAAATGCGATGCCGAGGCGAATGGCTGCATGTGCCCACGCCTTTGAGAGTGTTTGCATAACGATGAGGCGGGGGAAGTCGGCCAAAGCATGTGCCATCGACCCTTTTGCCGAAAAGTCGATATAGGCCTCGTCAACGATTGTGATGCCCTCAAATCGCGATGCAATCTCTTTGATTTGCTCAATGGGGAATGCGTTGGCCGTGGGGTTGTTGGGCGAGCATATCCACAAAATTTTGGTGTTGCTGTCGCAAGCGGCAAAAATGTTGTCGATATTGAGCGAGAAATCGTCGTTGAGCAATGCGCGGCGATATTCCACTTGGTTGATGTCGGCACACACCTGATACATGCCGTAGGTAGGCTCAATGGCAACTACATTGTCAACGCCGGGTTGGCAAAACACGCGATAGGCAATGTCGATGCACTCGTCGCTGCCCACGCCTAAGAAGATGTTTTGTGGGTCGATGCCGCGATATTGGCCAATGAGGGTTTTTACCTCGCGTTGCAAAGGGTCGGGATAGCGGTTGTAATCGGTGATGATGCTGTTTTCGTTGGCATCGAGCCATGCTTGTGCTTCGCCGCTAAACTCGTCGCGGGCACAGGTGTAGGGCTTCAAATTCCATATATTGGGTCTAACTAATTCTTTGAGAGTCATAGCAAAAAAGTTTTAGTCTTTGTTGACTGCTTCAATGCGCAGTGTCATTGCAAGTTTGTGGGCGTTGAGGTCCTCGTTTTCGGCCATTATTTCGACAGTGCGGCCTATTGAGTTGATGCCCTGTGGGGTGAGTTTCTGAAAAGTGATTTTCTTGCAGAAACTGTCGAGGTTGACACCGCTATATGCTGTTGCATATCCCGATGTGGGTAGGGTGTGGTTGGTGCCCGATGCATAGTCGCCGGCACTCTCGGGCGAGAGTTGGCCCACAAATACCGAACCCGCATTTTCGACTTGCTCGCAAAGAGCATCGGCATCGGCGTGGTTGATGATGAGGTGTTCGGGTGCATAGGTGTTTGAAAAGTCCATAACCTCGTTCATGTCGCGGAGCAAAATGATTCGGCTGTGGCTGAGCGATTTTTCCATCATCTCGCGGCGGGGGAGCATGTTGAGCATCTTGTCGAGGCATTGAGGCAACTCATCAACGAGGTGAGTGCTTGTGGTGAGCAATATCGATTGGCTGTCGGGGCCGTGTTCGGCTTGCGAGAGAAAGTCGGCAGCGACAAAATCGGCATTGGCGTTATCGTCGGCAATAACCATTACCTCTGACGGTCCGGCGGGCATGTCGATGGCAACGGCATCTTGGCTCACTTGCTGTTTGGCCTCCATGACAAAGCGGTTGCCCGGGCCAAAAATCTTATATACGGCAGGGATAGTCTCAGTGCCGTAGGCCATGGCGGCGATGGCTTGTGCGCCACCGGTCTTATAGATGTTGCTGACACCGGCCACCTTGGCTGCAAATAATATGGCGGGGTGCACCTTGCCGTTACGGTCGGCAGGGGTGCATAGTATTATCTCGCGACAGCCGGCAATGCGTGCGGGAGTGGCAAGCATGAGCACGGTTGAAAACAAGGGCGAGTTGCCGCCGGGAATGTATAGGCCCACTTTGGTGATGGGCACGGCTTTTTGCGAACATGTGATGCCCAGAGCGGTCTCAACGGTGATTGGCTGCATTTTTTGTGCGGCGTGAAAGCGCGCGATGTTGTCGTTGGCGGCAATGATGGCCTGTTTGAGGTCATCGCTCACCAATTGTTCGGCCTCGGCAATCTCACGGTCTGACACTTTCAGAGAATTGCAGATAGCGCCTGTGAAACGCTGCTCATATTCCCTGATGGCTTTGTCACCGCGTCTTCTCACATTGCTGATGATGTCTGCTACAATCGATTTCACCTCGGCTGCTTGTGAGGCGAGGGCGCGTTGGCACAGCGAGGGCCACTCTTTGCGGTCGGGATAACGCAGAATTTCCATTGCTTAAAGAATCATTTTTTCGATGTCGAGAGCGAGAATGCCTTCGGCTCCGGCAGAGCGGAGACCGCCGATGATTTCCCAAAATCTTTTTTCTTCAATCACTGTGTGAACCGAGCACCATTCGTCGTTGGCCAATGGCAACACTGTGGGGCTCTTTATGCCGGGGAGTACAGCGAGCACATCGTCAAGTTTGGCGCGAGGCACATTCATGAGAATGTATTTTTTGCCGTCGGCGGCTTTCACGGCGTTGAAACGGAAAAGCAATTCGTCGAGAATAGCTTGTTTTTCGGGCGAAAGGTTGTTGTCGCGCGAACCGATGAGCACGGCTTGTGATTCAAGCACATTTTCAACCTCAACGAGATTGTTGCTCACAAGTGTCGAACCCGAAGAAACGATGTCGAAGATGGCGTCGGCCAATCCGATGCCAGGGGCAATCTCAACCGAGCCTGTGATGACATGGATGTCGGCCTTGATGTTGTTGGCATCGAGGAAACGCTGCAAAATCACGGGGTAAGAAGTCGCGATTTTTTTCCCGTTAAACCATTCGAGTCCGGGATATTCGATGCGCTGGGGAATGGCGAGGGCGAGACGGCAGCGGCTGAAACCGAGTTCCTTGATAGTTTCAACGGCTTTTTCTTTTTCGAGTACCTCGTTAAGCCCCACGATACCGATATCGGCAATGCCCGAAGCGACTGAATCGGGAATATCATCGTCGCGAAGGTAGAGCAATTCGACGGGGAAATTGCGTGATGGCACGAGCAAAGTGCGTTTCACGGCTGTGAGTTTCACGCCTGCTTCGGTAAGCAGTTCCATTGTTTCGTCATAAAGACGGCCTTTTGACTGAACGGCAATTCGGAGTTTTGTTTCCATATTATATCATTTTTTTTGTTTTGTCATAAATAAAAACCGGCAACCTGAAAAAGGAAGCCGGTATATGAGTTGATGTTGATTTTGTGTTACGACACTAACCATCGCCATGCTCCCTTATTAGAACTTGGTGAGATGATGGTGGTAATGACGAGTCAAAATCATATCTAATTATCGGTTTTGATTGATGAATTGTTTTATTTTGTTGCAAAGGTATGTAATATTTGTAATAAAAACAACAATTTTGATAGAAATTTGTCGGGTTTTTGTGGTGGTTGGTTGTAATGTGAGATATATAGTGTATAATGCGCATCATGGGTATTGTGGATATAAATAGGCATTTGCAGCGATAGAGTTGCTGTATCTCTACATGCAGTATGGCATATTTATGGCCAAATATTATATGCGTTGAAAAAATTGTTTAGTTTGGCGTCTCTCTTAACTGGTGTGGCGTAATACCGCAATACATCGTCGATATATATTGCAACAAATGCACTGTCGGGCGTGATGTTTTCTTTAATTGTCTTAAGTCCTTGTTGGTTTTTCAGCAAATCTGCCGTTTGTGCGTTTTGTGCACAATCCAAACAAGACAATCGGTCATTAGGCCAAACGATGACAAAATGGTTTTTTGTGTAATCGCATTGGAGCGGGCCTTTAATTTTGCGCGCTTTTGATATGACAAGGCCATCGGCCTTTACTTGGTTTATGTAAATGATATCATCTGAAAATCTATGTAATACCGCAATTTTGTGTCCTATTGGAGTCCAATCGGTGTGGGTCGGAGGGTAAACGCTATATGTTTGGGCAAACATTATTGTTTGAATGAAAACGCACACTAAAAAACTTTTAAACCTATTCATTCTGTGTCAAATTTAAAATAGTTGTCAAATCGTTTTGTCAATAAGTTAATGATGCCTCTTGGGGTTTTAGTTATTCCCAACTCTGGAATTTCGCGCGTTACAACCTGAGGTAAATCAGGTTGTTTATAACAAAGAATCCCATTTAAATAAATATAATATTCAAGGCCTCCTTTTATTTCGTTTGGGTTGATTTGTTTGATAGAGTTTTTGTCGGATAAAAGTCGGTTTAATTCTTCTATCTCGCACGAATCTAATTTGAATTCTTCTTCAAGATAAAAGTCATTGAAAAAGAAAGTGTTGTTATCCCATTTCTTTTGCAATACATCTTTTAAGTCACCGGCGCTGATATTTACTGTCCCGGTCTTGTCGGCGTGAATAATAATGCTTTTTGAATTTGAGTAGCAGAGCACTAATGTGACTTCATCGTTTATTTCATGTTTGGTCAGTTGCTGTGATTGTGTTATTTCTTGTTGTTTGTTTTGTGTAGATGAACAACCGATAAAACTTAAATAAATGCCTAAGAAGACAAGTAATGTTATTTTTGTTTTTTTCATTTTGATCGACTTTTCCGTTTTGAAACTCCTTTACAGGGTAAAGAAAGATATGGCAACCAATAACTTTTTCTTGCAACGCAACATTTTCGCTTGCAAGTTAACGAAAAATCGCGAGCTGAGCAAATAGATAAAGGGTGGATGTCTGCAATATTTGCTGATTGTATTGTGAGTTGACGGTGGGGATTGTTTGCGAGTGAATATTTTGTTGTATCTTTGCTATATGACTTTGCATGAATTGATATCAGAGATAAAGAGTGTGCTTGTGCCGATGTATGGCGAGCGCGAGTCGCAGTGGATGGTTCGTGACATCTTTGAGGAGGTTAAGGGTTATTCGGCTGTCGATTTGGTTGTTCGCCGCGATGAGGTGATGAGCGATTTTATTGTGTCGCGAGTGCGAGATATGCTTGCTCGTTTGGCCAAAAATGAACCGATTCAGCACATATTGGGTTATGCCCATTTTTGTGGCAACCGGTTTGAGGTAAATGAAGCAACGCTCATTCCGCGTCCCGAGACGCAAGAACTTGTTGACCGCATTGCTGATGAAAACGAAAAGTCCGACTTGCGTGTGCTTGATGTGGGCACTGGGTCGGGCTGCATTGCTATTTCGTTGGCCCGTGCGTTGCGATTTGCGCAGGTTGATGCGATAGACATTTCACAAGATGCGTTGGCTGTGGCTCGCCGAAATGCTGAGCGGTTGAAGGTAATGGTCAATTTTGACTGTAGCGATGCGCTGGCGCTCGTTGATGACGGCACTCGTTATGATATCATTGTGAGCAATCCGCCCTATATCATTGAGCAGGAGAAAGGCGACATGAAGCCCAATGTGCTCGACTATGAGCCGTGGACGGCGCTGTTTGTGCCCGATGATGATCCCTTGCGCTTCTATGTGGCGATAGCCCGATATGCGCAAGTGGCGTTGAAGGAAGGTGGAAAATTGTATTTTGAGATAAATCCCTTGTATGCCCAAGCGATGGTCGATATGTTGCGCGACTATGGCTTTGTCGGCGTTGAGGTGGTTAAGGATATATCGGCACGCGGCCGATTTGTAGTAGCAACTCGTTAGACTTATGGCAAAGAAGACGGTGACAGCCGAGCAGGCGTTAATCAGACTCGAAACATTGTGTGCGCGTAGCGAGCAGTGCCAATGGGACTTGATGCGGAAGATGCGCGCATGGGGCATTGACTCGTCGACGCAAGACAAGATTATGCAGTCGCTCAAAGTCCGTCGGTTTGTCGATGATCATCGTTTTGCCCAAGCCTATTGTCGCGACAAGTTTCGTTTCAGCCGTTGGGGCCGCCTGAAAATCAAAGCCGGGCTGATGCAACGGTCAATCAGTGCCAATGACATTGAAGATGCTCTGTCGCTCATTGAGGAGGCCGATTATGAGGCTATACTCGTGGCGTTGTTGCGCGCCAAGGCCAAGACGGTTGCCGAGCCGCAGAGTTATGAGGGCAAGACAAAGCTGTTTCGCTTTGCCGTGTCGCGCGGATTTGAGCCGTCGGTGGCGATTGCTGTAATTAGCGGTGGCAAGATATGGGTTGGCGAGGATTGACCGAATGGGGGCGCGACTTGCTGCGCATCATTTTTCCCGAGGTGTGTGAGGTGTGTGGCCGTTCGCTTGTCAAGGGCGAGCAGGTGATGTGTCTGCACTGTGATGTGTCGTTGCCGCGCACGCGTGTTCATACCGATGATTTTAATGTTATTCACCAGCGCTTGGCCGGGTCAACGCCCATTGACCGTGCGGCCGGCATGTTTTACTATTATCGTGAGAGCGAATATGCCCGCCTGATTCATGTGGCCAAATATGGCTCTCGCCCTGTCGTGGCACGACGGTTGGCCGAGGCTTATGCGCGCGAACTGATGCCCGACCGTTTTTTTGACGGCATTGATGTGATTTTGCCTGTGCCGTTGCACCGCAGCAAACTTATTAGCCGCGGATATAACCAAAGCCAAGAGATTGCCATTGGACTATCGGCTGTTACGGGAATTGCTGTGGGCGATAATCTTGTGGCGCGTCGCAGCCACTCGACGCAGACCAAGAAAAACAGTTATAGCCGATGGGTGAATGCCCAAGGCGTTTATGATGTGGACTGCGGCGATGAACTTGAAGGCAAACATGTGTTGGTGGTTGATGATGTGATTACGACAGGCGCGACTTTGCTTGCGTGTTGCGAGGCCATTCACCGCGTTGCTCCTACAGCCCGCATCAGCGTGCTATCTCTTGCAGTAACACATTTGAGATAGGGGAATAGAGGTCTCAAAGGGTTTCGGTTGAAACTATTGACATTAGAGTCACTATCACATAAAACACGGGTCCCGATTGGGACCCGTGTCTATTTGGAGAGTCTGCTTATGCAGATAGGCGTTTATTTCTTGCCTTTGATTTTTTCGAGTTGTCGTTCGATTGCTTCGATGCAAAGGTCGATTGCTTCTTCAAAAGTGTCGGCGACTTTGGTAGCAACGATGTCGTCGTGCTGCGGTACCTGCACTTTGATGAGGGCTTCTTTGTTCATTGCTGTCTCGGGCTTAACGACTTTGAGAGTTACATCGATGTCGGTGATGTTCTCGTTGTGACGACCGAGGCGTTCGGTTTTCTTGTTGATGAACGCTGTGAGTTTTTCGGCGATGTCAAAGTGGATGGCTTTAATTCGAGTTTCCATAATGTCCTCCTTTTTTTAGTGCACGTGGATGTGCGAGTTCATAATTATGTTTCAATTCACGGTATGTTATATGTGTATATATCTGTGTTGATGCGAGCGACTGATGTCCGAGCAGTTGCTGCACGGCGTTGATGTCGGCTCCGTTGTTGAGCATGTCGGTTGCAAATGAGTGGCGCAACACGTGAGGGCTCTGTTTGCTCGCGTTGACGCGTCCGGCAAGTGTGTTGCGAACGATAGTGTAGATGAGGCTGCGATAAAGCGGTTCGCCGTTGGGGCGGACAAACAGTTGGGATGCGGGCTGGGCCACATTCTTGTCGCGCAACTGTCGGTAGAGTGTTATTATTTCGCTCAATTCGTTGCCAAATGGAATGATTCTTTCTTTATTACGCTTACCGAGCACTTTTAGTTCGCCTTTCGATGTATTAATGTCGCAGTCGAGCAGTTCCATTAGTTCGCTGCATCGCATGCCGGTAGAGTAGAACATGAGCACTATGAGTCGGTCGCGTGTGGCGATGAAATCGGTCTTGTCCCATTCTTCGTCGAGAATGTCGGCAATTTCGTTGGTGCGAATAAATGTGGGTAATGCTTTTTCGCCGCGGGCGAGTGGAATGTCGGCTGCGGGGTTTGATAGCAGGCCGTGTTGTTTCATGAGGTAGCGGAAGAATGCACGCAGTGATTGCACTTTGCGTTTGATGCTGCGTGCTGATATGCCGTTTGAAGCCAAGTGTGATATCCACAGGCGAATGTCGGCCTGTGTGGCATCAATGGGGTGGAACTCGTCGATTTTGCCGTTTGTGGCAAAATAGCGCCACTGCTCAATGTCGTTTTGATATGACAAAACGGTGTGTGCTGAAAGATTCAGCTCACACCGTATATATGTCAAAAAAGAATTGAGTAGCATATTCTTCGTGTTTCGATAACCGGGGTTATCTTGTTATGCCACGAATTTATGCGTTTCTTTTTAATTTTCCAAATAAAATGGAGAAAAAATTAGATTATTCTTCTACTGAGCGAAGTTTTTGTACATAAACCGCTTTCATCATTTTTTTGCGGTTTGCTACAGAGGGTTTCTCAAATGCCTGACGGCTACGGAGTTCCTTAACGATGCCAGTTTTTTCAAATTTGCGTTTGAATTTCTTTAAAGCTTTTTCAATGTTTTCGCCTTCTTTTACTTGTACGATGATCATTTTGTTATAGTAGTTTTTAGTTATTTGCTTTTTTACGTTTTGCGGGGCAAAGTTACATATACTTTTTCACATAGCAAAACTTTTTAGCGTCAAATTTTTGACAAAAAATGACTTAGGCGAAATTGCCTAAGCCATTTTTTGATTTTTTGATATCTGAATTCAGTGCATTAGAGAACAACTTTTGTTGCTTTGTTGCCTTGAACTTTGATGTACAAGCCGTTTGTGGGGTTGTTAACTTTAACACCTTGGATGTTGTAGTAAACAGCGGGAGTGTTGTCGTCAACTTCGATTTCTTCAACAGCGCTTTCTTCGGGCATGTAGATTACGAGACCCAATGAAGCGTTGTCTGCTTGGTGGAAGATAACTGATTCAATCTTTTCGGCAGTTTGCTCGTCAACGCCCCAAGTGTTACCTTGTGCATAGATAGTTTTCTTACCGTTGTTGTAGAGGTCATAGAGTTGACCGCCGTTACCGTTGTTGTTGAATACGTTGTTACCAGGGTTGTAATCTTCGGCGTCGGGGTTGCCTGTTTTACCGATGTTTACATTACCGCCACCGATAACTGTGATACCCCAGAAGTTGTCTGTGATTGTGTTGCCTTCAACAACTACATTTTGGTAACCATAGGGGTCATAGAGGCTGATACCGCTACCGCCGCTCATGGGGTTGGTGTCATATTTGTTGTCAACGAGTTCATTGTCTTTGATGATTGCGTTCATCGGACCGCTTGTCAATGTCACACCATAACGGAGACCAGTGAGTTTGTTGCCTTCAATGATTACGTTGTTTTGACCTGCTGCGCTCAACATGTTAGATACTGCGATACCACCAACCATTGTGCGTTTTGCACCAACAAATTCACAGTCGCGGATGATTACATCGTGTTCGCCACCGATTGTGATGTTAACGAAGGGTTTGTTTGTGTTAGCAGTGTTGTTGTCTTCAAAGTAGCAGTTTTCGATGTCCAAACCGAGGAGGTAGTTAGCAGCAACACCGATAGCGGGAACTGAGTTGCCTACAAACTTACAGTTGTTAACGATGTAGTCACCGTCAGAAGGACCGAGTGTGAGGGCGCCTTGTGAAGAGTTTTTACCGTTGTTATTGTTGAATTCGCAGTTAGTGATTTTTGCTTTACCAGTGTAGAATGTGCGGAAACCTGCGTAGTCAAATATCACGTTGTTGATAACCATTGTGTCAACGGGGTTTTCTGTTGATACATAGAAACCATAGGGAACATCGTTCATACCATCGCGAGTTACAACTGATTGTTCAGTACAGTTCATTTGAACAACACCGTCGGCATAGAATTCAACACCGTGGCTCATTTTGAGAGTTACACCGCTTTCCATTTCGAATGCGTCGTTTTCAGAGATTTCGATGTCGTGAGTCATTGCATATACACCAGGGCTTTCTGCAAAGATACCGCAAGTGTCGATTTCGCTCAATGATTTGAGAGTGTAAGTTGTGCCGTTACCGGGTGATTTGAACGCTTTTGCGTTAGCGTTGGGTTCTTCAAAGATTACTGCACCGAGTGATGCGTTGTCAACGATGTGAGTGATAACTTTTTCGATGCTGTCGGGAGTTTGAACGCTTACGTTCCAAGTGTTACCTTGTGCATATACGTTGTTCTTGCCGTTGTTGTAGAGGTCAAAGAGTTTGCCGCTGTTACCGTTGTTAACAAACACGTTGTTACCGGGGTTGTAGTCGGGTGAGTTGGGATTAGTCTTTTTACCGGCGTTTACATATTTACCACCGATAACTGTGATACCCCAAAGACCACCTTCGAGACGGTTGCCTTCGATGTAAGCATCTTGGTTGTAGTTGCTGTCATAGATGCTGATACAGCTACCGCCGCTATTGGGGCTGGGGTCATATCTGTTGTCAATAACTTGGTTGTTGATGATGCGAACACTCATGCGACCGTTAGTAGTGATACCATAACGGTGGTTGTCCATGTAGTTGCCTTCGATAAGCACTTTGTGCTCGCCAGGCAAGCCCATCAAGTTAGAAACGGCAATAGCACCAACTTTTGTGCGTTGTGCGCCTTTCAACACGTTGTTGCGGATGATGATTTCGTTGTCACCACCAACAGTGAGGTTAAGTTGGGGTTTGTTGGCGTTTTTAGTGTTGTTGTCTTCAAAGTAACTGTCTTCGATGATGATACCGTTAGCCATGTTTGAAGCACCACCGATAGCGGGAACTTCGTTTGCGATGAACTTACAGTTTTTCACTACGAAGGTAGTACCGTCTTTAGCGAGTGAAAGAGCACCTGACGATGAGTTTTTACCGTTGTTGTACTTGAATGAACAGTTGTCAAACTCAACATGGCTGTTTGTCATCCATGTGCGAACACCTGCATATTCAAAGTGCATGTTTTTGAAATAAACAGTGTCAACTGCTTCGTTAGCCAAGTAGATACCTTTGGGGAGGTCGCCTTCGGCATTGCGAGTCACTGTTGTAGAGTCGGCGCAAGTAAAGTCGCTGTCACCTTCGATGCGGAAAGTAGTTGTGCCACCCATTTTGAGAGTAGCGCCGTTATCCATTTTAAATGCGTCTGTTGCAGCGATTGTAACGTCTTCGGTCATTACATAAACGCCGGGGCTTTCGAGTGTAACAGCGCACGAATCAATTTCGCTCAATGATTTGAGCGTGTAGGTTGTGCCATTACCGGGAGAGGTAAATTTAGCAGCAAATGCCAAGGCAGGAACCAATACAAGTGCAGAGAGTAAAAGTTTTTTCATACTAAATTATGTTATGTTGGACGGGTTTGTATTAGGCATTGTTAAAGGGTGTCCAAGCCCTAAAACAAGTCTTTTGTTTCAATTTGTTCGCAAAGTTAATTATTTGTTGTCAATTTGCAAATATTTTGGTGAAATATTTGCAGAAACTGTCATTTGGGTAATAAAAAAGCAGCCTTGCGTGGTGCAAGGCTGCTTGATATCAAGTGTGAAAATGATTACTTGATGAGAACTTTGTGGGCTGAAATGTTGCCTTTGGCGTCTGCAACAACCACGATGTTCACTCCGTTGAGAGCGGCTGCGTCGATTTCGTTAGTGTTTTGGGCGCTTGCAACCAATGTACCTACCATTGAGTAGATGTTGATAGCTGCTGCTTCAACGCCTGATACGCTAACCACTTTGTTTGCTACTGTTACAACAGGCTTACTTGCTGCTGCAAGAGTTTCAACTGCTGATGAGCCGTCGCTGTGTTTGAATGTATAGTATGCCACACCTTGGTTGGGGAAGAGTACCCATACATTTACATTAGTAGCGGTAACTTCTGTGCAGATTGATGAGCGGAATGAAGTGTTGCGAGTTGCTTTGCCAAGACCTGCTGAGGGGTATTTGCCGATTTCTGTTGCAGCAGCGAGACCGCTTGTTGCGTCAGCGAGGATGAATGCACCGTTAGCGAGTGAGTTGGTTGAAGCAGTACCCAAATTGAGGTATGTTGCGATAGCAGCATATTTTTTGTTGCCGAGTTTGATATATTTGAAGTCAGAAGCGGCAGTGTTGGGCAATGCGCTTGTT
This sequence comes from Muribaculaceae bacterium, assembly GCA_017555085.1. GTDB lineage: Bacteria > Bacteroidota > Bacteroidia > Bacteroidales > Muribaculaceae > RGIG4079. The sequence continues at coordinate 10,235 of JAFZHD010000017.1, read as the reverse complement.
TCGATGTAAGCACCTGATGCGCTGAAGTGATTGGGAGCGTAGTCTTTGCTGTCAATCCAGAATGAACCGTCTTCTTCAACCACGATGTTAGCAGCGGGGCTTGTTGATGCAGAGTATTCAGCGCCGTCTTTTGTGAGGTTGATTTCGGTTGCAGTTGTAGAAGCAACACCGTTAGTTACTGTATAGTAGTAAGCCTTGCTGCCAAATGTGAACCAGATTTTACCATTGTTCAAGTCACCGCTCACTGACATAGCGTCACCGATGCGTGTTGCAGCAGCAGGACGGTTTGTTGTGTTGAGCAATTCGCGGGGTTCTGATGAGTCGTTATCCCAAATGTAAACGATGAGGGGATTAGCGATGTTTGTTTGGAGGTTACAAGCGATGATTTTGCCACCAAGGTTTTCGATTGCACTGAGGGTGTAAACACCTGAAGTGCAAGCAGAAGTGTTGAGAGTGGCTGTTTGAGCACCTGTGTAAGCGTTGATTACGCGGATTGAAGTTTCACCAGTTGCAGCATTGCGGTATACAGTGTAGAGTTTGCCATCTTTGAGAGCCATGTCTTGGTTAACTTGTGAACCGTTTACTACCCAACTTGCTGATTGACCTGATGTTTCAGAATAGTTCCAAACCTCAGTGAGTGAGTTGATGTTTTCTGTGCCTGGGTTAACGGGAGTAGTACCGGGGTTGGGTTGAGGTTCGGGTTCTGGCTCGGGATTGGGAGTTGTTGAACCTGCGGGGTCAGTAAGGATAACCTTTGTGGGGAATTCAACACGGTAACTTGTTGTTGCTTGGATAGCGATGTAACTTTCGTAAGTGCCAGCACCTTTTGAGAAGTTAGTGTTGAGTTTGAGACGGAGTGTACCACCAGTGAGGTCGTTCCAACCAGAAAGTTTTTCAACTGTGATAGCAGATGTAGCACTGTTTACAGCGATGTTAGCGGGGAGACCTGTACCTGTTACTTTTACATCTTTATAGATGTTTGCAGTTGAACCAACTTCGCCTTCGAGAGTTACGCTTGTGGGGTTACATTTGATACCTACTTCAACGGGAGTTACAGAGCCAGCGGGAACTTTTACATTGATACTCCAATACCAAGTACCGATGTTAGCGCGACCACTGTTGTAGCCTATCCAGTCGTATGAAGAGTGTTGACCGTCGTTGTCAGCCCAAGTAGAGTCGTTGTCGTCGCCATAGGGGTCGTGGCAAACGAATGAACCTGTTCTTGTTACGAAACCGCCAGCAGTTGTGTAAGTACAGTTAGTGCGGAAACCGAGAATCAAGTGACCACCTGAGTCAAGAGCGATACAGAGGGGGTAGGGGTTGCCTGATGCAGCTGCAGAGCAGAATTGGGTCCAAGAAGTTGAAGCAGACCAGCAATAAGCAGCACTTGTTGCACCGTTAAGAGTGTAGAATGTACCCATGCGACCGCCACCAGGAGAGTTGCTGCCTGTCCACATGTAGCCATAACCACCAGGAACGCCTGAACAACCGTTACCATAAGCGGTTTCGTTAAATGTTTTTGAACCGGCTTGGTTGGTAAATACTGCACTAATAGCGTGTGCGTAGTATTTTGTTGCACCGTTGTAGCGGTTTGTAGTTGCTTTTGTGGGGAGAAGTTTGAAGTAACCGAGGTGCATACATGCTGATGTGGGAGCACAAGTTACATAACCGTGTTTAGTACAGCCGTTAACTGCGGGTGAGTCATAGATTTGGCTCAAATAGGGAATATCAAGTGCACCAATTGTACCTTCGGCGGGAATGGGGCTAACTTTTGCCAAGGGGTTTTCGTTGGGGTCGCTGATGCGTTGACCGAAAACATCTTCTTCGCCAAGTGAGAACACTTGTTGTGCTTTAACGGCCGAGGGAGCGATGTTTGTAGTGAGGTCTTTCACTGCGAGACCGCGCATGTCACCTGTTTTGTAAGGAACAACGAGTTGGTTGTCGCGAGTGATGATAGCGTCGGTAGGCATGTTTTCAGAAACAGAGACGAGAGTGATGGCGTTAGTGCCGTCAAATTTCACTTTCTTGATTTCAGTAGCGCGAATAGAGAATTCGTTTTCGCGAACGATGCCTGTATAAATCAATTCTTCAGAGTTGTTAGCCCATGTGGGAGCATCACCGATACCGAGGTCATAAACATTGTTTGTAGCCATTTCTTGAACAGCGATGCGGCCTGTTGCGATTTGAACAGCAATTTTAGAGCCGTCGGGTGACCAGTGTGCACGGTAACCGTCAACTACGGGTGACAAAGTTTTTGCACCTGTTTCGAGGTTGATGATGAATGTGCGACCATCGATGTTGCTATAAGCAACTTTTGTAGCGTCGGGAGAAATGTTTGCGATGTTGGTGTAGAAACCAAGGTCAAATGCTTTGCGCTCGTTGCCTTTGCGAATGATGAGGGTATTGCCCATTGTGTAGGCGATAGTACCATCGTTGGCAAATGAGGGTTGACCACATTCCCAAGCATAGTTTTCGAGAACAGTAACAGCGCCTGTTGTTACATCAAGGATAGCAGGAGCTTGTTCTTCGTATTGGTTGAAGCTCTTGAAACCGAGGAATTTGCCGTCTTTACTGAGGTTTGTGTAAAGACCGCAGTTTTGGGCTTTGAGGATAGAAGTAAGTTTGTTGTTTTTGAGGGTGTAGATTTCGGAATAGTGGTTGTTGGTAAGGATAATACCATTTGCCGATTCCATAGGGGTGCGGAGGTAACCCATGTCGCCAATCTCATAGTTGTCGAGCTGGGCATAACCAGTGGCTGATGTGAGAAGAAGTGCTGCTAAAGCAGATTTCTTCGCGAATGAGAGTAAATTTAGTTGCATAATATATTAGATTTAATTAGTTGTTTCCATGATATGGGTAATACAAACTTTGCCAAGTTCGTAATTTTTGCAAAATTATAAATAAAAGCAAAACGGAATGCTAAAATAACTAAATTTAACAAAGTTAAATATGCAGAGAGTCTGCGTTTTTGCATTCTCTCTGCATAAAAATGTGCATTATCGTGGTCTGTACGGTTATTCCTCTTGTTGAGGCTCGTCATGTCATTTTGAGTACATCAGGTAATTTCGTGCGATTTTTTGGTTGATTTCACGGCTTTGGGTTTGTTAACGCTCTTTGGACGGCTGTTGTCGCAGTGAAAACGCATGCGAAATTTACTTGTTTAGGATTTTGTGAGAAATTACTTTCCCTTTGTCGGTATGTATTTTGACTATGTATATGCCAGGGGATAAATTGCCGATGTTTAAGGTCGCGCTGTTGTCGCATTCGGCAACGATTGCGCCATTTGTTGCCATGATTTCTATCCTTTTGGGCTGAATGCCTGAAACGGTTAACTCTGAATCTTTCATAAGCAATGAAAATATCTCATCGCAGTTGGTGCCGGTTATTTGAGTCGGGCTTGATGTAGCCGTGCCGTTCAGTATAATCCATTGATAGACATCTTTGCCTACGATGTCAAGGCTATGCAGTGTTATGAAATAGTCTTCATAGCCGTCGCCATTGACATCTCCGCCCCATGAACCTGCTTCGGTGGGTGTGAATTTGATGGTCAATACTGGATTCTCGGGATGGAAATTGTTTGTGCTTTCGCTTACGTCAAAGCCGGTAGGGGTTACACTGAATATGTCTTTGCAGTTATCAGTGAGAGATACTGTTGTCCAACTGTTGATGGCAAGGGCGTTGAGCGTGATTTCAGCGGTTGCGGTGTCGCCTACCTCGCAGTTGAATACCGGTCGGTTGTTGCTGACTGATATGTATGGCTTTTTGGCTGTGCCTTTAAGTATTATCCATTGATAGACATCTTTGCCGTTTACATCAAGGCTGTGTAGCGTGATGTAATAATCTTCGTAACCGTCGCCATCGATGTCTCCTCCCCATGAGCCGGCTTCGGTGGGCGTGAATTTGACTGTCAATACGGGATTTTTGGGGTCGAAATCGTGTGTGTCGCCACTTACGTTGAGACCTGTGGGAGATACGCTGAACAGACCTTTGCATGGGTCAGAAACTTTTACGGTTGTCCAATTATTAATCATGTATCCGTCAACCGTGATTTCGGTAGAAACCGTGTCACCAACGATGCAATCAAATGTCGGGAAGTAGTTGCTAACCCTTATGTAGGGGTCGGAATTTTCGTAAGCCTCACCTTCGATGCCTATCCATTGGTAGACATCTTGTCCGTTTGTGCCGATGCTGTGGAGCGTGATGTAATAATCGCGATAACCGTCGCCGTTAATGTCTCCGCCAAAGAATCCCGAGTCTTTGGGTGTGAACGAGATGGTGAGTTTGGGATTTGCAGGGTCAAAATTGTGGGTTGTGCCGCTTACATTCAAACCTTCGGGCGATACTTTGAAATATCCGGTGCCATTGTCGGTTACTTTTACTGTGGTCCAACTGTTGAGGAGATAGCCGTCAACGGCAACTTCGGCAGTCGCAGTTTCGCCGACGGCGCACGATAGTTTTACGACATAGTTGCTCGCTGTGATTTTGGGTTCAAGGGCGGTGCCGTTGAGGGCAATCCATTGATAAACATCCTTGCCTTCGGTGTCAACAGAGTGAAGTGTTACATAATAGTCGGTATATGTGTCGCCATCAACATCGCCACCCCAAGAACCTGCTTTGTCGGGGGAGAAGGTGATGGTGAGTTTGGGGTTTGCGGGGTCAAAATTGTGGGTTGTGCCGCTTACATTCAAGCCTTCGGGTGATACTTTGAAGAAACCTGTGTTGTCGGTGACTGTGACTGTGGTCCATTTGTTTAGGAGATAGCCGTCAACAGTGACTTCGGCAGTCGCAGTTTCGCCAACAGCGCATGATAGGTTTACATTGTAGGTGCTTGCTGTGATGCAAGGGTCTTTGGTTGTTGAACTTGATGGAGGTGTTACCTTAACACTCCATGCGTGTGAACCAATGTTGCCTTGTCCGTTGTTGTAGCCAACCCAGTCGTATGTTGAATGGTAGCCGTCTCCGTCGGCCCAAGAGCTGTCGTTGTAATCGCCGTAGGGGTCGTGGCACACAAAAGAACCGGTTTGTTGGCTAAATCCGGTAGAACTGCGGTATTTGCAGTTGGTGGCAAAGCCGAGAACAACGTGTCCGCTTGAACCCCAATAGCCGCATAGAATGTAGGGTCTTCCTGCTTCTGATTCGGTTTGGAAACGGCTCCAAGCTGTTGATGCAGTGTATGTTTTAGATGTGCTTGTACATCCATTGAGTTTCATAAATTCTTCAATGTGTGATTGAGGCGAACCCGAGTTCCACATGTAGCCGTAGGCGCCATAAATGGTGGCGCAGTATTTGTATTTGCCGAGGTTGAAGGTGTAGGTGCCAGCTTGGTTGGTGAATGTGTTGCCTATTGCGTATGCGTAGTATTTGGTGCTACCGTCATAGCGCGATGTTGTCGCTTTTTTGTTGAGAAGACCGTAGTATCCGAGAAACATACATGCAGATGTGGGGGCGCATGTGACATATCCATAACGAGTGCAACCGCTGATTGAGGGCGAGTCATAAACTTGGCTTAGGTAGGGGATGTCGTTTGCACCGATTTTTTGTTGGAATGCCGATGTGGTGATGGCGGGTTTGATGTTGGGGTTGTCGCAAGGGTCGGCGAGGCGTGAACCGAAGATGTCGTCTTCGCCAATGTTGACAACTGCTACTTCTTTTACCGATGTTGCCATGGCTGATATGCCGTCGGTGAGCGACTTTTTCATAAGGCCGCGCTTTGAGCCTGTTTTGAACGGGATGAGGAGATTGTTGTCGCGTGTGAGAATTGCGTCGGTCGGCATGTTGTCAGAAGCCGATACGAGAGTGATTTCATTGCTGCCGTCAAAGTCGATTTTTCGGATAGAACTACCGCTAACCTCCATATCGTTAAAGCGCTCGATGTGAGTGAAAATCAATTCTTCGGAATTGTTGGCCCATGAAGCCGATTCGCCTGCGCCTAGGTCGTAGATCTTTTTTGTGGCGCGTTCTTGCACTGCGAGTGTGCCATTTGCGGTGTGTACGGCGATTTTAGAGCCGTCAGGCGACCAAATGGCTTGATAGCCGTCGGTAATGGATGCAATTTCCTTTGCGCCGGTAGTGAGGTTAATGATGAACATGCGGCCGTCGATATTGCTATATGCGACTTGAGTTGCATCGGGCGAAATGTTGGCGATATTGGTGTAGAACCCGAGGTCAAATGCTTTGCGTTCGTTGCCTTTGCGGATGATGAGGGTATTGCCCATTGTGTAGGCAATAGTGCCGTCGTTGGCAAATGAGGGTTGGCCGCATTGGTGGATATAGTTTTCAAGGACGGTGACGATGCCTGTGTTTATGTCAAGAACGGCGGGTGCTTGTTCGTCGTTGCTGTTGAAACTCTTGAAGCCAAGAAGGTTGCCGTCTTTGCTGAGGTTGGCGTAAAGGCCACAGTTGTTTGCTGTCAATATGGGAGTAAGTGTGCCGTCCTTTATCGTGTATATTTCAGAATAGCGGTTGTTTGTGGCGATAATGCCGTTGGCGGTTTCCATGGGGTTGCGAAGGTAACCCATGTCGCCGATTTCATGAGTATCGATTTGTGCAATGCTTGTTGTTGCTGTGGCAAGCGCAATAAAAAAGGCTGCTTTTCTCATTAAGGGGGTTGTGCCGAGATGTAACATGTATGATGATTTAAGGCGTGTTAGTAAAATGCTTTGAAATAGAATACAAATTTAAGAAAAATAATGGTTCGTTGGCATTTGGGTGTGGGATTTTATGCATGGGAACGAAAAAAGGAGTGACAAGCGCCACTCCCTTTTGCTTATTGGTTATTCCTCTTGTTGAGGCTCGTCATACCATTTGGAGTACATCAGGTAATTTCGCGCGATTTTTTGGTTGATTTCACGGCTTTGGGCGGGGTCGACCATCTTGATGAACTTGGCGGGAGCGCCTCCCCACAGTTCGTTGGGACCGATTTGGGTCTTTGAAAGTACCACACTGCCGGCGGCAACGAGTGCGCCTTCGCCCACTACTGCGTCGTCCATCACTACTGCACCCATGCCGATGAGCGCAAGGTTGTGGATTTTTGCACCGTGGATGGTCACATTGTGGCCGATTGAGACGTCATCGCCGATTTCGATTGTTGATTTTTGGTAGAGCGTGTGGAGAACAGAGCCGTCTTGGATGTTAACGCGGTTGCCGATTCTGATTGAATTGACGTCGCCACGCAAAACGGTGTTGAACCAAATGCTGCATTCGTCGCCCATGACAACATCGCCGATGATGGTGGCGTTGTCGGCCAAGAAACAGTCGCGGCCAATGGTGGGCGTGATGCCGAGTAGCGGTTTGATTAATGCCATATTATAATAATGTGTTTAGTTGTTTAACGGGGCTGTTTTTGCTTTGAGCCATTCTGCTTGCTCTTGGTCGAGTGCAGGAGATAGTCGTTCAAATACTGTTGCGTGGTAGTTGTCAATCCACTTGATTTCTTCGGCCGACATGATTGATGTGTCAAAGAGGTTGCGGTCGAAGGGGAAAAGTGTGAGTGTTTCGAAGCGGTAGAATTCGCCAAACTCGGTGGTGAATGCGGGTACGGTGAGCACGAGGTTTTCGCAACGGATACCGTGTGCGCCTTCGCGATAAAGGCCGGGCTCGTTAGATGTAATCATGCCGGGCATCAATGGGGTTGGGTTTTCGTTAAGGCGAATGTTTTGAGGTCCTTCGTGTACATTGAGGAAGTGGCCGACGCCGTGGCCTGTGCCGTGGAGGTAGTTGAGGCCTTCTTTCCACAATGCTATGCGTGCCATTGCATCAAGTTGTGCGCCGCGGGTGCCGGCGGGGTAGATTGATGTGGCGATGGCAATGTGGCCTTTCATCACGAGAGTAAAGTCGCGGCGTTGTTGGTCGGTTGTTTGGCCGAGCGAAACGGTGCGGGTGATGTCGGTAGTGCCGTCGAGATATTGTGCGCCCGAGTCAAAGAGGAAAAGATTATCGGGTTTGAGAGTCGCATTGCTTTCGGGTGTTGCCGAGTAGTGAACGATTGCGCCGTGCGCGCCATATCCGGCAATGGGGTTGAAGCTGTCGTCAAAGTAGAGTGTGCCTTCGCTGCGATACTTGGCTGCGAGTTCGCCCACTTCGATTTCGGTGAGTGTGATGTCGTTAGCCATGCGGCGTTCGATTTCCATGAAGAGTTTAACCAATGCGACACCGTCGCGAATCATGGCTTGTTTGAGACCATTGATTTGGGTTTCGTTTTTGCGCGCTTTGGGCATTGCTACGGGCGACGAGCCGCAAACGGCACGGTTGCCGAGGGTTGCTGCAAGGCGTTCAACGGTTGCTGCGGCGTTGATGAGCACTTTTTCATCGGCGGGAAGATTGCCGAGCCATGTTTCAACATCGGCATATGCCACCACGCCCACATTGTTGCTGTTGAGGTGTTCGCTCATTTCGGCGCTGATTTTTACCGGGTCGATGAATAGGGTAGAGCCGTTGGGCGAAAGGTAAAGAAATGATGTCGCTACGGGGTTGAACTCTACATCGTTGCAACGGATATTGAGCGTCCATGCGATTTCGTCGAGAGCCGAAATGAATACGCTTGTTGCGCCTTGCGCCTTGGTATTGGCGAGGACGGTGCTGATTTTTGATGCAGTATCTTCTCCGGCATATTTGAGTTCGTGAACAAAGGCTTTGCCTTCGGGCAATGCGGGGCGGTCTTCCCAAATGCGGTCGATGGGGTTGAACGTGTCGTCAATGCTGATGCCTGCGCTTGCGAGAGCTTGGCGCATTGTAGCTGTTTCGAGCGTAGAGAATACCATGCCGTTGATGCCCACGATGGCGCCGCTGTTGAGATTGGCGGCGAGATAGGTGCTTATTGAGGGGGTGTCGATTAGCCCGTCCTTCATCAAAATGATTTCGGTGTCAGAGAGTTGGTCGGCAGCCTGAATGAAATAGCGAGAGTCGGTCCAAAGCAAGGCCTTGTCGGTTGTGACAACTAAAGAGCCGGCCGAGCCGGTGAATCCGCTCAACCAACGGCGAATTTGCCAATGGTCAGAGATATATTCGCTCTGATGGGGGTCGGTTTGCGGAATTATTGTTGCGCTGATACCTGCTGCTTGCATTTCGGCGCGGAGCGCGGCAAGACGGAGTCGGATGTTTTCTTTCATATTATATATAATAATGTGTATCGGTTAGAGATTTATGTTGAGTGCAAACTTACGAAAAAAAAGTGAGGTCGTGGTTGCATATATACTAAAATGTTGCTAATTTTGTGTAACGAAAGTCGCATGCGCCCGAATGTTGAACATATTCAGGCGGTTGTTGAAGGTGTGTAAAGCAATCTTGGGAAGCGACGGAGTGTGCCCGGATTGAAAATTTTTCGCAAAATAAGTGGAAAATTTTTGGTGGAATCAAAAAGTTGATGTACCTTTGCACTCGCTTGACGATCTAAACGATTGCGGCAAAAGACCTATGCCTCTTTAGCTCAGTTGGCCAGAGCACGTGATTTGTAATCTCGGGGTCGTTGGTTCGAATCCGACAAGAGGCTCAAAAACAAAGACCTACGGGTCGTGGCCGGGCGAATACCAGAGTGGCCAAATGGGGCAGACTGTAAATCTGCTGGCTTATGCCTTCGGTGGTTCGAATCCATCTTCGCCCACTTTTGCTATGCAAAAGATTGCCTATGTAGCTCAGGGGTAGAGCACTTCCTTGGTAAGGAAGAGGTCACGGGTTCAAATCCCGTCATCGGCTCAATAAAAACCTCGATAGCGATGAGTTGCCGGGGTAACTAACGAGAAACAAATTAATCTATTTTTAAAATAAAACAGTTATGGCTAAAGAGAAATTCGAAAGAAGCAAACCGCATGTTAACATCGGTACTATCGGTCACGTTGACCACGGTAAGACTACTTTGACTGCTGCTATCACTACAGTTCTCGCTAAAGCAGGTCTTTCTGAATTGAAATCATTCGACCAGATTGACAACGCTCCCGAAGAAAAAGAACGTGGTATCACTATCAACACTTCACACGTTGAATATCAAACAGAAAATCGTCACTATGCTCACGTAGACTGTCCTGGACACGCCGACTACGTTAAGAACATGGTAACTGGTGCTGCTCAAATGGACGGTGCTATCATCGTTTGTGCTGCAACTGACGGTCCTATGCCCCAAACTCGTGAACACATTCTTCTCGCTCGTCAGGTAAACGTTCCTCGTATCGTTGTATTCTTGAACAAGTGTGACATGGTTGAAGACGAAGAAATGTTTGAACTCGTTGAAATGGAAATGCGTG
>JAFZHD010000016.1 GCA_017555085.1 Muribaculaceae bacterium | reverse complement strand
GCTTCTTTTGAGTATTTACAGTTAATCCTATATGATATGAAGAACTACCAACACTCAAATCGTACCAATGTTGTGCTTGAGCCTTGCGTGGCGAAAATTCTTTAACATAAGAAGATTTGATTGTTTCACTAAGACTAAGCCAAAAGTTTTGTTGCAGTTGTTTAGTTTCGCTTAAATTGTCAACATTTTTCATCTGTTTAGCCCAATCATTCGGTCTTTCCACAACATTAAACTTAGGTGCAATGGCTGAATCATCAATTTGCCATAACTCAATTTCAACGAGGAAGAAACCAATCTTAATTCCAGTGTTCTGATTGAGCCATTCAATAGCTTGTCGATGTTCATCACGAGCCTTTTTTACAATCCACACAATTACTTCAGCACCTTTGCCTGATGCATAGGTTCTGATTTTACCAAGGTGGTCATGATTGGTGTCTTCAAGTTGGTTCTCGATTATTATCTTTCTGTCTGTTCCCTCTTCAATGGCGAATAGGTCAACATTGAAATTGCCAACAGACGATTCAAGTTCTTCTAAAATTATATCTATACCAATGGCTTCACTTAGTTGTGTAAGATTTTCATCTTGTGCAAGCCATTTGCTGAAGTTTAATGCTTCATGTTGCCAAACCGAGCGTAAGTCGGTAATTCGTTTTATCTTTCCAAGTTTCATATAGATTATAATCTTAATTTATTTTATACCGATAAAATCACTCAATGGTCGTATTTTAGCTCGGTATGTATTTAATTGTTGCTTTAAGTCAACCTTTCGCTTAAATTCAATAGGTTTAGCATTGTCGAAATGAAGTACTATATAATACGAAGCATGTTCTGGATTAAATCCATACTCTCGCAAAGTCTCAGCAGTCCATATTTGAAAATGCCCCTTTGTTTTTAGTCGATAGAGTTCAGCATTTTCGCCACCAGTATGGAGCAGTAGATATTGTAATCTCTCAAAGCCTGGAGTGACTAAAATCGAGCCTTTACTATCTCCTGCACGCAAATAGCAAATGCCTGTTTCAAGCATTTTAGTTCTTAAATCCTTTCGAGCATGGTTAACCATAACCATTGTCTCATTGGGATTTTCAGACATTTTGCGTAAATATTTAGAAGCAACTTCAGGAGATTTAATCTCATGATGTCGTTTTATTCCAAGTTCTAGAAAATCTTTATCTTGGTCAAATCCAATAAAATTTCGATTTAGCAAATTTGCAGCAATCCCAGTTGTACAACTTCCTGCGAATGGGTCTAAAATCGTGTCTCCCTCTTTTGTTGAAGCAAGTATAATGCGATACATCAAACGAAGTGGCTTTTGTGTTGGGTGTTTTCCCATAGATTTTTCCCACAAGCCTGTAGTTGGGATATTCCACACATCACTCATTCTCTTTCCACCATTAAGCTGATACATCAGGTCATTGTTGAAATAATGGCGTTTGGCTTTTGTTTTCCTTGCCCAAATAATATATTCGGCTGAGAAATTAAAATGAGAATCTGACAAAGTATATGGTGCATCAGGTTTATTCCAAACAATAATATTTAGAATTTTATATCCTAATTCTACCATGCAATTTGCAACAGAATAAATATTATGATATGTTCCACTTACCCAGATTGTACCATTGTCTTTTAACCAATTACGGCACAATGACAACCATTTATAATTGAAATCATTTATTTCTGCTAGGGGTCGCTCTCTATCCCAATCTCCTTTATCAAAACATTTAACTCTACCTTTTGATTTCATGGTAAATCCTTTAGAAAGGAAATACGGTGGGTCGGCAAATATCATATCTACCTGCCGAACATTGTCGGCAAGCAGATTCATAGTATCACCATTGTACAAAGTAAAGTTATCTGTTTGATAGTATTGCATAGTAATAGGAATTGGTTATTTCCAGTAGTCTAGGAGATTTGAAATCGCTCGTCTAAATAATTTTGGAGCTTTAATTCCTAGTATTATTTTGCCTTTTTCGTTTAACAAGAAGCCGACTTCGATTTGTGCAATTTCTTCTTTGTTACTACCATATAAAACAACAGTTCTCACAATGTGAAATTCTGGATAATACTTATTAAGGTACATTTCATCGAACGAAGTATAATTGTTTAATTCTCTTATACCTTGTTCCATATTTTGATATTTTTTGCCTTCAATAGTAATTACTTCAGTTTCTTTAATATCAAGTAATACTAAATCTGGGATAAATATAATCTGATCTTTATCACCATTCTTATAAGCCTCTCTATCTGCATATTTCGCCAATGGGATATGTTGTCCATCAGAAGTGTGAAAATAGCCCTTTTCACAACCTGCATGATTTTCAAAAATAGAATAACTTTCCGTAAAGTTTTCAACAACAAGATGTATAAATATTGTACCTAATTTTTCGCCTTGATAATCATAATGCCAATAATCTTTAGGTAATGTAGCTTTAGGTACGGATAATCCTTCCAATGAAATACCTATTTGATTTGCAATTTGTATAAATTTATTGCGATTGCCGACATGACATTGACTTAATCCATGTTGTGTAATTTCTATTTCTTTTTCCCAGCCTAATTTTCGAATGACAGCCGCAATAATGCTTAAAGCTCCGATATTAGGGTCATGAGATAATGAACCACTCTTAAACAATCTCCCTGATATTTGTATCTTATCATTAGTTTTTGTTATAAGAATTGGAGTATTACCAGCAGGAGCCTTTCTCATTCCTTTCTTAAACGCAATAATTTCATCAATAGATGTAAATGGCGTAAAGGTATCATCATCTAATTTTTTACCTAAAATATCAACACCTAATGTCAATAATAGTCTTGTACCCAAAATGTATGTTTCAGTTGGACTCTCTTTTTGACCTACTTGCAATGCATACAACATTACTTTCTTAGTCATAGGATAAAAGTAGTTAATGAAAACAAATTTGGAACATCTTTGATAAACACCTGTGTTACGGCTTTCTTTATCATCTGTTTTTGTTTCCTCTATAGCATATAAGGGAACATCTGTAGGTTTGGGTTGTTCTTCTTGATAATAAATTAGAAAATCGGTAAAACTCGAAGAACCCGAAACAGTTTTAATATATATGTTATTAACCTTGGCACATGTAAAGCCTATTACTTTATAAGTAAAACCAAAACATTTGTTTTTATCTAAAAGAGGAATAATTCGTATTGTATCTCCAAAGAAACCACAATCTTGGTCTTTCGCAAAATACGAAAAGATTGTTTGAAGAACAGATGTTTTAGGTCGTTCCTCGGTTAAAATCCATAAGTTTTTAGTTTCATTATTCATATTTTGTCAAGATATATAATTGTTCGTTTATATGTTTTTTTGTTTTTGCTAATCCATTGTTATTACTCTTAAATCTCAAGTATTCAAATTCTTCAAGAACAACATTGCCGTATTTTGAAAGCATACTTATAATTTGCTCTTGAGGCATGATACCTTCCGAATTATAGCTCAATACTAAATACTTAAATTTTGCATTAGACGCTATGTATTCAAGGTCTCTTATTGCTGTTTTAGCATTACAGAAACTTGATCTTTTATTTCCATAATCTCTCATGCCTGTAACACCCCTAATATTAGGGCTATCGTATGCAGCAATAGTTTCTACCAAATGGTAATTTGGCAAATACTGTCTTTCATTATACGGAGGGTCTATATATAAAATATCTACATTTATATCATTGACTAAATCAAGGCTATTTGCACAATGTACATAATGTGTTTTCGTGTTAGGAATAATTTCGATAGGTCGCATATTGAGACGCTTCACAGCACGAGGATCCCATTTCTTATGAAAAGCAGCATATACACCTGCTACATTGGCATAAAATGATATTGTCTCTATCAAACAAGCCAATAAAATGAAATATTCACTATATGTAATCAGTTTAGAATTTTTCCAATCCTCAATTTGGGTTCTAATTGCATCAATTCTTAAACCGTTTTCATCACTGAAATACATTCTAGGCTGTGCTAAATCTTTCGTTCCAGATGGAGTATAATTATTATAAATAAATCCTACTATATCAGGTATGTTGTTTAGATATTCCAGTACAATTTCTAATGGGGTGGCAAATAATGAACCTTTAGCAGATAAACCTAAAGTTCTAATCAAGGATTCAAATTGAGGTTCTTCGCCATTTTCTATATATGCTTTTTGTAGGCAATAAGACATATACATTACATCGGAACAATGAACCTCATATCCTTTCTTTTTGTAAAATTTAGCTACACTAGTAGTGCCTGAAAAGAAATCGAAAAAAGAATTACCACTTACTCCATGCTTAGATAAAATTAAGAAAATTTTATCGAGAATATTTTCTTTATTACCAATATATCTCATAAATAATTACGCATAATTAGTAATCAATACTTCATCTGTAATAGATTTGTTTCTATTTTTTAGTTGATAACTAGAATTTGAATAATCCTTGCTGAGATGATGTATATTGTAATTATTGTCATTTGCCCAATTAATTAGTATATCATTGCTTACACCTTTATGTACAAGTACATTTGATAAGGCAAATCTTATTCCTTGTTTGGTTAGATTATCCAAAATTGACAATAGCATAATCTCTTCGGATTTTCCCCAGCCGGTAAATCCTCGTTTCCCATCATTATAACTTCCATTTGTTATTAAATAAGGAGGGTCACAATAAACAAAATCGTTGCTGTTTAATTCGGAGAAATCGAACTCGTCAAAATTTTTACTTGAAAAATTTATGTCGTTTTCTTGTAATCTTTGGATAAATGCCACCAAATTATCTTCCATACGTTTATTATATGAACTACGCTCTTTTCCAAATGGATTATTAAATTCATGAGAATTATTAAATCTTATTTGATGATTAAAGGAGTATGCGACTAAGACAAATAAATCAAGTGCATTGCGATGTTCATTATAATATGTTCGCAATTGTTTATAACCATTATCATTAGTCAATGATAAAGAAAATTCGGAAATCCTACCATAAATGTGAGCTAGAATATCCTCTTTAGGAAGGGTGTAAAATAATCGGTATAAATCAATTAGATATGTAAGATTATCGTTAAAGATTATCCTTTCTGCATTAACATTGATACCAATATTACACCCACCACAAAACAAGTCGACAAAGGTATTGATGTCTTTCGGAAATAACGGTAAAATTTGAGGCAACAATTTATATTTGCCTCCAATATAGTTCATTGGAGAGCAAATATTTTTATTTGTTTGAATCTGTTTTACAGAGAATTCGGCTGTTTTATTAAGTTCTCTAATCATTGCTATCTCTGAATAAGCAAAGACCCCTCGATAGTTACCGCGAGCCGACCAAAGCTCATAAAACCTATCAAGGAGTTCCTAATATGTCCTACGCCTTTACAGGGCGTTATTTGTTTAGTTTCTCTGGTCTGATACGGTAAGTTTGTGTTAGTAAAGCAAAGTTACTTAAAAATGCTAATATGAGCAACCCACGCAAAAATAATATTTCTGATAATGAGCAACTCTCACTCGATTTTGGTTACTTCGACATCGTCCCCCCCCAAAAAAAATGCTCCTCTGCCACGCTTGCAAATTTGGAATAAGGTAACTAACTTTGTAGTGGGAAAGACTTGCTTGAACTTGGAATTGGCGTCGTTTCTATACGATTTGCGCCAAGAAGAGCGGGTCTTTTCTTTTTTCTATCCTTTTTTAACCTATCCCATAGCGCCCCAGGAGCCGCGGTCGAGGTTGCGGTAGTTGATGGCTTCGCGCAGGTGATGAGGCTTAATGTCTTCGCAGCCATCAAGGTCGGCAATGGTGCGAGCCACTTTCAAAATGCGGTCATAGGCGCGGGCGCTCATGTCTAATCGTGTCATGGCATCTTGCAATATGCGCAATCCCTCGGCATCGGGTGTGGCATATTTCTTGATGAGTCGCGACGACATCTGCGCATTGCAATAAATATCTTTTTCGCCGGCAAAACGGGCTGTTTGGCGTGCGCGGGCAGCCACTACGCGCTCACGAATAGATGCACTGCTTTCGCCGTCGGCAGCCGATGATATTTCTTCAAACGGGACAGGCAAAATCTCGACCTGCAAATCGATGCGGTCAAGAAGCGGACCCGAGATGCGGTTGAGGTATTTCTGCACCTGACCTGGACCACACATGCAGTTTTTGGTCGGGTGGTTATAGTATCCACACGGACACGGATTCATTGATGCCATGAGCATAAATCCCGCCGGATAGTCTATTGAGTATTTGGCACGAGAGATTGAAATGTGGCGGTCTTCGAGCGGCTGACGCATCACTTCAAGCACCTGACGGCTAAACTCGGGGAACTCGTCGAGAAACAACACGCCGTTGTGGGCCAACGATATTTCGCCTGGCATGGGGTTGGTTCCACCACCCACAAGCGCAACGGGCGAGATGGTGTGATGGGGCGAGCGAAACGGTCGCGAGGTCATCAACATTGACCCGCGTTGCAATTTGCCTGCCACGGAGTGTATCTTGGTGGTTTCTAACGCTTCTTGCAATGTCAACGGCGGCAATATCGAGGGTAATCGCTTTGCCATCATTGATTTACCAGCTCCTGGAGGACCAACGAGCAATATGTTGTGACCGCCGGCACACGCCACTTCAAGGGCGCGTTTCACATTTTCCTGACCTTTTACCTCCGAGAAATCGCAGTCAAACAAATCAACCGACTTGCTAAACTCCTCGCGAGTGTTGACAACAGTGGGTTGCAGTATGGTTGTTTGGTTGAAAAATCCTACCACTTGCGCGAGATTATCAACACCATAAACTTCAAGATTATTGACCACAGCGGCCTCGGTGGCATTAGCTTGTGGCACTATCATGCCCTTAAATCCCATTTCGCGCGCCTTGATGGCCATGGGCAATACACCTTTAATGGGCAATACAGAGCCGTCAAGCGACAGTTCGCCCATAATCATATATTTGCTCAACTCGTCGTTTTTAAGCTTCTCATCGGCCGCTAAAATGCCTATTGCTATGGGCAGGTCATAGGCCGCACCTTCTTTCTTGACATCGGCGGGCGACATGTTGACCACCACCTTGCGACGCGGAAAATCGAGCGCCGACTGTTTCATGGCCGACTGAACGCGCTGATGACTTTCTTTTACGGCGGTGTCGGGCAAGCCTACGATGCAAAACGAGATGCCGTTTTCGACCACAACCTCAATGGTTACGGCCAACGCATCGATGCCATAAACGGCTGCTCCATAAACTTTGACGAGCATATATTGTATGTTTTTGTTATTTTTTTACTGTTAATGAGTCAATCACAGTTGTGGCGTGGGACATTGACGAGCCACGATAGACTTGCGCGCCTGTTGAGTCGGTAACCACAAAATAGGGTGTGCGAGGAATTGCCAATCGGTCAACGCCCTTGGCCTCAACACCTCCCAATGCCCAACATTGGTTCCACTTGCCATCGTCGTCCTTAATTGCCTTTTTCCACGCCACGGTGTCGGGCGCAAAGGCTATATCCACCACATTGAGTTTTTTCTCACGGTCGGCCGATTGCCACTCACGTAATCGTGCCACCAACGAGTCACGCTCGCTTGTGCTTGTTTCGCTAAACGCCAACACCGACACTGATGTCATCTTGGGGTTGAACACATATATGGTGTCGCCTTTGCTGAAAAGGTTTATCGGGTTGACCGCGCCTTGGGCTTTTTCGCCGCAAAACTTGGCAAGCATTTCCTGATATGCGCCAATAAGATGTCGCGGACGGGCCTCTGGAGCAATCATTTGCAACAACGAGTCGGCCATCAATTCGTTGTCGATAGCATCATATTCTGTGAGCATCAACACGGTTGAGAGCATGTTTTGAGGGTGTTCAACCACATATTTCTCAATCACGCTGTTGTGCAAGGCTTTGTTGCCCGAAATGAGCGCATCGCGATTTTCGGCAAGGAACTTGCCCCATTGGTGCGACACCTCGTTGCCCTCAAACTCCACATTATAGCGGCCGGCTTTGTCGAGAACACAGTCAACAGTCTGTCCGTTTTCGACCATCAGCATTGCCAACAACACTTTGTCGGTCGAGTATATCTCCACGATTGTGGGCTCTGCCGCATAGCCGACAAACGAGAATTTGCCGTCGAGCAAAATCGTGTTTTGACACTTCACGGCATCGTTGGCATAGTAGTATATCCACAGGTTTTGAGTGCCGAGTCCGTTGATAGTTCCCGCAACGCGAAACTCCGAACTGTCGCCGCAAGCGGCAAGCACCATGGCACACAATAAACTAAATAAAAATGCTATCTTTTTCACTTTGAATAATGTTATATGCACAAAGTTAATTATATATCCTCACCAAAACAAATAATATGCCTTATATCACATTTCTGACCACCCACCACACGATGATGAAGACGGCCGTGCCCCATATAACATAGCGCGAGTTGAGCGCGGTGTAAAGTCGCGGTGCACGCTGCGGGCCTAACAATTCGGCCACAAATAGCGCTATCAGCAACGGCACAAATACAAACAGCGCCGCATTGAGATGCCACACGGCGACAATATCGCCATGCAACAGCGCATGCAACGCCCGCTGAGAGCCACAACCGGGACATTCCAAGCCCGTTAATGACAGAAACGGACAACTCGGGAAAAACCTGCTTGTGGGGTCGAAATAGAAATATATACACAAAATGGCGAGGACAAGCACAATGCCTGCCATCACCATTAAGCGTTTGCGTCGGAGCATCATAACAATGAGAACAGCACCGAGAAGGGCTGATAAATCAAGCCCAATACAAATGCAAGTATAAGCCACAATTCGGCTCTTGACGATGCCTTTTTGGCCCCCTCGATGTCGCCTGCATTATATTTTGTCTTCACTTGTGATGAATAAATCAGCGAAACAACACCCAAGGGAACGCAACACAACACGGTCACAAGCACTGTCCACACAAGATAGTTGGGCGGACATGGCTCGGCAGGTGCAGCTGCTTGTCGGGGTTGCGATTGGGGTTCTTCGGCCTTTGGTGCAGGCTCTTGAACTGGCTCGTCGTTGGCTTGCTCAGGCTCGGGTTGAGGTTCGTTTTCGGCTGTATCGCCGTCAACATATTCCTCAAAATCGCCACCGAACAGATGTGCCAACTCGGGCAAATTTGAAGCCTTGTCCCAATCGGGCATGCCGGGATGCCACACGAGCATATCGGCCGACGGATTGAGAGCAATCACCTCGTCGAGCGACATAGGGCCCTCTTGATTGTTATTGATACTTACCCAATATTCCATTAGCAGTAGTTTTTAGAAATATTTTATCTCTGAACCGATGATGTCAGACAACAAATTGTTGGCCAAACGGCTTGCACCGATGCGGAAATACTCGTTTGTGAGCCATTTTTCGCCGAGCACCTCTTTGATGATGGTGTAATAAGCCACAGCATCGTCGGTTGTAGCAACGCCGCCCGAAGCCTTGAAGCCTACCATGCGACCAGTCTTGTTATAATAGTCTTTGATGCACGATGCCATCACATAGGCTGCTTCAAGCGATGCGCCGGGATAGCCCTTGCCTGTTGATGTTTTAAGAAAGTCGGCACCTGAATAGAGCGACAACACCGATGCTTGTTTGATTTCTTTGGCAGTCTGCAATGCGCCACTTTCGATAATCACTTTCAAGCGTGCTTCGCCACATGCATCTTTAAGTTCGCTAATCTCGTCGGTTACACTTTCAAAATCGCCGTCATAGTAGTTGCCGAGGTTGAACACAACATCGATTTCGTCAGCACCGTCGCTCACAGCCAACGATGTTTCGACAGTTTTTACCTCTGCAAATGTCTGCGATGAGGGGAAACCGGCCGATACGGCTGCGATTTCAACATCGCTCACTTCGAGAACCGAGCGAACCACCTGAACAAAACAAGGATAAACACAGATTGCTGCCACATTTTTGAGTTCGGGATACTCGTTGTCAAAATCGTTGACACGCTCCACAAACTTAGCTACCGACTTGGGCGAGTCGGTCGAATTCAAGGTAGTCAAATCGATGGTGTTGAACAAGAATTTGTACACATCTTGGGTTTTGTTTTCCTCAAAATGCTTGTCCATGATTTTAGCAACTGCCTCTTTTACTTGGGCATCATCTTCACTCACTTTGCATGCCTTAATGGCTTCTTCATATTTTGAACTCATAGTCTTTATGATTTTAATTTGTCGTTGTTAACATGTCGGTCTTTGTCGCGGGCTGTTTTCTTCTCGATGTTGCGGCGAAAAGCCTCTTCAAGATTAACGCCCGATTGATTGGCAATGGCAGCCACCACCCATAGCAAGTCGGCCAATTCGTCGGCAAGGTCGTCTTTGTCGCCAGCCTTGAACGATTGGTCGCCATAGCGGCGAGCCATGATGCGCGCCACCTCGCCTGTCTCCTCGGCGAGAATAGCCATATTGGTCAACGGCGAGAAATATCTCACGCCGATAGTGGTAATCCACTCGTCGACCTGACGCTGCATTTCGGCCAATGATATAGTGTCGTTTGGTGTCATTCCTTTAATTTTGAGTCAATCACAATTGTCACAGGGCCGTCGTTGATGAGCGCAACCTTCATATCGGCGCCAAACACGCCCTTTTTCGTCGGTTTGCCCAACGCCTCGGCCACAAGGTCGCAATAGGCATCATAGAGCGGCACAGCCAATTCGTGGCTGGCAGCGTGGATATATGACGGACGGTTGCCCTTGCGTGTTGATGCGTTTAGCGTGAACTGACTCACAGCCAACACCTCGCCGTCAACATCGGCCACCGAACGGTTCATAACCCCGTTTTCGTCATCAAAAATGCGCATAGCAGCAGTTTTGGCAGCAAGCCAACGGGCATCATCGATAGTATCTCCCTCGGCCACGCCCACCAACACCATCAGTCCGTGCTCTATCGCCGACACCACCGTGCCATCGATTGTAACCGATGCATCTTTTGCGCGTTGAATTACAAGTCTCATTTGATTAAAATGTTAGAACAACAAATTTACAATCAATTTCCCAAACTGCAAATAACATTTCGGTGTTTCAACACTTTTCAACAGAAAATAGCAAGCAAAAAATACACTTTTCAAAAATAGGCAGAGTCGCCAGCAATGGAATCAGAATACTTAATGTATTGTGCTTCAACGCATTAAGTCGACTTCTACGGCTTCTATTTCTTTACAGTGAGCGCTTGGTAAACAAGTTGGGCTTTTGCGGGACCGACAACGGCCGCAATTTGGTCAAGCGTTGCCTCGCGAATGCGCTTTACGCTCTTGAAATGCGTGAGCAAGGCGGTCTTGGTTTTGTCGCCGATACCCTTGATTGCATCAAGTTCGGAGCGGGTCTGCCTCTTGGCTCGGCGCTTGCGATGGTGGGTGATGCCAAAGCGGTGGGCCTCGTCGCGCAAATGCTGAATGACGCGCAACGACTCCGAATTTTTGTTGATATACAACGGCACGCTATCACCGGGGAAATAGATTTCTTCAAGTCGCTCGGCGATGCCGATAATGGCAATTTTGCCACGCAAACCGAGGCGGTCGAGTACCTCAACAGCCGCACTCAACTGCCCTTTTCCACCATCAACAACGATAAGTTGCGGCAGTTCTTGCTCCTCTTCGAGCATGCGGGAATAACGGCGCGTGATGACCTCTTGCATGGTTGCAAAATCATTGGGACCTTCCACGGTTTTCACTATAAAATGGCGATAATCGCGCTTTGACGGACGGGCATTGCGAAACACCACACACGCCGACACAGGGTCGGTTCCCTGCGTGTTTGAGTTGTCAAAACACTCAATGTGGCGCGGCAGTTCGCTTAATCGCAAATCGGTTTTCAGGCGCTCCAAAGTGCGCAACACACGCTGCTCGGGGTCCTTCTTTTCCATCTGTTTGAGGCTGTCGATTTTCTTTTGGCGGGCATTGCGCACCGACACATCAAGCAACTGCTTTTTGTCGCCTCGCTGCGGAATGTAGAATATGACATCGGGCAACTGAATTTCGGGCTCTACGGGCACTATCACATCGCGATATTTTACGCCCAACTGCTGCGAAATCTCGGTCATGGCATAGGCCAACATCTCGGCCTGCGACTCGTCAAGACGGCGCTTATATTCGAGCGTCAGACTGCGAACCACCACCCCTTTGCGCACATGCATATAATTGATGTACACATCGCGGTCGTCATCATCAATACCAAACACATCTATATCCGACACCGTTTGGCTCACAATCACACTTTTTGCGCGATATTTTTCGACAAGTAGATATTTTTCTTTCAGCACCTGCGCCTGCTCAAACTTTAATTCGGCGGCAAGAGCCTGCATTTCACCCACAAGATAATCCATCAACTCTTGTGTGTCGCCGTTCAAAATCTGTTTGATGCGAGATATATATTGCTGATATTCGTCGGCCGAAACAAGTCCCATGCAGCAGCCCAAACAGTTTTTGATGTGATATTCGAGGCACAAACGACCACGGTTGGCTGCAATATATTCGGGCGTGATGGCCATGCGACAAGTACGCACAGGATACAAGCGATTGATAAGGTCGAGTGTTACTCGCGCAACCGCCGTGTTGGTGTAAGGGCCATAGAAACGGCCTCCGTTTTTGACTTTGTTGTAGGTGAGAAAAACGCGCGGATACATCTCGTTTGTCACGCAAATCCACGGATAGGATTTGTCATCTTTGAGCAACACATTGTATCGCGGTTGATGCTCTTTGATGAGCGAATTTTCGAGGTTGAGAGCATCTTCCTCGGTGGGCACAACTATATAGTTCATATCGGCAATAGCGCGCACCAACAATCGGGTGCGAATGCTCTCATGCTCGCGGTTGAAATAGGAAGACACGCGGCGTTTGAGATTTTTTGCCTTACCCACATATATTACCCTACCCTCGGCGTTGAAATACATATACACGCCGGGGGTATCGGGCAATACCGAAATTTTATCTTTTAACTCGGGACTCAAACCGTAGTTTAGAATTCAATGAGCGATGAAACCTCGGCCTCGGCAGGGAGGTTTTTGCGACCTTCGAGCACGGCAATCTCCGAGATGAAATTGATATAAATCTTTTTAGGATTCATGCTCTTCACAAGATTGTATGCAGCCGCCATTGTGCCACCGGTAGCGAGCACATCGTCATGGATAACCACAATATCATCGGGAGTGATGGCATCGCTATGAATCTCGATTGTGTCGGTGCCATATTCTTTGTCGTATGTAGCCTTGATGGTGTCGGCAGGCAATTTACCCGGTTTGCGAATGGGCACAAATCCCGCGCCCAACTCATAGGCCATAATTGCGCCGGCAATAAAGCCGCGCGATTCAATACCCACAACCTTTGTCACACCCTTACCGGCAAACATGGCCGAAAGTTCGCGACCCATGATAGCCATAGCCTGGGGGTCTTTGAACGCCGTGGTCAAATCTTTAAACACGATTCCTTTTTGAGGGAAATCCAAAATGTCACGCACTTTTGATTTCACATATTCCAAATCCTGCATAATGTATTGTTTTATTGTAAATTAAAATTGTTTCACGTGGAACAATAGTTTTGTTTAACGGCCCAACAACAGCAACAAAATATTGATATCGCTTGGCGAGATACCAGGAATGCGCGATGCCTGTGCCACAGTTTCGGGGTTAATCTTTTCAAGTTTTTGGCGCGCCTCAGTTGAGAGCGACTTAATCTCGGCATAATTGATTTTGCCTGCAAGTTTCACATCTTCCAAACGACGAATTTTGTCGGCAATCATCTGCTCGCGGTCAATATATCCTTGATACTTGATAAGGATTTCGGCAGCCTCAACAATCTCTTCGCGGCGTTCGGGCTCAATCATATCAAGTTTTTCCTGCAACGCCTTGATGTGTGGAGCGAGCATATTGATGCTTAATTGGGGACGCAAAATAAGGTCATAAAGTTTGACTCCTTGTTTAAGCGGAGTGGTTCCCAACTGCTCGAGCGCGGGGTTGATGAGTGCTGCTTTGATTGAAAAATCTTTGGCAAACTCGATGAGCATATCGCGTTGCTTGCGTTTAGCGAGCATGAGTTGATAGCGTTCTTCGGTTGCAAGACCTATTTCGTATCCGCGTTGTGTGAGTCGCATATCGGCATCATCTTGGCGCAAAAGAATGCGATATTCGGCGCGAGATGTAAACATGCGATAAGGCTCATCAACGCCTTTTGTTACCAAATCATCAATGAGCACACCGATGTATGCTTCATCACGACCGAGCACAAATGCGGGTTTTGACTCAACATAATTATGAGCATTGATACCGGCAATCAAACCTTGACCTGCGGCTTCTTCATATCCTGTCGTACCGTTAACCTGCCCAGCGAAGAACAGACCTTTTATCATCTTTGTTTCGAGTGTGTGGTGTAACTGTGTCGGGTCAAAGAAGTCATACTCGATAGCATAACCGGGACGGTAAATCTGCACATCTTTCAACGCAGGCACACTCTGCAATGCCTCAACCTGAATATTCAAAGGCAATGATGAAGAGAAACCATTGAGATAAAATTCTTGCGTATCCTCGCCTTCGGGTTCAAGGAATAATTGATGCTCCTCTTTGTCGGCAAATGTCACAATCTTGGTCTCGATACTTGGACAATAACGGGGACCGATACTCTGAATTTGTCCGTTATAAAGCGGCGAATCGGGCAAGCCGCGACGCAAAATTTCGTGGGTTTCGTTGTTGGTATAGATAGTGAAACATTGGCGTTGTTTGAGTTCGCGTTTCACCGACGGCAAGTAAGAGAAGTGGTGGAAATCATCTTCGCCATCTTGCGGAGTTGTCAATTCCCAATGAATCGAACGGCCGTCAATACGCACCGGAGTACCGGTTTTCATGCGGTCAACCACAAAGCCCATTTCGTGCAACTGCTCGGTAATACCATAAGAAGCCGGTTCTGAAACACGACCGCCTTCGAGTTGCACACGGCCAATGTGCATCAATCCGTTCAAGAATGTACCAGCAGTCAAAATCACTGCGCGCGCAGTAAAGTTAACGCCGAGGGCAGTGGTAAGGCCGATTATGCGACCCTCCTCAACAGTAACCCCAACAACGCTATCTTGCCACATCGACAGATTGGGCGTATTTTCAAGAATACGACGCCACTCTGCGCTAAACTTCATGCGGTCGCTTTGCGCGCGAGGGCTCCACATAGCAGGGCCTTTTGAGCGGTTGAGCATACGAAACTGAATGGCTGTGCGGTCGGTAACAATACCCATTTGACCGCCGAGCGCGTCGATTTCGCGCACGATTTGGCCTTTGGCAATACCACCCACAGCAGGATTGCAACTCATCTGTGCAATCTTGTTCATGTCAATCGTAATAAGCAAAGTCGATGAACCGAGACGCGCCGATGCGGCTGCAGCCTCGCAACCGGCATGACCGGCTCCAACGACAATTACATCATAGTCAAATTTCATTGATTATATATTGTTTTGTTTATTTACAAGACTTTCAAAGAGGGCAAGTGCCTCATTTTCATGCGATTCCATTATCTCTCGCTCGCCTGGGCCTTTATCGTCAATGCCACACAAGTGGAGCAGTCCGTGTGAGATAACTCGCTTTAACTCAACATCATAACTACAACCAAGACCTTCGGCATTGGTGCGCACGGTGTCAAGCGAAATGTAAATATCACCCCTCAACAACTTTCCACGGCAATAGTCAAAGGTAATGATGTCGGTGTAATAGTCGTGATTGAGAAACTGACGGTTGACTTCTAGAATTTTTTCGTCGTCACAAAACACATAGACCAACTCATGCAAAATGCGCGAATGAGATTCAGCCACCTGTCGAAGCCAATCTTCGAGCAGGGCAAAATCCAATTCGGGCAACGCCACATTTTCATTAAGCCATTGAATCTTTGCCATAGTTAGATGTTTTTTAGATGTAACCTACAAAAGTAAGAATATTTGCGTTAAAATCAAAAACTAATTTTGCGAGCGGCTGATTTGAATTTTTTTGGCACAAAACGACAAACACGCCAAAACACACCAAATACACACCAAATCAATCGTTTACACATGTTTTTAACGGCGCGAGAATCGGATATTTAATTTTGCACGGCCAGTGACACACAAAAAATGCATCGAAAATGGGCAAAAATCACGGTATTTGTAAAATTTTGTAAAAATGACTACTTTTGCAAAAAACCGACTCGCTATGTGTGAAATTTGGCAACAGCAACTTCGCGACATCTCGCGACCCGAAAAAATAAAAATCCTTTCTTCGTTTTTCAAAACCGGAAAAGGGGAGTATGGCGAAGGCGACAAATTTTTGGGGATAACAGTTCCCGACAATCGCAAGGTTGCAATCACCCATGCATTTGACCCGATTGAAGACATACACGAAATGTTGTGTCACGAAATTCACGAATTCCGACTTTCGGCACTCCTCGCCCTCGTTCACCGATACAAGAAAGCGAAGGCCGACACTGAACAATCAGCCATTATCGATTTTTATCTCGCCAATGCACATCGTTGCAACAATTGGGACTTGGTCGACTTATCAGCACCATACATTTTAGGCACCCACCTTCTCAACCACCCCTCGCCTGCCATACTCGATAATCTGGCAGCAAGCGACAACCTGTGGAGTCAGCGCATCGCTATTGTGGCAACGCTCACCCTCATTCGCAACAACCGCTATGACGACACCTTGCGCCTGGCCGAGCGTTACCTCTCGCACCATCATCAACTGATACACAAAGCCACCGGATGGATGTTGCGCGAAGTGGGCAAAAAAGACCTACCCACATTGCTTGATTTTCTTGACCGATGGGCCGATGCTATGCCTCGCACAGCATTGCGTTATGCAATAGAACGGCTAACGGCCGAAAAACGACAATTTTATATGGCGTTTTCAAAAAAAACTGACTAAATTTGTGGCACAATAATAATATATTACAACATGGCACAGAAATTTAAGCCCGAAACATTGTGTGTCCAAGCAGGCTGGACACCTAAAAAAGGAGAGCCCCGCGTTCTTCCCATCTACCAAAGCACAACATTCAAATATGATACAAGCGAGCAAATGGCACGCCTCTTTGACCTTGAAGATAGCGGCTATTTCTACACCCGTTTGCAAAACCCCACCAACGATGCCGTAGCAGCCAAAATCGCTGCACTTGAAGGTGGTGTGGCTGCTATGCTCACATCAAGCGGACAGGCTGCCAATTTCTATGCAATCTTCAACATTTGCCAAGCCGGCGACCACTTTGTGTGCTCATCGGCCATCTATGGCGGCACATTCAACCTCTTTGCCGTTACGCTCAAAAAACTCGGCATTGATGTGACATTTATCGCCCCCGATGCAAGCGAAGAAGAACTCAACGCAGCATTCCGCCCCAACACCAAAGCCCTCTTTGGCGAAACCGTTGCCAACCCCTCGCTCGATGTTCTCGACATTGAAAAATTTGCCCGCGTAGCACATCAAAACGGTGTACCTTTGATTATTGATAACACCTTCCCCACACCCATCAACTGCCGCCCGTTTGAATGGGGTGCCGACATCGTTGTTCACTCTACAACCAAATATATGGACGGCCACGCAACAAGTGTTGGCGGTGCTATTGTCGATAGCGGTAACTTTGATTGGGACGCACATGCCGACAAGTTCCCCGGCCTTTGCACTCCCGATGAATCATACCACGGTTTGACCTACACCAAAGCGTTTGGCAAACTTGCGTTCATTACCAAAGCCACTGCACAACTCATGCGCGACTTGGGTAGCATACAATCACCACAAAACGCATTCCTCCTCAACCTCGGCCTTGAAACACTCCATTTACGCATGCCCCGCCACTGCGAAAATGCACTCAAAGTGGCTCAATATCTCGAACAACACCCCCGCGTGGCATGGGTTAATTACTGCGATCTTCCCGGCAACAAACACTATGAACTAGCCAAGAAATATATGCCCAACGGCTCTTGCGGTGTTATCTCATTTGGTCTCAAAGGCGGCCGAGAAGACTCTATCAAGTTTATGGACAGCCTTCAATTTGTGGCCATTGTTACCCATGTGGCCGATGCTCGCACATGCGTGCTTCACCCCGCAAGCCACACCCACCGTCAGTTGACCGACGAGCAACTTATGGAAGCCGGTGTTCGCCCCGACTTGATTCGCCTTTCAGTAGGTATTGAAAGTGTTGACGACATCATTGCCGACATCGAACAAGCACTCAAAGCATAATCAGCACAAATGGAAAAAATTCACATTATAACACCTGTAAAAGACTCTATTGACCTCACCATCGAGACCGCAAAAGCGGTTCTCGATAGTGAGATTAATGTGCCATATACCTATACAATCTACAACGATTTCAGCACGCCCGAAAACACTGCACGCCTCGAAAAAGCGGCGGCCGAAATGGGTTTTAATCTTGTAAACCTCTGCGATGTAACCGACCACCCCTCGCCCAACTACCTGTTGGTGTTGCAGATGTGTCAGCAGCAAGCCATTGCCGATAATGCCGCCTTGCTCATCGTTGAGTCAGATGTTATTGTGAAAAAGAAAACCGTTCAAGCCCTATACGACTGCGCCAAAAACTACGACAAATGTGGCATTGCTGCCGCTGTGACCGTTGACGAGAACGGCAAGATAAACTACCCCTACGGCTATGCCAAAGGCCGCGAAAATCAAGTGTATGCCGTTGACCGTCATTGCAGTTTCTGCTGCTCATTGCTGTCGCTTGATTTCCTCAAAGCATTTGATTTCAAGACCCTCAACCCCGAGAAAAATTGGTTTGATGTAACCATTTCACACGAGGCGTTGAAACACGGATTTGCCAACTATCTGTTCACCATCAGCAACATTGCCGTGTGGCATCGTCCCCACAGCAGCCGCCCTTGGAAACAACTCAAATATAAAAATCCGTTGAAGTATTATTGGTTGAAATACACCCGCGGTTTAGACAAAATTTAAGGCACAATGACTGCGCAATATCCGTTAGTTTCGGTTATCATACCGGTGTATAACATGGCCGAGTTTATAGGTGAGACCCTTGACTCGGTGTTGGCATCGACCTATCCCGCAATTGAGGTTGTGGTAATGGACGACGGCTCAAAAGACAACTCAATGGCCATAGTTCAGGAATATGCCGCGCGCGATGCTCGCGTAAAGGCCTATTCACAACCCAACGCAGGTGCTTGCGCAGCCCGCAACCATGCCATTTCACTCGCCCAAGGGCAATATATATTACCCGTTGACAGCGATGATAAAATTGCGCCGCAATTCATTACAGAAGCCATCAAAGTTTTTCAACAAGACCCCGAGGTAAAAGTAGTGTATTCGCGCGCCGAGTTTTTCGGCGACCGCACCGGCGAATGGAAGTTGCAAGAGTTTGACATAAACCTACTTGCACGCAAAAACTTTATCCCCATCACTGCCGTTTATCGCAAGATTGAGTGGGAAAAAGCCGGCGGTTATTGCGAAGAAATCATTGCCCGCGAAGATTGGGAATTTTGGATTTCGGTGCTAAAAAACGGTGGTAAAGTGGTAAAATTGCCACAAGTGTTATTGTTCTACCGCTTCCGTCAGAACTCCAAACGAGTGAGCGACCGCAAACTCAAACATCATGTGATTGATACATTAAATAAGCGCCACCCCGAGTTTTTTGAGCGCTACCTTGGTGGTCCGCTACGATACAACCGCTCATGGAGTCGGGTTATAAACCGACTCACACGATGGTTTAGATAGTCTTTTTAGCTTTTAAGGCTGTTTTCCAAAAATGATATAGAATCTTTGCGGAGGTTGTCGAGTCGTTGCTCAACCTCACGATAGTCTATTTCCTTGATTTCGCCCGACAAATCATAGTTTTCAACACTAATCATGCGGTCGCTGATGCCCAACTCGTTGAGCAGCGAACTGACACGCGCCAAGCCACGACCGGCATTGCCGATGGTGAGAAATTGTCGGTGATTAAGGATAGAGAACACAGTTCCATGGAACGACTCGGTGATAACAAACGCCGCATCGCGAAATGCAGCAAGCCACTGTTCAACCGTAGGCGAGTCGTGCGAATCAACCACAAAATACTTTAATTTATAACCCAATTTTGCTGCCAAATTTTCGGCAAACACACGGTTAGCCTCAATGCTTTTCTTGCCATGTCCGCGCAAAAAATATGCCGCCACAAACGGCTCGTTCGCAACAGGCACATCGGCACACACGCGGCCATAATCCTCGGCTGTGAGAAGCAAAGTGGGATCGAGCACCTTGCGCGCTTTCACACCCAAATGGTCGGCACACAAAGCCACACCCGAGTCTTCTCTCACCGACACCGCATCAAAGCGCTTTGCAAGGCCGCTACAAGCCTTGGTTTGTGCCGACGAGTATTCCCAACGGTCAACGCCAAACGAAGCCGCGTAGGCCACTCTTTTCAAGTCACAACCGCTTGCAAATTGCAGATACATATCTTCAAGAAAACGATTATATTTGGGACGCCACACTTGGTCGCTGCCAACCACCAATGCACCCATACCGTGCTGTTCAACGACATTGCTCTCATAACGCTCCACCATCTGGGTAGTAGCAATGTGCTTTTTGACAAACGCATCAATATCGGGTTTGCGTGTTCTCAATCGTGCCGGTGCTGTTTCACCGGGCTTTAATTTGCCAAGTATGCGGCGAATGAGAAACTTGGTTGAATGGCGAAAATAACGCCAAGCCGAATTTGACAACACATAATCGATAGTCATCGGCTCATGGCCCAACTTTTTCAATACTTGCTGCAAGGCAAAATTTTGAAGAATTCCGCCATAATTTCCCAATAGTGATTGTGTGACAACGCCTATTTTCATCGTTTTTCTATCGTTATTTTACCCGCTTTTTCTTCAACGAGTAATAAAGTTTTACAAATGGGTTATGATATTTAATGGGGGCGAAACGCTCAATGGCATCAACGCCTTCCTCCTTGTATTTTGTCCAAAAATCGGCTCTTGCAGCAGGCATCTTTGCACTGCCTACAATGCTTCCGTTTCGCCTCAACACTGCCTCAAATGCCACCTCTTGCATCGCACACCACTCTCCTATTTCATTCATCAATCGAGAGCCTTTTTCGCTCCAAACGAGGGCCACATTCAAGCCTTTGTGGTCGGCCATGCGAGGCACAATCTTGCGAGCGCCCCACAAATCCCCTATCGTTATATCGCTCTGACTGCGGCCTCCCTTGGCGGCACACTCATAACATGACGGGCGCAATGTATAGTCTTTGCGAAACGCTTGCATATACACATTGTGGCGGGCCAACTGATTGACTAACACTCCATCACCGGCTGTGACTTTTATCGAATAAGAACGGTTCCAACGCGATTTCTGACGCATATTGATGCTCAACGGACGCAAACCGTCGGGGTTGATGCCACCCAAATAATCGCGCCACACCTTGGGACTCGGAACACCGTGACACACAACATCGACCATGGTCAGATTTTCATAGTCGCGACGCAAATATCGGCGCAAGCCATGCACCTGACACGGAGTGCCGCTAAACAGCACCTCAACGCCTTCTTTGAGTCGTCGCTGCACATCTTCAAACACTGTGCTCACTTTGCTTTGTGCATACTTGCTGCCACGCATAGGCACCAACTCCTGCTCGTTGCAAGCGACAGAGTGAACAACCTCGCCGTCGGCATTATAGCATGCGCCATAAACAACGCCGCCGCGCGACAATATCACACGGCTCAACAGCGTGAACAACCCGCTTGACGAACTTACTTTGCGCAGGTTATCGTCAACCGATTTCACCGCCTTGACACTGATAGCCTGGCGGGCATCGCCACTGTTGATGACCGGACACACTTGCTCACACAACGAGCAACCGACACACGATTGCTCATCGACACTGGCATAGGCAAATCCCTCCTCATCACAGCGCATTTCAATGCACTTTTGAGGGCATATTTGGGCACATGCGCCACAGCCGCAACAGTTCTTTTTACGTTCAATCTTAATCATTAGAACACAAAAATAATACAAAAATCTGAGCCACGACATTTCTTTTCCGTTTTATTCTTATCTTTGCATAAACATAAACACAGACTATGACACGATTTGTATCAGACCACAACCCTGCGATGCCACAAATGAAAACATTTGTCGACAATCTCACACGCAACGGAGTTCCCGCCGACTCCGAGGTCATTTATCGTGGTCGCAACACCGTGTTCACCACCGCCCACAACGGCTCTTTGCTCAACATCAAAGCATTCAAAAAGCCGTCGGCGTTCAATGCCATAGTCTATACAACACTGCGCAAGAGCAAGGCACATCGCTCCTACCTCAACGCCCTCGAACTTATCAGACTCGGGTTTAACACCCCACGCCCCGTCGGTTTCGGCGAAGAAATCAATGGTCTGAAATTGGGTAAAAGTTACTATGTGAGCGAGCAAATCAATGCACAAAACATTCGTAATTGGGAAGACAAACCCGACAGCGAAGCACTGCTCAAAGCCCTTGCCGGCGAAATGGCCCGACTGCACAAAGCCGGAGTGTGGCACAAAGACTTCTCGGGCGGCAACATTCTCTATACCTTTGATGCCGAAAAGGGCTACACTTTCTATTATGTCGACCTCAACCGCATGCAGTTTGGCGTAACGTCGCGCCGCAAACTCATGTCTATGTTCCGCGACATGAACCACAGTGCGGCCGAGACCGAACGCATTGCCCGCTACTATGCCCAAGAAACCGGACAAGACCCCGAAATCGTGGTCAAAGAAGCACTTGAAGCACACAACGAATGTAAACGCACACGCCAACGCAAACAACGCTTCAAACGCCTTTTCAAACGAGCAAAATAAGACTGTTTTATCGCTTTGAGTCGCTTTTTATCGTTCTTTTTAGCGATTTATCATATTCTTTTGTAACTTTATTGCTCTAAAATCATTATACCTAAAAAGAAACATAAACAGAGTTATGAAGATATTTTGCAAAAACACAAACGAGTATGTACCCGTCAATGGCGGCGAATCTCTCTATGACATTTATCAACGTCTAAAGGACAGCATAGGCTTCACCCCTATCTGCGCTCGCGTCAACAATAAAACCGAGGCTCTCTCCTATCCCGTTTTCGGTCCTAAAATGGTCGAATTTCTTGACCGCAACAATGCATCGGGGCAGCGTGTTTACACCCGCTCGTTGTGCATGATGTTGTATAAGGCCGTTACAACCTGCTGTCCCGCCAGAACACGATTGCGCATTGAGCACTCTATTGCCCGCGGACTCTATTGCCGACTCGTTGGCAACGTCACTCCTTCAATGGAATTGGCCGACACATTGCGTGCCGAAATGGACCGCCTTGTGAAACTCGACATACCCTTTGAACGCAAAGAAAAACTCACTACCGATGTAATTGAGATTTTCCGCAACCAAGGCCTTGACGACAAAGTGAAATTGCTCGAATCGACCAACGAACTTTACACAACCTACTACTCGCTCGACGGCTTGTGCGACAGTTATTATGGCAACCTCGCACCCTCGACAGGACATTTGGCAACATTTGACCTCATACCATTCAAGGAAGGTTTCTTGCTCTTGGGCCCCGACTCCAACAGCGACAACCGTCCCGTGCGCCCCATCACGCAAGAAAAAATGTACACAGCCTTTACCGAGTATCTCAACTTCAACCACATTATCGGCGTGAGAAATGTGGGCGAACTCAACAATGCCGTGACAAAAGGATATGCCGCCATGCTCATCAATGTGGCCGAAGCCCTTCACGACAAGAAAATAGGCCGTATTTCTGACGACATTCTGGAGCGTTTCAACGACGGCGGCGCACGCATCGTGCTTATTGCCGGACCATCATCATCGGGCAAAACCACCTTCACAAAACGCCTGTCTATTCAGTTGATGACCAACCTGCTCATTCCGCAGTCAATCTCGCTCGACGACTACTTTGTCAACCGCGTTGACACCCCCCTTGACGAGGACGGCGAGTATGACTTTGAATCGCTCTATGCGCTCGACCTTGAAAAGTTTAACAACGACCTCACAGCCCTCATCAACGGCGAAGAGATAGAACTACCCTACTATAACTTTGAAACCGGACAGCGCGAATATCGCGGTAACCGCATCAAACTCGGCCCCAACTCTGTGCTGCTCATCGAAGGCATTCACGGCCTCAACCCCGAACTCACAGCCGCCATTGATGCCAAGATGAAATACTCGATTTATGTGTCGGCACTCACAACCCTTTCAATCGACGACCATAATTGGGTGCCAACAACCGACAACCGTCTGTTGCGCCGCATCGTTCGCGACCACAAATATCGCGGAGTATCGGCAGTCGACACCATCAAGCGTTGGCCGAGCGTTCGCCGCGGCGAGGAAAAATGGATATTCCCATATCAGGAAAATGCCGATGCCATGTTCAACTCATCACTGCTGTTTGAACTCGGTGTTATCAAAGAATATGGAGAAGAAATACTCAAAACCGTGCCCCGCAACACCCCCGAATATGGCGAAGCCTACCGTCTGCGTGCCTTTTTGAATTACTTTGCACCCATCGGCGACCAACTCACACCCTCAACAAGCCTCCTTCGAGAATTCCTCGGTGGCAGTTCATTCAAATACTAATCAAAAACAACTAATAATAACTATGACAACCAATCAGAAAGAAACCGTTTTTAACGGAACAAAAGTAAACGGATTTATTGCATTGATATTTCAATTAATGCTCATTGCAACAAGCATAATGCTTATTGTGAAAGGCGGCACACATGACGATGCTACCTTTATTATCGGCGGCATTATTATGCTTATTGCCACATTTATATCAATGATAGGCCTTTTCACACTCGAACCAAACGAGGCTGCCGTAATGGTATTTTTCGGCAAATATAAAGGCACATTCTCGCAACACGGCTTTTATTGGGTAAACCCCTTTTTGTCACGCAAACGCTTGACCTTACGCGCACGAAATCTCGATGCCGAGCCCATCAAAGTGAACGACAAAGAAGGGAACCCCATTCTCATCGGTATGGTTATTGTGTGGAAATTGAGCGACACCTACAAAGCCATGTTTGAAATTGACGCACAAAGCATTGCCAACGGTGGCACAACAGGAGCCACCGCCTCAACCCGCATGAACGCATTTGAAAAATATGTGCGCATTCAAGGCGATGCCGCTTTGCGTGAAGTTGCCGGTTGTTATGCCTATGACGACAACAAAGAAACCACCGACGATGATAACGAATTGACTCTCCGTTCGGGTGGTGCCGAGATAAACGAATTGCTCGTTGCAAAACTCAACGAACGATTGGCATTTGCTGGCATCGAAGTGCAAGAAGCACGCATCAACTACCTCACTTATGCGCCCGAAATCGCAGCCGTGATGTTGCGCCGTCAGCAAGCAACGGCAGTTATTGCAGCCCGCGAAAAGATTGTCGAAGGTGCGGTGTCTATGGTAAAACTTGCGCTTGACAAGCTCAACCAAGAAGGCATCACACTCAACGAAGAAAAACGCGCCGAAATGGTGGGCAATTTGCTCGTAGTGCTTTGCGCCGACGAATCGGCTCAACCCGTCATCAACACCGGCTCAAAATAAAACTCCGACAAAACAATAAATACAAGCGGCCGGGTAGGGGAGTTCCACTCGGCCGCTTGTATTTGTAAGGGATAATTGTTATTGTTTAGATTTTAGTGATTTGTGAGTTTTATCCATCTCTTCCACCAAATTTATATTTTTCCACAAATCTAATGCCCTCCACACAACATCAAAAGGTGTTTGCGGAATTATGCTCTTATCGTCCCAAAAATGAGGAGTCAGATTATAGTAAACAAACTTGGGAATAGTACCTATATTAGCATGATTAATACACTCTCTTAATTGTTTTTTTGTTGATAATACATCTTCATTTTTCAATTTTTTGGTTTTAATCATTAAATTAATCACTTTTTCAACTGCCTTTTCGGCATCCTCTTTGTCAATCACATATCTGACAAACAATTGCCAATGATAGTTCACATCTTCATGGACTGTGAGTCGTTTGAGTCCTTGTTTAGGGTAAACATTAAACATCAAAAACATTTTTTGTAATAATTCATATCGCCTCGGATCATTTTTAATATCTTTAAACCATGATTCTACGTTATTACAAAGATTTTTATAGGCATTTGACCATAGTTTCACCTTTTTATCTTTATCATCGCTGTCTTCTATTGATAATATTACATCATAAAATCTTTTATAAATCCCTACCAACTTGTCAAGGTCGTAGTCCTCAACCGATTTTTGGGGCAATAATTTTTGCAGATAATCAGACAACACCGATCTGCTCATAGCATATTTCTCATGCATTGTGACTATATCGGAAATCTCGCTCTCTTTTCTATTATACCTGTCCTCACTTTCATTCAATCGTCGTTTGAAGTGTTTTATCAAAACTAATACACCTATAGCAATCAACAAAAGCACTATTGTAACACAAATCACAAAGCCCCATGTCAAAGAATCATCATTCAACACTTTATCGCTAACAATAGAGTAGGGAGATATTAACATAGGTCTTCCATTAACATTTTCAATCATTGAATAGCCCAATATATTAGGAGTTTTTTCACCCTTGAAAAGTTTTTTTACCGAATCGGCAAACACGATGTAAACCTCATCATTAATAGCTTTAAAATCTAATATATCACCACTGATTTTTTTAGTTTCATTGTCATTCTTAAATAATTGATCGACGAACAAACCCGAAGGTGTCTTAACAACCAAATGTTTATCATTAACATCAATCCTTTCTATTTCACGTATTTCTCCACCCTCTCTAAATTTCCACCTTTCGATTTTGACACGGTCTTTTTCTACATCTACCAAATAGGCACCATGATTTAGTGTTGAAATCAAAATTTCATCTTTGCACATTGCCATGTCGGTAACATAAAGTGACTCATATAACAAATTGTCGAATTTAATTATATGCTCATTTTTATCTTTAGGATTATAATATTTGAGTAGATTTCGCGTACCCACATATAGATTGTCTTTTTCATCTACCAATATTGATTCAATCTTATCGGCTTCTTCAAGTTTTACAAAGTCCAATTTTTGTGGAGTGCGAACATGAGCAAATATATCGTTACTTGTTGATATTTTATAAACCCGACGATCGTCACATATATAAATGTAATCATCGTGCCAACAAACATCTTTTACATAAGGCATATCAACCACCTTACCAAGAAATATCATATCATTGTTGGCCAACACCGCATACAACCCTTTATCATTTATTACATACAAACAATCATCACCTGCTACCACACATTTAACTATTGAATGAGCAACATTTTTCATTTTTTTCAAACGAGCAATATTTGTGCGACGAAGACTATTGCCTGAAATATAATATAGATTATTTCCAACACTCATCATTGAATGTTTTCCTCTCACTGTTATGCCCACATCAAAATGTTCTTTACCCAATATTAAATTTCCATTACCATTGGCCGAAACCACGGGACCTAAAATTTTACACCCGTTTTCCCATTTTGTAGAGTCAACCTGATACTCTCCAAACGCATTGGTTATGGTTACAAGCTCGGTCGATAGCGACCCATTGGCCCTCAAAGCATATAGAATATTGTCTTTTATATATGCCGAAACAAAACAACCACAGGCCAATGTAGCATCAACCGTCGAATCTTGCATTTCGGCATTCAATCGATAAATACAACTATCGGTAACAGCTATTAACCTGTCTGAAGCATCTTCTGGCATTATAACTTCAGCAACTGAAAACTGTTGGCGATAATTTCTATGATTTCTCAAAGCCTTAACATATTTCAACTCCATTTGCTGGTCACTTGTTTTCTCTTGCAAGCTTTTTTTAAGCTCCGACCAAGATATGTGCATCAAACCACAAGATGTCGCAAATAAGTAATCTATATTCCCATTGATACTATCTTTTACCTCCACAACCTCATAAGCCGAATATTTTAAACCTTTATCAGGAACGATATCGGGTGCTGATTCACTGTAAAGTTCAACTGATTTGTCTCTATTATATACAAACTCATTATTGTGGCTTAGCGTGTATCGCACCAACAACACACCGTTGTTGCGTTTACTGACAAGAAAAGTTCGCTTACCATCATTTTGAGGCAATTCTCTCACAAAATAAGTGAGAACTCCGTCATAACATGGTGGTAACTCAAATTTTACAGTTGTGTTATTTTTAATGTTATGTTCATAGAAATGATTTTTGTCTGTACCTATAAACAATGCCGAGCTATCGGCTGAGGCTATTATAGATGTGGCGTCATCTATAGCCATGCTTTCAAATATGGGGGTATTGTCTTTGTTTTCGACGGCACAAGATACCATCAACCCAAAAAACAACAAAAAAAATTTATTTTTCATTTAACACTAAATCCTTGATTATTAAGGTACTAAAAAAGTTTTCGCAACGAAATAAATGTTCCAAAGTCGGAAATTAGTTACCC
The DNA here is from genome assembly GCA_017555085.1 of Muribaculaceae bacterium. Lineage (GTDB taxonomy): Bacteria > Bacteroidota > Bacteroidia > Bacteroidales > Muribaculaceae > RGIG4079. The sequence continues at coordinate 40,962 of JAFZHD010000016.1, read as the reverse complement.
CGGCAGATACTACTTAACTTTGAAGCGAAAATCTTCAATATTAAATTTTGCTAAGCTGTTTTTCAACATCCACAAAGATACTATTTTTTAACTTAATACATTCTAATTATGAGATTTTTTAATTCAATTACACGAGTACTTCTCGTTTTCACATTGGCAATTGCTGCTTTTCCGGCTCAAGATGCCTTGGCAAATCCGTTAAAAAAAACAGTTACAAATATTGGCAAAGCCTACTCGGGTTATGTTGTAGGAGGTATTATCGCTCAACAAAAACCGCCAATTTCTCCAATTCTCAAATTTGATAAACGTATAATCATTTCTAACATAGAAAAAATCAGCTGCGATTATCTTTTCCCCAAAAAGTACAAATTCGCCTTTCCTTTGATAAAAGACTCAATGAATTTGTCATTCCGGCATCGTCGTATTGACTCTGTGTTTACAATAATTGAACACATGCACCAAATTAACAGAATGGAAAACTTGTTGTGTGAAATTAATAATATTGAGAGCAGAAGACAGCGTTGGGAGTTGTTAAATCTTCCACTCATTCAAAACAACTATCAAGATATTGTTTCAAAAACAAGCAATACAAAAAGAAAACTCATGAATACCTCTTATTATCACTCTCAACTAAATAAGTCTTTATTATCTCAATTTAAAGGATCAAGCCCTATCAACAGAAACGGCATTTTCTTTGATTTTTTCGTTTCGGCCTTTTATAACGATAATCAACTTGTAAAGGAATTGCTTTATGCCGGATACTACACACAAATCATTGGGGGATATGTCGTGATTAAAGACTGCGAAACGCTTGAATCAATCAGACCTCACAAATTAATTAAAATCAAGTCTAACAGACCAGTTTATGCTCCACTCAAATATTTTACACCTTTAAAATAATCAAGTAAAACACAATCCTATATATCTACTTATATAAACCATTAATACTATAACCTTTATGCTAAAATATATAATAATTTTCTTGGTCTCAATCTTGATTATAGTTGCGACTTTAATAACCGAACAATACTTCCTTTATATAGGTAGATATATAGCATTAGTGTTACTTTTTATTTATTTGTGTAGTAATAACAGCATAGTTTTATATTTATGTATTGTCTTTGGAGCAACATCAGCCTATTATTTCCTGTTTGGTGGCTATCAGCTCACTAAACTCAATATATTTGGCGAAGAATGTGTTTTAACCTCAACCTATTATCCCTATGGATATATTGAAGGTCACTTTGAAAGCGTTGACACTGTTAATATCAACACTCACTATTTCAGCCTTGACTATGATACTGATGTTATTAATACCGATGTTTACTTCTTCAAAAAAGACTCTACTACATATATTTATAGTCGGCACAAACTCATTCTGCAAGGAACACAAGTGGAAATCAATGAAAAAGATTATGGTCATGGTCCCATTAGTTTTTTCTCTTTCACCGACATAAACAACAATCGCCAACACCGAGATTTTTTCGGAAAGGACATTTCAGATAAAAACTATAAACCGTTAAACATCTATTACACAACAGTTTTTACTAATTAATAACTTTAACCCTATTTGTTTTATGAAATATTTTTTATTAGGCTTAAGCAGAGCTATATGCAACGCTTTTGATGTTAGCATTTGGGAATTTTTTTGTTATACCTTTTTGGGTATTGCAATTTTAATCATAGCATGGTTTATTATATGCGTGATTTGGGCCATTCTAAGCTATTTATTTGAACCATCAAATTCTAAAAAGCAATCAAAATAAAAAGTTTTTTGCAAATACAATGATTTATCACTAAATTTGTATAAACTTTATCAACTAAATAATTAACCATTTAATATCCTTCAAAAATTATGGAAGATAATAAACACACTAATTTTTCAGGAAAGAACAAAAATCACATTCTTTTTCGTTATTTCATTTTTGTAATAGCTGCTATTATATTAGGAGCCATGATCGCTATTTATAGCTTTAAAACCTCTATAATCGATGCCGATAAATGGACATCAAGAATGCCTGTCAAACACGAATGTCCCGAGCGAGGCAAGATTTTTGACAATGATTTAAGAATATTAGCTAAAGATTCAACTCTTTACATATTGCGAATTGATTATCGTAGTGAACGTTTTAATAAAGATCATTTTCTTAAAAATGTAAACAGTTTGAGCGATAGCTTGGCATTCTATTTTCCAACAAAGGACTCAAGCGAATGGTCATTGCATTTGACAGAACCTCTATCACGCCAATTTCCCCCTCGTGCCCATCGTGTTATTTCCAATCTCACAAAAGAGCAATGTAACTTATTTAACTATTGGAATTTTAGTGGTCGCATGGGGCTGTACTTTGAACCTACAGTAAAGCGTTACAACATTAGCAACAATGCTACTGTGGGCCGAGTATCAAATGATAATGGTCAACTGCATGGTTTTTCAGGTATTGAGGGTTACTTTGATTACCAACTTTCGGGACAAATAGACCCAAAACACGCCATAGACGGAAAAGATATTTATACTACCATTGACTGGTCTTTGCAAGAAAAGGTACACTCAACTCTCTATGATATGCTCAAATTGAGCGAAGCCGAGTGGGGTAGTGCAGTAGTTATGGATGTTAAAACCGGTGATATTTTAGCCATCAACAATTTGACTCTCGACTCAGTAAGCAATGATTATACCGAAATATATAACCACGCTGCTCGCAATTATGAATTTGGCAGTTTATTTAAAACTATTCCAATGACCATTGCCCTTGAAGACAAATTGGTCACCGATACTGCCGAAATATTTGAAATTGGCAAATCCTATGCCTACGCAGGTGGTAGCCCTATTAATGATGCTCAATATAATTCAAGCTTAAAAGTCAATGATTTTTTGAGCATATCAACAAATATAGGCTTGATTAAATTGATGGAACGCGGTTATCACAACAACCCAAGTCAATGGTTAACCCGACTTGAAAAAACCGGCTTCCTAACTCCTCTTAACACCGGTATTGCCGGACAACACACACCCATTATCCGATCTGTTGCCGATGATGATATGGGTCGCATTGAATGGTCACGACAAATGTTGGGCTATAATGTTGAAGTATCACCCCTCGCTCTCTTGGCTTGGTATAACGCTATTGCCAACGACGGAGTTTATGTGCGTCCTCGATTGGTTACCAATATAAAAGGAAACAAATGTGACTCTATAATCTCAGTTTCCAATATCAGCGAAAGATTGTGCAGTTCTGAAAATGCTGCCATATTGCGCGATATGCTTGCAAAAACAGCAACCGGTGATAAAGGTACCGGCCGAATTCTTCGCGATAACGATATAAAAGTTGCGGGCAAAACCGGAACTTCTTATATGTATGACAAATCTAAATCGGGCTATGATATAAATAAAAAGCTTTTGAGTTTTGCCGGCTTTTTCCCTGCCGACGCTCCTCGCTACTCTTGCATTGTAGTTGTTTATAACCCAACTGCAAGCCCCATAGGTTCAGCTTCTGCAAGCGGAACTGTTGTCAAAAATATAGCAATGTATCTGCAAAACAAATAATACTGATTTTTTGTGATATCCAACACCCGCCAATCGGCGGGTGTTTTTTTACTTATAGATAGAACTTTTTCCAATAAAAACCTAGTATTTTCATACCTACAGGATAATTTCGCCTAAAAAATCATTTTCATTATGTTATATAACATCTATTTACAATAAATGCTTATTAATACTAATTTTTTAGATTTAAAAGTTTTACCTTTGCAATATTAAATATGCTTAAGGGTACTTCTATTAATTACATTGAGAAGATTTATGAATTTTGTTTGAGGAATTTTTTTGAGTTTTGTTGAATGAACATAGCGAGCTATGTGATTGAAACAAAATCTAAAAAGGACCAAACAAAAACATAAAGAACTCAAGTTAGAATAATACCCGATTTTTAAATTAACCGGAATTTATAGAAGTTCCCTTAAATAAAACATTTATGAAAACAGTGCAAATTTTTAAGGTGGGTTGTTTATTAGCCCTGCCTTTTGCTTTTGGAGCCTGTGTTGACGATAGTTATGATCTCTCCAACATCGACACAACCACCGAACTTCAAGTGAAAGACTTGGTATTGCCAATGAACATCGAGGAGATTTATCTCAAAAACATTATAGACGTTGACGATGCTGAGCAAATATCTATTATCAACAACCAATATGTATTTGTCGAAGATGGCAGTTTCTCGTCTGAAAACATTACCATTCCCCAAGTAGTGATTCCAGCCCCAAATGTTGAGTCGGTAACCACTACCGTTGATTTAGGTGAAATACCTGGTTTGACTCCCAAGGCATTTGAAAATTTTGAAATAAGTTATCCCATCAACAGCATTTTGTCGGACTTTGCCTATGAAACAAGTAGCGTGAGCGACTACATTGTGTCGATGGACAAAGTGGGCGTTGATTTCAGGGTGTCTATCACTTTTGAAATCAAAGGTCTTGAACAGGTGGTAAACAAATTCAGTTTGCGCAATTTCTCATTGCAGATACCTGCCGGTTTGGACCTCACAACTCCCGACGGCGTTTATGACAAAAAAACCGGTGTATTGACTCTCAATGACCATAAACATGAGGGTAACAGCATGACCTTCTCTGTCGAAATCGACGGCATTGATATCAACGAATCAAACCTTGACTATAATCACAATGAACACTCTGTGAATTTTGCTGGTCAAGTGGGTATCTACTCGGGCGAGGTTGCTGCCTCGGGTGCCGACTTTGTCGAAGGCTTCAACATTCTCAAACTACCCAAATCTATTGACCTCGCCATGCACTTTGATTTGAGCGAAATCGTTATCAAGACCTTCTCGGGCAAAATCAATTATGCGCTTGACGGATTTTCAATTCCCCCTGTACAGTTAGGCAACATTCCCGATATTCTCGGTCAAGATGAAACCAATATTGTGTTAAACAATCCCCAAATCTACTTGCAGTTTAACAACCCGTTGGCACAATACAATTTGACTGCACAGGCAGGGGTTACCATTACCACACATCGCGACAATTTGCCCAGCCAGCAATTATCTCTCGACAACGGTTACTTCTCTATTGGCGGCACTGCCGACAACAACATCAACACATTGTGCTTGTCGCCTACAGTTCCCCAATTTTATTATCAAGGCTATGAGCAAGCGACACACGTTCCATACTCATCGCTTTCATATCTGTTGAGTGGCAAAGGCCTACCCAAATCTATCGCAGTCGAAATCACAAACCCCTGTGTACCCACACAGCAGGTCAACGATTTTGCCCTCGGACAAGATGTTGGCGACATTCAAGGCCGCTACTCATTTTATGCTCCTCTCGACTTGAAAGGCGGCTCTAAAATTGTGTTTGCAACAACTGTTGACGGATGGAGCAGCGAAAACATTGATGCCATCACCATCAAAAAATTGGATATTGAGGGCAATGTAACCAACAATTTGCCCCTCGATATAGAGATATTTGCCTATCCTGTTGATGTGAACGGCAACCGCATCAACGATGTGGCTATTACAGGTTTTGAACTGACTGCCAACAGCGAAAACAAGCCGTTGAATATCACAATGAGCGGCGAAATCAACCGCTTTGACGGCATCTATTTTGAAGCAGTGGCAACATCGCCCGACGGCGGTTCAAACTTGAACCCCACCGAATTTGTCCACCTAAAAGATTTCAAAATCACAGTTTCGGGCAACTACATTACTAAACTTTAATTGACACATCGCTATGAAAGTGAACAAATATATAGCATCGGCACTCATTGCAGCATCGGCCATGTGTGCCACAGCACAAACCACCCGCTCGGCCTATTTTACCGACAATTATCTCTATCGTTATGAGATGAACCCCGCCTTTGACAACGAGAAAAACTTTATTTCGATGCCATTGTTGGGCAATATGAATGTGGCCATGAACGGTTCGCTCGGTCTTCAAGACCTGCTCTATAATGTCAACGGACAGACCACAACTTTTCTCAACCCCGCGGTCGATACACAGACATTTCTCGATGCTGTGGGCGACGGCAGTCAATTTGGCTCTGACATAAAATTCGGCATATTCTCAACAGGTTTCAAAGCATTTGGCGGCTACAACACCATCTCAATCAATGCGCGCGCCAACGGCAACACCCACATACCGACAACATTCCTCAAAATGATGAAAGAAGGTCTTGAAAGCAAGACCTATGACATATCAGACATGTGGCTTCACGCCGATGCCTATGCCGAAATAGCCCTCGGTCACTCACACAAAATCAATGATAAATGGAAAGTGGGCGGTGCAGTGAAATTTCTCGTTGGCGGTGCCAATATGGATGCAAAGTTCAACCACGCACAAATCTCTCTCGGCAAAGATGCATGGGAAATTGATTTAGACGGACAAGTGCAATCGAGCATCAACGGTCTGCGATACACTAGCGACATCAACCCCAACACCGGCAACCGATATGTCAGCGGAATTGACATCGACAAGTTTAACATCAACGGATTTGGCTTTGCGGCCGACTTGGGCGTAGAGTTCAAACTCAACAAAGACTGGTCGTTCTCGGCAAGCGTTGTTGACCTAGGTTTCATTAATTGGAACAACAATATGCTAGCATCGACCAACGGCGTTAAACATTTCACTACCGACAAATACTCGTTTAATGTTGATATGGACAAAATCAACAATTTCAATGACGAACTTGATATGGTAAAAGACGACCTATCGGCATTGTTTGAAATGGAAGATATGGGCGACCAAGGCTCGCAAAACAAAATGATTGCCACAACATTTAATGTGGGTGCCGAATTCAAATTGCCCGTTTACCGCCGCTTGTCATTCGGCTTGCTCAACACCACCCGCTTGCTAGGCGACTACACATGGACCGAATTTCGCTTGTCGGCCAACATCAAGCCCGTCGATATATTCTCGGCAGCCGCCAATGTCGCAGTCAGCAACCACGGCTATGCATTTGGTTGGATTATAAACCTCAATGTAACCGGTTTTAACCTGTTTGTGGGTATGGACCACATGGCTACCAAGTTTACAAAAGAATACATACCCTTGACCTCAAACGCATCGTTAAACATCGGTTTGAACTTCCCATTCTGACACTAAAACCAAATTACAAAATCATAGCAAAGAGTTGGCCTAAAGGTCAACTCTTTGTGCTATTTTACCATAGTTTTTGTTTTTTACACCGTTTTAACACCCTTGATGATAATAGTGTAAAAAGAATTATTTGGTGAATCGGTTGTAATGCTGTAATTTTGCATCAAACAATCAAAGGCATTTTTTGCTATGACAAAAGAATATGACTATCTGGTTATAGGTTCCGGAATTGCCGGAATGAGTTTTGCACTAAAAGTAGCCGACAAAGGCAAAGTGGCACTTGTGTGCAAGACATCGCTTGAAGAGGCTAATACTGCACTCGCACAAGGCGGTATTGCCTCTGTAACAAACCTCAAAGTTGACAATTTTGACAAACACATCGAGGACACAATGATTGCCGGCGATTGGCTCAGCGACCCCGATGCTGTGAAAAAAGTTGTCACAGAGGCACCTTCGCAAATTGACGAACTTATAAAATGGGGCGTTGATTTTGATAAAAACGAAGAAGGCGAGTTTGATCTTCATCGCGAAGGCGGACACTCAGAGTTTCGTATTCTTCACCACAAAGACAACACCGGTTTTGAAATTCAGCAAAGTCTCATTGAGGCAGTAAAAAAATGCCCCAACATCGACATATATGAAAATCACTTTGCCATCGAAATCATTACCCAACATCATTTAGGTAAGATTGTGACTCGTCGCACCACCGACATCACTTGTTATGGTGCCTACATTCTCTCTCCCGAAGGCAAAGTAGATACTTTCCTCTCTCGCATCACTCTCATGGCTACCGGCGGGGTAGGGGCTGTGTATAAAACCACTACCAACCCACTTGTTGCCACCGGCGACGGCATCGCAATGGTGTATCGTGCCAAGGGTACTGTTCAAGACATGGAATTTGTGCAATTTCACCCCACAGCACTTTATCACCCCGGCGACCGTCCTTCATTTCTCATTACCGAGGCTATGAGAGGTTATGGCGGCGTGTTGCGCAATCTCAAAGGCGAAGAGTTTATGCATCGCTATGACGAGCGATTGTCGCTTGCTCCCCGCGATATTGTGGCACGAGCCATTGACAACGAGATGAAAATCAACGGCGACGAGCATGTATATCTCGATGTCACTCACAAAGACCCCGAAGAAACCCGCACTCACTTCCCCAATATCTACCAAAAATGCTTGTCATTGGGCATAGATATTACCAAAGATTATATTCCCGTAGCACCTGCCGCTCACTATCTTTGTGGAGGTATCAAGGTTGATACCAACGGCGAATCTTCAATCAAACGTCTGTATGCCGTTGGCGAATGTTCTTGCACCGGATTGCACGGCGGCAACCGTCTTGCATCAAACTCGCTTATCGAAGCGGTGGTTTATGCCGATGCTGCTGCACGCCACGCTATGGATAATATCAACTACTATTCTCAACGCACCGATGTGCCCGAATGGAACGATGAAGGCACCCGTTTCCCCGAAGAAATGGTGTTGATAACCCAAAGCATCAAAGAAGTGAATCAGATTATGAGTACCTATGTGGGCATTGTGCGCAGCAACTTGCGCCTTGACCGCGCATGGAACCGTCTCGACCTTCTGTATGAAGAAACCGAACGACTCTTTAAGCGTTCAAAGGTATCGCGCGAGATATGCGAATTGCGCAATATCATCAATGTCGGTTACCTCATCATGCGCCAAGCCAAAGAACGCAAAGAATCGCGCGGTTTGCACTACACAATCGACTATTTACCTAAAAAATAACATAAAACAAGATTGTTGCGCCACCGTTTAATTTTAGTTATATTATCTTTACTGGTTACCCACATAATGTGTGTAGCCCAAGATGATGATGTCAATCTTGTTCCCATGAGCACTGGACAGCAAAAGGTGTTCAAAGGCAAGTATCACTTTACTGATGAAAACGGTGACAATGTTCTGATGATTGTTTTCAACAACATCACTATCTACCCGCCCATAAAATTCAAGAACAGCAAGCAGGAAAAGTTTTATTGGCGCACTGTGAGAGATGTAAAGAAAACTTTACCTTATGCCAAACTCATTTGCGAGACTCTTGTCGAAACCTATGAGTATATCGAAACATTCCCCACACAGGAAGAACGCGAAAAGCACCTCAAAGACATGGAAGGTGCGGTATTTGAACAATATAAACCTGTTCTTAAAAAATTCACTAAATCACAGGCCAAGATGCTAATCAAGTTGATTCAACGCGAAACAAACCAATCTTCTTATGACATTCTGAAAGCATTTCTCGGCTCGTTCAGAGCCTCGTTTTGGCACGGATTTGGCCGTTTCTTTGGTGTCAACATCAAAGATGAATATCACCCCGACAAAGATGAAAATGACGCTATTATCGAACGCGTGTGCATTAATGTCGAATTGGGCCTGCTATAAACCTTTTACCCTCAATAAACCTAATAGCAATGCTGTTTATAAACAGTGTTGATAACATGTAAATAGTGTTGAAAAACTCTTCCGTAGTTTTTGATAAATAAATTTGGATATTCCAAACCGCTGCCGTATAAGCGCCTATCATTTTTTACCAAAAAAGATGACACAAACATTTATTACAATTTTCAACAACGATTTGTTGAGTTATTAGGTGGTAAAATGGTGTAAAGTTATTAACTTTGCAGTTTATAAACACAATGTTGATAACATACATAAATGCCTATTATTCAAAACAGGTAGATGTAGATAAAAGGTAAACAACCGTCAGTCACTACATCAATAACTTAAAATGCAAGAAAAACGGCAAAAAGTTATCATTGCTATTAACATGCATTATTGTTGTTATTAGAGATTTTATTAAGGAATTAAAAACAAAAAAATAAAAATAATGAATGTCGATAAAGGTTATGTTGACGCTCCCATTGATAGCAGTCTCGATTTGAAAGAAGAAATCGTGAAACTCAAAAAAGAGAAGAACGCTGTCATTTTGGCTCATTATTATCAGAAAGGCGAAATTCAAGATTTGGCCGATTACATTGGCGACAGTTTGGCTTTGGCTCAAATTGCGGCCCGCATCGAAGCACCCATCATTGTGTTGTGTGGCGTAGGCTTTATGGGCGAAACTGCCAAGATTTTGTGTCCCGACAAGAAAGTGCTCATTCCCGACATGAATGCCGGCTGCTCGCTTGCCGACAGTTGTCAGGCACAAGACTTTGAAAAATTCATCAAAGAAAATCCCGGACACACCGTTATCAGTTATGTAAACACTTCGGCCGGCGTGAAAGCATTGACCGATGTGCTTGTGACATCAACCAATGCCCGTCAGATTGTGGAAAGTTTCCCTGCCGACGAGAAAATCATATTTGGTCCCGACCGCAACCTTGGCGGATATATCAACAGCGTTACCGGTCGCAACATGAAGTTGTGGAATGGTGCTTGTCATGTTCATGAGCAATTTTCGGTTGAGAAGATTGTCGAACTAAAACAGCAATTTCCCGGTGCAAAAGTATTGGTACATCCCGAGTGTAAAGATGTGGTTGTGAAACTTGCCGACAAGGTGGGTTCGACAGCGGCTTTATTGAACTATGCTGTCAACAGCGATGAGCAAGTGTTTATCGTTGCCACTGAGAGCGGCATCATTCACGAAATGACCAAGCGTTGTCCCGAAAAGACATTTATTGCAGCACCTCCCACAGGCAGTTCGTGTGGATGCAACGATTGCAGTTACATGAAACTTAACACGCTCGAAAAACTTTATAACTGTCTCAAATATGAGATGCCCGAAGTGAGTGTAGACCAAGAGGTGGCTCAAAAAGCACTTATACCCATTCGTCGTATGCTCGACATTTCTGAAAAATTGGGTCTTTAACAATCGAAAAATAAAAAAACTATATATAACAATGGAATATAAACACAAAGAAATAGAAAGCCGTTGGCAACAGTATTGGAGAGAAAACAAGACTTATAAAACCGAGATTGACAACTCTCGTCCCAAATTCTATGTATTGGACATGTTCCCTTATCCCTCGGGAGCAGGTTTGCATGTTGGTCACCCCCTCGGTTACATTGCAAGTGACATCTTCTCGCGCTACAAACGCCTTCAAGGTTTCAATGTGTTGCACCCCATGGGTTATGATGCCTATGGTTTGCCCGCAGAGCAATATGCAATTCAAACTGGTCAACACCCCGAGGTGACAACTCGTCAAAATATCGACCGTTATCGCAGTCAGTTAGACAAAATCGGTTTCTGCTATGACTGGGACCGCGAAATAAAAACATGCGACAGCGAGTATTACAAATGGACTCAATGGGCGTTTATTCAAATGTTCAACCACTATTTTGACCGCGACCTCAACAAAGCGGTAGCCGTGTCACAATTGGTTGAAAAATTTGAAAAATCGGGTAGCGAAGGCATCAATGCTGCATGTGGCAAAGAATTGACCTTTACTGCCGAAGAATGGAATGAATATACCGATAAAGAAAAGAGCGACGTGTTGATGAACTATCGCATTGCTTATCTCGGCAACACAATGGTAAACTGGTGTCCTAAATTGGGTACTGTATTGGCCAACGACGAGGTGAGCGAAGGTGTATCTATTCGCGGCGGTTATCCTGTTGAACAAAAATTGATGTATCAATGGTGTTTGCGCGTATCGGCTTATGCACAGCGTTTGCTTGACGGTCTTGACACTATCGATTGGACCGATTCTATCAAAGAAACACAACGAAACTGGATTGGTCGCAGCGAAGGTGCTGAAATGATTTTCAAAATAGCCGATAGCGATGTTGAACTTGAAATTTTTACAACTCGTGCCGACACAGTGTTTGGCGTGACTTTCATGGTACTTGCTCCCGAAAGCGCTTATGTTCAAAAAGTGGTGAGCGAAGGTCAAAAAGCCGAAGTTGAAGCATATATCAACAGTATCAAACACAAAACTGAACGCGAACGCATGATTGACAAAACAATCAGCGGCGTGTTTACCGGCAGTTATGCTATCAACCCCTTGACAGGCAAGCAAATTCCTATTTGGGTATCAGACTATGTATTGGCAGGTTATGGCACAGGAGCTATCATGGCAGTGCCTGCACACGACAGCCGTGACTATGCATTTGCCCGTCATTTCAATCTTCCCATCATTCCCTTGATTGAAGGTTGCGATGTGAGCGAAGAAAGTTTTGATGCCAAAGAAGGTAAAATGATAAATTCGCAAAGCGACGAACTCAACCTCAACGGTCTTGAAGTAAAAGAAGCCATTGCCGCTACCAAGAAATTTATCAGCGAAAAAGGCATCGGTAAAGTGAAAGTAAACTACCGTTTGCGCGATGCTATTTTCAGCCGTCAGCGTTATTGGGGCGAACCATTCCCCGTATATTATAAAGAAGGTGTTCCCTGCATGCTCGACGAAAGCAAACTTCCTTTGTTGCTTCCCGAGGTTGACAAATTCTTGCCCACCGAGAGCGGTGAGCCCCCATTAGGTCGTGCAGCAAATTGGACTACCGAAGAAGGTTATCCTCTCGAACTTTGCACAATGCCCGGTTTTGCAGGTTCATCGGCCTACTATCTCCGCTATATGGATCCCCGCAACAACGATGCTCTCGTGTCAAAAGAGGCTAACGAGTATTGGCGCAATGTTGACTTGTATCTCGGCGGCTCAGAACACGCTACCGGTCACTTGATTTATAGCCGTTTCTGGAACAAATTCCTCTATGATATCAACGAAGTGTGTGAACAAGAACCCTTCAAGAAACTTATCAACCAGGGTATGATTCAAGGTCGTTCAAACTTTGTTTATCGCATCAAAGACACCAACACATTTGTATCATACAACTTGAAAAAAGACTATGATGTAACCCCCATCCATGTTGATGTGAACATTGTGACAAACGATGTACTCGACTTGGAAAAATTCAAACAATGGCGTCCCGAGTTCAACGATGCACAGTTTGTGCTTGAAGATGGCAAATATGTGTGTGGTTATGCCGTAGAAAAGATGTCAAAATCAATGTTCAATGTGGTTAACCCCGATGATATTGTTGAGCGTTATGGTGCCGACACTTTGCGTTTGTATGAAATGTTCCTCGGTCCGCTCGAACAGAGCAAACCTTGGGATACCAACGGTATTGACGGTGTAAACCGCTTCTTGAAAAAACTTTGGGGTATATTCTACAAAGGTGAAGAAATGGTGGTTGGCGAAGGCGAACCCACTGCCGACGAATTGAAATCGCTCCACAAGTTGATTAAGAAGGTTACTTATGACATCGAAAACTTCTCGTTCAACACATCAATCAGTGCATTCATGATTTGTGTCAACGAGTTGACATCGCTCAAATGCAACAAAAAGGCAATCATGGAACAAGTGCTCGTTGTGCTTGCACCTTTTGCACCCCACATTGCCGAAGAATTGTGGCATGTAATTGGCAACGAAGGCTCGGTGTGTGATGCACAATGGCCCGCTCACAACGAAGATTACCTCAAAGAGTCGAATGTAACCTATGCGGTATCATTCAACGGTAAAGCACGCTTCAACATTGAAGTGGCTGTTGACACTCCCCGCGAAGAAGTTGAAAAAATTGCTCTTGCTCATGAAGGTGCTGCTAAATGGATTGACGGTAAAACTATCCGCAAGATTATCGTTGTTCCCGGCAAGATTGTCAACATCGTTGTAGGATAAAATAAATAATTGATTTAATCGTTTCTATATAAGGGAATCGTGTGTTCCCTTGTATAGAAACAAATATATAGAAACATGAACAAACTTGTATTTGCAACCAATAATAAACACAAACTCGAAGAGTTGCGTGCCATCGTAGGCGATAAATATGATATATTGGGCTTGCGCGATATAGGTTGTGATGTTGATATACCAGAGACAGCAACAACACTTGAAGGTAACGCACTCATCAAGGCACAATTTGTAAAAGAGCATTACGGCTATGACTGTTTTGCCGATGATACCGGCCTTGAAGTAGAGGCGTTGAACGGCGCACCGGGCGTTTACTCGGCACGCTATGCCGGTCCTGAGTGTGATTCTGCCAACAATATGGCCTTGTTGTTGCAGAATATGGCCGATAAAGACAATCGCAAGGCCCGTTTTCGTACCGTTATTGCTCTTGTTAAGGGCGATGACACAATGTTGTTTGAAGGCATTGTAGAGGGCGCTATATTGCGTGAGGGTGCAGGAGAAAACGGATTTGGTTACGACCCCATATTTGAGCCCGAAGCATGTGGATTGTCATTTGCGCAAATGGATAGCGCAAGCAAAAACGCTATAAGCCATCGCGGCCGTGCCACCCAAAAATTGATAAACTATTTGAAATCACTATAAAAGATATCTATATGATAAAAAGAGCATTGATAATTATAGTCGCTTTGTTTTCGTTTGTAATGCAAGCGCAAAAACCTACGGGCGAATGGAAACTTTATCCCGTATTTGCCAATAGTGTTACCAAGATGCTTGAAACACCTGAAAAAGTGTTTTATGTGTCGGAAGGAAACCTCTATTCTTATGACAAGAATACCGATGAAAATTATCACTATGCTTCGGTCAACAAACTCAACGACAATAATGTCACCGATATCTATTATAATGATGTAAACAAATATGTGCTCGTTACATATAAAAACGGTAACATCGACCTCGTTTTTGACAAAGGCAATGTGGTAAACCTTCCCGATATCAAAGATGCCGTGTTGACTACATCAAAAACTATCAATGATGTGTCGTTTTATCAAAACAAAATCTATGTTGCTACCGAGTTTGGTATTGTGATTTATAATGACCAGACCTATCGCGTTATAGAGTCGGGCATTTTCGGCCAAAATGTAAGTTCGATTTTGGCAACTAACGGCTATATCATCATGTGTATCGGTTGGGATATCTATGCAGCCGAAACCGAAGACGGTCACAGCACTATTGACAAGTTTACAAAGATTTATGGTACGAATGCCGAAGAAATTGAGGTTGTGAACGACAACAAAATTGTTATTTTGACTAAAAACGGCACTAATTACACATTGCGCGAAGTTACTGCCGATTTCACTGCCGGAGTGTCAAAAATCATCAAAGGTATTGTAGCAACCAACATTCAAGGCGCGTTGTATTTCAACCGCGATTCGCAAGGCAGTGTTTATACAGCCACTACATCTCAAATCATAAAATATAACACCGAAGGCAATCAGTCAATCGTTGATTTGCCCTCAGTATTGCAAAATAAAACATTGAGTTATTGGAGCGATATGAGTTCGGTGTGGGCTGCTGACGGCACAGGCATCGGCAACTATGACATCAGCGACGGCAATGTAACCGTTTTGAAAGATGTGTTTAACCCCGGCGGCGTAACAGTTAAGAATGTAATCTTCCTTAACCAAGGCAACTCGGGCAAAATCTATTTGGCCAACACCGGTGCAAGTAAAATCTACAATGTTGACCGCTACATTCAGTCGCAAGTCAACTGCATCAATGACGACGAAATTGAAAACATTGTTCCCAAAACATTTATTCGTAGCAATAAAAACAACCCCGGTTCAACCAAGTTTTTTGACTCATATAACTTGTGTGAAGACCCCACCGACCCCGATGCCTATTACATCGGTACATATTGGGAAGGTCTTTATAAAGTCAAAAACAACGAAACTGTGAAGAAATATGACTGGACCAACTCGACAATCACAATGGCTTATAGCAACTATGCTTGTCACGTACCTGCATTGGCATTTGACCGCAACAACAACTTGTGGGTTGTGCAGATTGTTGATGCTATCACAAAGCCCGTGTTGCACATGATTACGGCAGCTAATTTGCAGAAAGAGGAGGTAACAGCAAGCGATTGGAACGGTATCAACCTCGGCGATTTCAAAGGCGATAAAGATGCCCGCATCTTGATTTGTAAGCACTCAAACATGATATTTATATCAGACGGTACATGGGATAGCAAACTCATTGCCTATGACACAAAAGGCACTTATGAAAATGTCAAAGACGATAAATATCTCGAATGGGGCAAATTTATTGACCAAGACGGCAAAGTGTTTGACCCGAGTTACATCACTTGGCTCAACGAAGATGCCGACGGCCGTGTGTGGATTGGTACAGACATTGGCGTTGTCGAAATCACACGCCCCGAAACTGCCATTGACGGCTCAATGACTATAAACCACCTCAAAGTTCCTCGCAACGACGGTACTTCTCTTGCCGACTACTTGCTCGACGCACAATTTGTAACATATATTGCATGTGACAACTCTAACCGCAAATGGATTAGCACTCGTGGCTCGGGATTGTATCTAGTGAGCGAATCGGGCGATGCCATTTTGCAACATTACACCGAAGAAAACAGTCCGCTGCCCTCAAACACCGTTTGTTCGGTAGTGTGTGACTCGCGCAGCAACACAGTTTATATTGGCACCGATATGGGCCTTGTAGAGTTCAAGAGCGACTCATCGCCCGCCGAAGCCGATTTCTCAAATGTGTATGCTTATCCCAACCCCGTTCGCCCCGATTATACAGGTTGGATTACTATCAAAGGCTTGATGGAAAATTCGCTTGTCAAGATTGCCGACTCATTGGGTAATGTGTTTTACACAACACGCTCGGAAGGCGGTATGGTGACATGGGACGGCTGCAATGCGGCAGGACAACGCGTGAAATCGGGCGTATATTATGTTTTTGCTTCGCATGGCGGCGACGGAGAGAGTTCAATGGGGGTTGTTACCAAAATTCTCGTTGTTAACTGATAAACGGCCTTAAAACGATTTTTTGAGTATATATGGCAGTCGGCCTGAAATATATTGACGAAACCGACAAATGTTATGGTATCACCGGCATGGTGGTGGCAATGATGGTGTGGGAAAACGAGAGTATGCTCACATCGCTATCGCTCGATTCCGACGATAACGAGAACATAGTGTTCAGCCACGAATTTTTTGTTGAGGGAAACCCGCGCATTTCGCCCAAATATACTTGGAACAAAATAGTGGAGCATTACAAGATAATGATGCAGATGTTTGTTTCAAATGTAATGTGCCGTCACTGTGTGTTGCATCGCAAGGCCATAACACCTCAACTCAAACAACTAATTTACCGTCATCTTGAAGAAGAAGGGTGCAACAACTGTTCGCTTGAAAAAGATGAGGTAAAAGAACTTTTTGAGCAGTATTATAGTTCATCACAAAGACTGTTCAGCCACGCCGGAGTGCAGCAGGTGGTAAATCAATTTGCCGAAACAGTTCAATCAAGCCGCAATCTATCACGCGAGCAAATACTCCACCACCTACAAGCCTTAAACCGATTGTAATAACCTTAAAAATATAGTCATGAAAAAAAAATTTTTAGCAATTTTAGTAGCAATAGTAGCCGTACAATCAATGTCGGCGCAATTGGCTTTCGGATTGCAAGCAGGTGCTAATTATTCAATGTTGCATTGGGATAATGAAAAAGTGGCAAGTGATGATTCGGGTTTTGGTTATACGGCAGGTTGCTTGATTGAATATATTGATCCAAAAATAAGTTTGGGTTTAGATGTATCTTTATTGGTAAGTAAAGAAAATTATAAGTTGATATTTCATCAATTATCAAAAGATACCAAAATAGATAGAGGTGATACGTTTGTGAAATTTCCTTTGCATGTAAAGTGGAAACCTACATTTGTTAATAATGGAACAGTATTTAAACCTATCTTTTATACAGGACCAGAGTTTGCTTTCCTATTGCCATTTCACAAAAAAGAAGTAAGCGAAGAGCGTCGATTTGTAATGAGTTCGCCTGTCAAGTGGAACATAGGTATCGGTGCTGAATTTATTAATCATATTGAGGTTAAATTTCAATATGGTATAGGACTAAACACCTTGATAAAGCATGAAAACTATGTCTTGTCGGGCAATGATAATGCCAGAGCTGGTCATACAACTTTTACACTATCGGTAGGTTGGTTGTTTAGATAGGAATAATTACCCATTAAATTTCTATAGTAGGGTGAGATAACAATAATTGTGGCTGAACGAAGCAAGTCCACGGACTATGCAATGCACAATAAGGCTCCCACAGCGTCAGCAAGTCCTCCACTGCTTTTTGCATAGCAAAAAATAGGGGAGGTGGGGCGAAGCCCCGGAGGGGTCAGGTGAAAAAAATGACGTAACTACAGTATTTAGATTTTTACCCCCTCCGAACTCGCAAGCTCGTTCTCGTCCCCCTATTTTGCTTGCAAAACAATGGGACACTTGCTAACGCGATTATTTTTTCGGCCCTTCTTCGGGTGCTTAATGCTTGCGCCAACAAAATTATAGACCTCAAAAAATAACAAACCGCCTTACTTATTTAGCAAGGCGGTTTGTTTTACTCTTTTGTATTGAAAGATTATTTATTTCTGTTTGCTTCTAATATTGGAAGATTTGCTTCTGTTGGAATGTAAATCACAGTCTTGTCATTCAAATTAGATTGTTGACGAACCCACAAATATTGAATATATGAAGGTGTTAAACTTCCATTCTCAATACGAATAGCTTCTGCGGCGCCCTTTGCACGTTCAATTTCAGCTTGGGCATTAAGTTTTTCAGCTTCCAGATTAGCTTTTGCTTCTTCAATCTTGATTTTACGGTTTTGCTCAGCTTTTGCAAATTCGGCACGTCCGCTCATCTCTTGTTGCCACACATTATAGTAAGGAATAGCAATAAACAACCCTACTATGCACACTAAAATAATAACAATTGATCCTAATGTGATTGCTAAATTTTTCTTGTTCATATTCTATAACTTTAAAAATAAAACTTGTAAAGTGAATTTATTTCGTCATCTTTTTTAAGATGAGGGGAGATTCGGGACCCATGTTGAAGATGAGGTCGAGAATGGTGAGGTGGGGCACAAAGCCGTGTTGTGCCTGGCGAATTTGATAATAAGGCACAACCTCGGTGTTCCATTCCATGTTGCGATAGTCGGTGATGAGGTTGATATCTATATCTTGCAAGTCATATTTGACCTCAGTGTCAATGCCCAATATGTCGCGAACAACGGCGTCGATTTCACAATCAAGGTCCATCAATAAGCAGTCGTCAAAGCGGTCGCTTTTCAAGAAGGGGAGAAAGCGGTCGATATAATACTCAAAAAACGGTGTGCGTCCGTAAGCCGATTCCAAGGCCACACGATGCACATTCCACCACGATCCATGGGTTGATACCTTTACATCGTTCCAAGTGGGCGGAGTGCCGCGAAAAGGCTTCTCAACGGGCACTGTGAGTTGCATGTGTCCGTGGGTGTCAACAATGTCGCATCGGTGGGTCGATTTCATGCGCTTGTTATATCGCCACGAGCGGTCAATAACGGCTGTGGCATGAGATGCAAGCGTGGCATAGTAGTCGATGCTACCAATGTAGGCAGGTGGCATCAATGCAACAGTGTCGGGGTGTATGATTAACGGTGACGGCATTATTTGTCGGGGTTGGCATCTTTGAAAATGCGGTTCCAGCGAATACCGCCGTCAAGCATTTTCTTGTCTTTGTCAAACGAGATGAGCACAAACATGGGTTTGCCCACGATGTGGTCTTCGGGAACAAAACCCCAAAAACGAGAGTCAAGCGAGTTGTGACGGTTGTCGCCCATCATGAAATAATAGTCCATTTTGAAAGTGTATTCTTTGGCAGGCTTGCCGTTGATATACACTGTGCCTTTGTCAATATAAGCCTCGTTGCCTTCGTAGTTGCGAATGCAGCGGTTGTATATAGCCCAAGTGCTGTCGTTGAGTTCCACTGATTTGCCTTTTTGAGGAATCCACACTGGACCGAAATTATCTTGGCTCCAACCCCATTTTTCGGCATAACCCAATGGGTAGATATATTCGTCGGGGCGGGTGGGAACAAGTTCCACAAGGTCGATGTCGGGGCGTGATTGCAGAGTGGCCACCATTTGAGGGGTTAGGGGTGCAACATTGATATCGGGCATGTCGCGTGTCACGCCGCGGTCGTCAACAGCAACGCCAAGTTCGTCCCATTCTTCGGCAGTGAGGCGGCCTTGTTTGAGTTTGATAAAGTAGTTGAACTGTACATTTTCGGGCTGTGCCTGTTCTTTGCCGTCGTTGTAAATCACGCGGTCTTTGATTTCAAACATTTCGCCGGGAAGACCCACACAGCGTTTCACATAGTTCTCGCGGCGGTCGACAGGGCGGTAAATTATTTCGCCGAAGATGTCGGGATTGGCAACTACATATTCCTTGCCCACTTGCTGCACGATGCTGTAATAGTCGGGGTTTTGCACCTTAACTGTTACGGTGTCGCCGGCGGGGAAGTTAAATACCACGATGTCGCCCATCTCTACATTGCCCAAACCTTTAAGGCGGTGATATTCCCATTGGGGATTGTCAAGATAACTCTTGGTGTTGATGATGGGGAATGTGTTTTGCACCAAGGGGAAATGAATGGGAGTCATGGGCACGCGTGGACCATAAGCCATTTTGTTTACCCACAAATAGTCGCCTGTGAGCAATGTCTTTTCGAGCGATGATGAGGGTATCTGATAGTTTTGACCGATGAAGGTAAACATAAAGTAAACCAATACTAATGCATAAACAATGGCATCGACCCAACTCATAACCGTGCGCACTATCGGGTTTTTGCTGTTTTTCCACCATGTGAGTGGAATGTAGCCGGTGATGTAAATGTCAAACAAGAGGATAGAAAACAATGCCACCCACCATGTTCCGAGCCATGCTACCCACAAAAAGAAGATTATATTAACGATGTCAAAACGAATCCATCGAGAGCGTTTTGTTTCGTTGATGCGACGAAGAAAATCGGCCTTGAAATCAAATTTATTTTGAGTCATTGTGTTTATGCTTGATTTATTGTGCTTAATTTAACAGTTGGTCCATCATTTGGTTCATGGTGCAGAAACCCGATTGGTTGTTAATCCACTCGGCAGCCACCACAGCACCGAGGGCAAATCCGTCGCGACTCTTGGCGCAGTGTTCGATTGTGATTGAATCCACTTCCGAGTCCCAAGTGATGATGTGAGTTCCGGGCACTTCGCCTTCGCGCTCATGGTTGATGAGCATTTGGTCGGCAAGGGGAGTGTCTTCGGTCCAAGAGTTGATGCGGTCAACATTCTCAATCACACCTTCGGCAAGAGTGATAGCCGTGCCGCTGGGGTGGTCGAGTTTGTGAATGTGGTGAATCTCGTTCATCGAGGGAGTATAGTGGTCAAATCGGTTCATGAGCGCGCTCAATCGCTTGTTGAGAACGAAGAAAAGATTTACACCGAGGCTGAAATTTGACGACCACAAGAAAGTGGCGTTATTGTTTTCGCAAAATTCCTTTACCATGGGCATCTGTTCGGTCCAGCCGGTGCTGCCCGATACCACTTTCACGCCTTGGGCAAACGCTTTCATATAGTTGTTGACAGCAGTTGCGGGTGTTGTAAACTCGATAGCAACATCGGCGCTGCGAAAAGCGTCGCTGTCAAAGTCGTCTTGATTGTTGATGTCGATGATGCACACAATTTCGTGTCCGCGACTGCGGGCAATGCGTTCGATGGTTTGGCCCATCTTGCCATATCCTATAAGTGCTATTTTCATATTTGTCAATTATTTGTGCAAAAATACACATTATTCTCTGATTTTGTTGCTATTTTTGTAGGCATAATACAAAAATAAGATGACAAAACGAGTATTGATTGTTGGCGCAGGAGGGTTTATCGGCGGATTTATGGCCGAGCAGAGCCTCAAACGCGGCTATGAAACATGGGTGACTGTGCGTGAATCGACATCGCGACAATTTTTGGAAGATGAGCGCCTCAACTTTGTGGTGCTTGACTATGACGACACACCAGCCATGACACAGGTGTTGACAACTGCTTTGCCCGAGGGCGAGCGTTGGGATTACATTGTGTATAATCTTGGTGCGACAAAGTGTGCCAACTTTCTTGATTTCAATCGCATAAATTATCAGTATCTACGCAATTTCTGCGACATACTTTGTGGCAATAATCTTGTTCCAGAGCGTTTTCTGTTTATGAGCAGTCTCGGTGCGATGGGGCCTGGCGATGAAAAGACCTATGAGCCTTTGAAACCGTCAATGTTTCCGTGTCCCAACACTCGCTATGGCTTGTCAAAGGTAAAGGCCGAGATGCACTTGCAGATGATTGAGAATTTCCCATATATCATTTTCCGTCCAACTGGAGTGTATGGCCCTCATGAGCAAGATTATTTGATGATGATAAAGAGCATCGACAAGCATTGGGACTTTGGTGTCGGTTTCCGTCGACAGTTGCTCACATTTATCTATGTCGAAGATTTGGTGAATGCAGTGTTTGATGCGTTGGAGAGCGGTGTGGTTCAGAAAAAATATATCATAGCCGAGGAGCGCGCCTATACTCAAAAAGAGTTTCGCACCATTGTCGCCGAGGAGCTTGGTGGCCGATGGGTTATCCCGGTCAAATTGCCGCTGTTTATTACCTATATAGCATCGTTCTTTGCCGAAAAGTGGGGTATGGCCAAAATGCAGCCAAGCACTCTCAACCGCGACAAGTTCAAGATTATGAAGCAGCGAAATTGGTCGTGTGATGTGAGCGATGCCCAACGCGATTTCGGCTTCAAAACCCGATTCTCGTTGCGCGACGGCATTAAAGCCACCGTGGTTGCCTACCTCAAAGAAAAAGAAAGCAAACTCAACAAATAACAGATAATGGAAGAAAACGACAAAAAAACGCCACGATGGTTTTTGTGGCTTGTGATAGTGATGATGTTGCCCGTTTTGAGTTTTCCGTGGATTGTATCAGCAGCGCCGCAGGGCACAAGTATGTTTGTGTGGTTTTATCCCATATATGTCATAACTTCGGGTTGGCTTGCCTATCATAGTTATGTGCCACGCCGCCACATTTCATATATATTGATAGCGCTGATGTTGCTGTCGCATGTGTCGATGTGGATGTTGCCCGATTTGGTGTAAAAACGAGTAAAAGGACCAAGAAGGACCAAAAAACAGCCCGAAAAGGACCAAAAATGGGTTTGAAATAATAAAAAGTGTTAACAAGATGCATTTTTATGTGGAAAAACTATGTTGTATAACATAAAATGTCTACCTTTGCACTGTGTTTTTCATGGTATTAGATTTAAGGTTAAGAAGATTGGTTGTCGCGATGACAATCAATTTTTTTTTTGCACAGTTTTCAATAGGAAAAAAGATATGTCAAAGGCCGCTCGATAGCGGCCTTTGTTGTTTTTATCAATCTTTATTATCTTTGCAAGAGGAAATATAAAACATTATATATATGGTGAAAAGATTGCGTTTGATATTGGCGATGGTTGTGGGCGTGATGGCATTGGCAGCATGTGACAGTTCCAATAAGTTGATTGAAGTGGACTTTACGCCCATCGTGTTCCGTTTTGACATTGTTGACAGCGAGGGAAACAATCTCGTTACAAAAGATATTTATGACAATGGCGATGAAAGCACGGTTTTGATATATAATGATGTGCGCTACACGCTGAAAAGTTATCACGAAACTTTCGAGACCCTATCGCGCGTTTATATGCCCGTGATGAGAGGTTTTTATGTGAGTGCGTCAATCGACGATGAGTATTCGCTCTATTTTGGCGAACTTGATGGCGCGCAGAACTATAAGAAAAAGACTATCACGCTAAAATGGGCCGATGGTAGCGAGGACAAAATAGTGTTCTCTCACAAGGTGGTGGGTATTACGAAAGTTGACCGCACTGTTACGGTTAACGGCAAAAGCAATGGCCGCTCGACCAATATCACTCTTGTGAAAAAGGCGGTGAACAACGGTATTGTAGAATAAAGGGGTATAACGCATGAAAAAGATATTAGCATTATTGGTGTCGTTTGCGGCGTTTTTGGGCTGCAACGGCCAGGCTGCATATAAGTCGGTTGATGTCGCTGCGTTTGCCGAGGCGATTAGCAACAGCAATGTTCAACTTGTTGATGCCCGCACAGCAAGCGAGTATGCCGAGGGGCATATCCCCGGAGCGGTAAACATTGATGTGAAAAGCAATGATTTTGACAAGCAGATAGCCTCTCTCGATGCCTCACGCCCTGTTGCGGTGTATTGTCGCAGCGGCCGTCGCAGTAAAGCGGCAGCAGCGCGATTGTCAAAGGCGGGATATGAGGTTATCGAACTCAATAGCGGCATATTGAGTTGGCCGGGCAAACTCGAAACCCGATAGGGGCGAGTCTTGTTTTGCGAGTGATTATTTAACCTCTTGGATGAGGTAGATTTGTGTGGGAAGGTGGTCGGAGTATCCGTTGAGGAAACGGCCGCCGGCAAATGTTCGCAAGGGTTGGCCTTTGTATTTGCCGTCTTGGTTGAGCAGAAAGTCGCGATAAACGATTTCGTGACGCCAATACTTCAACTGATAACTGTTGCCGTCGAGCAATGTGCCCGAAACGATGATTTGGTCAAACAAATTCCACAAACCTTTGTAGCAGAGTGTTCCGTAACCGCTGTCAAATGTGTTCCAAAACGGGTTGTAAAAACCATGTTTCTTCACTTTGTTGTGTTTTTTCTTTGCGCCCAACACATTTGCACATGAGTTATTGTTTGGGTCGTCGTTGAGGTCGCCCATGATGATGACACACTGATTGGGGTTGATGCTCCAAATAGAGTCGGCCATGTCTTTGCACAGTTGAGCGGCAGCATCGCGCAAGTGTCGTGAGCGTTCTTCGCCTCCCATTCGCGATGGCCAATGGTTGACAATGATTGATACAATGTCGTTGCCCATGCGGCCGGTTACGCACATCGGGTCGCGGGTGAGGAAACCGGGGTCGTCTTTGATTGTGAGACGGTGGTTGGTGACATTGATTACTTCAAACAAGTCGGGGTTATACAACAATGATACATCGATACCACGACGATCGGGCGAGTCGTGATGCACCACTTGCAGATTGAGGTAGTTGATTTGGTCGTTGGCAACAAGGTCGTTGAGCACGCTCTTGTTTTCAACTTCCGACACGCCGATGACGGCCGGACCGAGAGGGGTATAGTCGCTTTTCATGCTCGCGATAGCCTGTGCCATGTTGTTGATTTTTGACCAATACTTCACGCTGTCCCATTTCTTGGCACCGTTGGGCGAAAATTCAAGGTCGTATTTGCCGTTGGCGTTGATGGTGTCAAAAAGGTTTTCGAGATTGTAGAATGCCACACCATAAACCATATATTGGCGTTTAGGGTCGGCCTTGTCTTGGGCCATAACTGCTGATGCAAAAATGCAGGCTATTAAAAGCAGAAAAAACTTTTTCATGTCGGTAGTTGTTGTTGAAAAAAACATTGTTGCCGTAAAATTAGTTATAAAAATCGCAATAATCGTCTAAAATTGAATAAAATTAAGCCGGGTTTTAATAATTTAATCTACCTTTGTAGTTTCAAAATCGTTTATAACATAATTAATTAAACCGAATATATAATGGAAAATAAAGAATTGGACCGTATCAGTTATGCATTAGGTCTCAGCATGGGCAATAATTTCAAAAGCTCAGGTATCGAATCAATCAATGTAAAAGATTTTGCTGACGGTGTTGCTGCTGTATTTGAAGGCGCGCAACCCAAAATGTCATACGACGAAGCAAAATTTGAAATCCAAAAATTCTTCCAAGAACTTGATGCTAAACAACAAGCTGCTGCTGCCGAAATGGCAAAGGTAAACGAGGCGGCAGGTCAAGCTTTCTTGGCTGAAAACGGCAAACGCCCCGAAGTTACAACTACTGCAAGCGGCTTGCAATATGAAGTGTTGGCCGAAGGTGCCGGCGAATCTCCAGCAGCAAGCGACCAAGTGGTTGTTCACTATACAGGTAAATTAATCGACGGTACTGTATTTGACAGTTCGGTTGAGCGTGGCGAGCCCGCTACATTTGGCGTTACACAAGTTATCCCTGGTTGGGTTGAGGCTTTGCAAATGATGAAACCTGGCGCAAAATGGCGCGTATTCATTCCTTCAAACCTCGCTTATGGTCCTCAGGGTGCCGGTGGTGTTATCGGTCCTAACGCGACTCTCATCTTTGATGTTGAATTGTTGAGCGTTGTAGGTAAGTAATGAAACGATTGGCGGTAGCATTGTCGGCAGCGGTGATTTCGCTGTCGGCTATGGCCAACGGCAGCGTGTCGGACCAAAAGGTTGATTCGCTTTCACAGGCGATGGCAACATCGTGGGGCTCTATGCTCAAAGCGCAACTTTCGCAGCGAGTGGATGAGATGAAGTCAATGGGCTTTGCTCTCGACAAGCAGAAGGTGCTTGTGGCGTTGGGCAGTTATCTCAAAGGCGAGCAAATGGCGTTTACAGCCGAAGGTGCCGAGGCTTATCTTAGTGCTTACATTGACGGCTTGATGCCCAAAGAAGAGGTGTTGAGCACAGCATCGCAGCAAGAGTTTCTCGACAAACAGTTGTCGCGCCAAGGAGTAATCAAAACCGCGTCGGGACTTGTGTTTGAAACAGTGAAAGAGGGTACAGGTCGCAGTCCGAAGTTGACCGATAAAGTGCGTGTGTTGTATAAAGGCCGCTTGGCCGACGGCACCGTGTTTGACTCTACCGACAACGAAGGTCCCATCGAGTTTGATGTTAACCGCTTGGTAAAAGGTTTTACCGAAGGGCTGTTGCTTATGCGCGAGGGTGGCGAATATCGCTTGTTTATTCCTGCGTCGTTAGGATATGGCGAGCGTGGTGCCGGCGGTGTGATACCGGCCAATGCTGCACTCGACTTTGATGTGACTCTCATTGAAATTGTAAATCAATAGATAAAGTATAATTAAGTTATGAAAAAATTTGTTTTGGCATGTGGCGTTGGTGCCATGATGCTTGCAACAGCAAGTTGCTGTGGCGATAGTTGCACAATAGAGTCAAATTCATACAAGAATTTTGACGACTCGGTATCGGCTTATTATGGCTGCATTCAAGGTAAGGCTCTTGCCGAATTGCTCAAAGATGAGCCCGAGGTGTTTCAACAAAGATTTGACAAAGACTCGTTCTTCAAAGGTTTGCGTCAAGTGTTGTTGGCCGATACAGCCGATTATGCCTACATGTCGGGTATCTCAATCGGTATGAATTACAACCGCGAGATGCAACAGTTTAAAGACGGTGTGAATTTCAACCGCGCTTTGATTGCCGAAGAATTGGAAAAGGCTTTTAATGCCGACACTTTACTCAATGTAAACAATGTGAAATACAAACTTGACTCATTGTTTAATGTAGTGATTGAGCGCGCTACAAAAAAACACATGGAAGATCTCAACAACTCGCCTGAGGCTATTCAGAACCGCCAGACTGGTCGTGCATTTATCGATAAGCGTGTTGCCGAAGATTCAACAGTTGTTGTTACTTCTTCGGGATTGGCCTACAAAAAAGTCCGTGACGGTAACGGCCAAAAGCCCGAACCTATTAACAGCGTGAAAATCGCATATAAAGGCTCGTTGATTGACGGCACAGTGTTTGACCAATTGCTCCCTGAAAACGACAAGAAATTCCCCATCAGCGGTTTTGTTGCCGGTTTCACCGAAGGTTTGTTGCTCATGGATAAAGGTTCAAGTTACGTTTTCTATATCCCCGGCGATTTGGCTTATGGTGTTGACGGTCTCAAACAAGCTGGCATCGGCCCCAACGAAACACTTGTTTTTGAGGTAGAACTTCTTGATATTTATGAGTAAGAAGATGAAACTGATTTCCCGATTGTTGATGTCGGTTGTGGCATTGTGTGCCATCGCATGCTCGGCTCCCGACAATGATATGAACCGCATTTACAAGAACAGTGCTACGGCATCGGGTCGTCTTGCGGCATGTCACGGTCAGAAACCACAATTAGCCACTGCGGCCGATACGGTTGCCTATTATATGGGTTACATCAACGGCTCGGGTCTTGGCGAGTTGATAATGTCGGGCCAAGCACCGCAAGAATTTGTGGAAATGGACCGCAAGAAATTCATGCAAGGCTTGTCAATGGCTTTTGCCGCCGATTCAATGGATATCAGTTTGCTTCAAGGTATTGCCACTGGCATTCAGTTGCGTCAAATGCGCGATGCGCTTAACCAAGATGTACCCATGTCGTGGGACAACGACTTGGTGATGCAAGGTTTCTATCAAGGCTTTATGCAAGACCGCACCGACCATCTTCCGGCCCAATTGGCCCAAGAAAAGCTCATGCAGTCAAGGTATAGCATATTCATGCAGAACAACGCGATTGAATAGAAAAAAGCAATCATATCTGCTTAATTGGTAGATAAAATTATAAAAAAGCAACAATTTGTTAAGAAATTGTTGCTTTTTTGTTTTGGAATGATTACTTTTGTCGCAGAAAACAACACAACTCTAAAAATTGAAATGGAAAAGATAGATAACTTAGACCGCAAGATTCTTGAAATAGTGATGCGCAATGCCCGCATTGCTTCAAAAGATGTGGCTACCGAGTGTGGTGTGTCGCGTGCGGCTATCCACCAGCGCATTCAGCGCATGATTGACCTTAAAGTGATTACCGGTTCGGGATACCATGTAAACCCCAAAATTTTGGGTTATCGCACATGTACTTATATAGGTGTTAATCTTGAACGTGGTGCGATGTACAAAGATGTGGTTCCCGAGTTGGAAAAAATTCCCGAAATTGTGGAATGTCACTTTACAACCGGTCCTTACACAATGCTTATCAAACTTTATGCACGCGATAACGAGCATTTGATGGAATTGCTTAATGACAAAATTCAGATGATTTCGGGTGTGACCGGAACAGAAACTCTCATTTCGCTTGACCACAGTATCGACCGCGAAATCCCCATTCACTACAAATAAACCGAATAAAAAATAAACCAACAGGTGAGGCTGTCAGTAAAGACAGCCTCATTTTGTTTCTTGGCAATGTTTTTGCGATAATTGATGTAAACAGCGAATATATTTCGCCCGTTTTTGCTATATTTGCGATATTAAAAACTGAATATATTATGGCATTAGGAAAATGGATAGGTGGCGTGGTCGGTTTTATGGCTGGCGGACCATTGGGCGCTTTGATAGGCGTGGTGGTAGGCTCGCTGATTGATGAAAAATCGCCCAAAGCACAACAACGCACCACACAAGGTCAAACTGATAACACTGCCGGTCAGCGCAACAGTTTCTTATTTTCGCTCATGGTGTTGGCTTCATATATCATCAAGGCCGACGGCAAGGTGATGCACAGCGAGATGGAGTTTGTGCGTCGTTTTCTCCGTAGCAATTTCGGAGAAGAAGCCGTTACCGAGGGTAACGAAATCTTGTTGAAACTCTTTGAACACCGCAAGCAGGTTGACGCTGTTGATCCCTATGCGTTCAAGCGCACGATTAACGATTGCGGCCGACAGATTGCGGCTAACTTGTCGTATGAAGAACGCTTGCAGTTGCTCAACTTCCTTGTAATGATTGCTAAGGCCGACGGTCATGTGTGTGACAAAGAGGTAGAGGCGTTGCGCGAGGTGGCTGTGGCCATGGGATTGTCAACAAGCGAGGTTGACTCAATGCTCAACCTGGGTGCCGACACTCTCGAAGCGGCCTATAAAGTGCTTGAAATCTCGCCCTCGGCAACCGATGATGAGGTTAAAGCTGCTTATCGCAAACTCGCCATGAAACATCACCCCGACCGTGTGGCATCATTGGGCGAAGACATTCGCAAAGCCGCCGAAGAAAAATTCCGTCAACTCAACGACGCAAAGGAAAAAATCTACAAGGCCCGCGGACTGAACTAACGGCGTGGTCAAGAAGTAAAAACATATCCCCATCACGAGTTTTCATCGTGATGGGGGTAACTTTTTTAGCAGTGAAATGTGCTGATGTTTTGATATTTATTGCAAAACAATTACTTTTGTAAAAAATAACCTAAAATATACCAATGAAAAAGTTTTATTTGTCAGTAATGGCTTGTTTCATAGCCGTTCTCTCTTATGCCGAGTCGTTCACCGCCGGTGGCGAAACTTATAACTATTCGGTGACAAGCAGTTCGACACCCACAGCAGGTGTCAAGCACACCCGAATGCGTTTTACGGCACCTTCATCATGTAATGTAAGTATCGTTGAGGTTGATTTGACCAATCCCGATTTGTGTGTAGAGGCGTTTACCGCCAATGACTCTTTGCTTCAAACCGAGGCGATGACATCGTTCTACAAACGAAAACAAAACTTGGGTCGCACTGCTGTGGTGACTCAAAACGGACACTTTTGGTCAATGTCAAGCCAAACAACTACTTCGGCCGGCGTACACGCTACAAACACTATGCTCGGCGGCTGTTTGGTAAACGGCTCTATTCAGACCGAGAGTAACTATACCAATGACCAATGGAATGGCGGTCCTACTCGCCACGGTATTATCGGTTTCACTGCCGACGGTAAGGCCAAGATTGGCAATTATCAAACTGTTGTCAAGGCTATGTGTCCTGCCAAATGGGGTAGTGATGAAAATAGCAATGTGTTGCTCATTACCGAGGTTAACAAATACTGTATCGCAAGCGACTATATGGCTCTGTTCACTCCCGAATATCCCAAAGGTCGTGCAATGAATGTGATTGACACATCAGGCGGTCAGCCCGGCTCGGTGGTTACCGGAACAGCTACCGAGATTTATCTCAAAATGGATGCCGGCCAAAAGTTGGCAAACAACAGTTGGATTAATTTGACTGTTGGTGAGGTGAAGAAAAACACTTCAGGCGGTACTCGTGGTAACTATGATTTTGTGCTTGTAGCCGCTCCCGGCGTGAGCCAAAATGTAATAGCATCGTTGGCCGTAGGCGACAAAATGAAGATTAAATACTATTGGCAATCAACAGGCAGCGATGCTTCTGTACCCAATTTTGAAAACCTCATTGCCGGTAATGCCATCGTGATGCAAAACGGCTCTATCACATCTCGCGCTACTGATGAATCTTACAATACATCGGCTTATGCCCGCTCGCTCTATGGTATCAATGGCGACGGTTCTAAACTCTATATGTGTGTTGTAGACAAAGGTCAAAACGATGCCGAGGGTGTGTCGTATGGCGCAACTTGCACTCGCATCAGTTATATAATGAAACAATTTGGTGCACAAACAGTGTTGCAAGTTGATGGCGGCGGTTCGGCTCAAATGGCTATCAAGGGTAGTTTGGTTACAAAGCCTGCCGACGGTAGCGAGCGCAAAGTGGCTTCGGGCATCGCGGTTTATTCTTTGAGCGGCGGTTCAACTCCTTCGCCCGACCCGGAACCCGAAAATCCTGGCACTGACAACACTTTGGTTGAGGTTACTCCCGCAGCCGGCACTGCCAACCCATACGCTTTTGAAGTGACTGGTGATGTTGAAGGCAATAAGTTGACCGTAAATTATGTGCTCAACACAGCTGCAACAGGCGTGAAAATCGTGTTGAAGAAAAACGGCGTTGCTGCTAAAACCGTTGCGCTCGCAAGCAGTTATTGCACCGAGGCTGCTCATTCGGCCGAAATCGATTTGACCGACTTGGCAGCCGGCGATTACACATGGGCCGTTGAGGTTACAGGTGCAGCAAAAGATGCGGTTCAAGAGTTCAAGTCAATAGGATTTAACCACCCCCAAGGTGTGGATACCGACCGCGATTTTGAGTCGCCCTATTTCGGTCGCATCTATGTAACCGATGGTCGCAAATCGTCAAGTGCTAATCATTACAGTTATGCCAACGGCGGTCAAGGTCTATATATGTTTACACCCCGATTTGTTGGTATTCAAAACTGGATTACCGGCAAATATGTATATACCGGCGGTGTGACTATTGACCAAACAGTGGGCACAAAATCGGGTGCCGATTTTCGCAAGGTGCGCATCGCACAAGACGGTCGCGTGTTTGTAACCCGCCAAAATGATAGCGGTAGTTATTTGCTCGAAGTGCCCGATGCAACAGCGTTGCAACAAAACAATGCTAATTTCACATCGGTGTTTACAGGAGGTTCGTTAAATACAACAACTTATGCCTACGAAAACGGCTCGACATTTATTTCTGCCCCCAACATCGGTTTTGATGTTAAGGGCGGTGGCGACAATTTGACCATTGCAATGCTTTCGGGCCAGGCAACATTGTTTACCGGTTCGGCGGTTGCGGCATCGCGCGTTGACCAATATGCTCTCGGCTCAAATGCTCATTGGAGCAGTGCAGCCGGTCCAGTTGCAGCCCTTTCGGGTAAATACACTGTAAACTATTCGGGTACTAACCTTTGCTATGATAATCGTGGCGGCTTGTGGTATTGTCAATATCGCGATACTCCATCGGCATCACAACCTGCATTGGTGTATATCAACTCACAAGGTGTGGAAAAATATGTTGACATTACAACTGCTCGCGGAGGTGGCGGTATTCGTTTCAACCACGATTTCAGCCAGATTGCTATCGCGTCTTCTCTTACAACATTCTCTATTTATGACATCACCTATTCAAGCGACAATACTCCCACTCTCACCGAGCGCATTCGCATCACTCACGGTATGGGCAAAAACATCAACGATATCGCTTGGGACAGAGCAAACAATATCTATGCTGTCAGCAACAATGGCGAGTGCCTTAAAGCATTCAGTATTCCTCGCACAAACAACGCGTTTGCTACCGAAGCCGCATCGCAATATGGTTTCACTATTGAGAGCGACGAGCCCGATTTGAGTGCAAACGAAGAGGCTGTCAGCGGATATGCGTTGACACAAAAATGGGCACACACTGAAGGTCATCTCACTGCCAACTCGGCATCTCGTTGGGCTACTGCCGTTGACGGCAAAATTTATGTCAACGACCACTCGGCATCAAAACTCTATTATTGGAATAAAGACGGCTTGACCGATACAGGCATCACATCGGCTGCCGGAACAGCCATTACAAGCGATGCTGCCGGCAATGTTGTCGTATCAACTTCGATGTATGCTGGCGGTAACACAGCCATGAAGATTTTGCCCGCAGGCGGCTCTGCTATGCAAGACTTGACAATCACATTGCCCGCCGATGTTACAGCAGCACAAATGCAATATATCGGCAAAGCGACAGGCGATATCATGGGCAATGGCGGTGCTTTGTACTTGTATCCCAGTGGAGCAACACGAGTGGCTAAAATCACATTCAAAAACGGTGTGCAACAATCAGCCCAATCGATCAACATAGGTACTGTCACAGCCGACGGACAATCGTTTGCAGTGCCTTTGACCGACGATTACACATCAAACGACATTGCTGTGCGTGTGCGTGGTCAACGCCACTTCTATCACAGCAACGGACAGTCGTTTGTGGCCTATGCCGACAATGGCATCAAGACCACACAGGGCGGCACAATCTTCAAAATGGGAGATGTGTATTATGCAGTAGAGCCCATTGGTACATCTTATCGCGACGGATTCCAAATCGTGGATTTGAACAACAATGTGGTTGTGGCCAAACACACAGAAGAACTCACTACAACAGCCGTTTCGCCCAATGCCAACTGCATCATAGCAGAAGTGAATGGCAACAAGGCAAACATCTATCAATATGTGCCCGGTCAACTTGCCACAATGTATGAGTTTGAAAACGAAACATTGACAGGCGTTGAGGCTATCGAATTGGCGGTAGAGGTAACAGCAGGTCGCGGTTATATCGAAATCAGCGGCGAACCGCAATCGGTTGAGGTGTATAACATGCAAGGCATGCTTGTCAGCAGCAACGAAATGTATGTTGAGTGCGAAGCCGGCATCTACCTTGTGCGCATCAACGGCCACGCAACCAAAGTGATTGTAAAATAACAACCGATACAATACCACAAACAATAAAGCAAGCCCGAAACCCGGGCTTGCTTTGTGTTTATAGGGAGATGAAAAAATGTTACTTAATCTTGGCGAGGCCGCCTTGTGATGTCTCTTTGTAGAGCGAGGGGAGGTCGTGGCCAGTCTGTTTCATCACTTCGACTATGCGGTCAAACGACACTTGGTGGTGTCCGTCGGAGAATTGAGCATATAGGTTGGCATCAAGTGCGCGTGCTGCGGCATAAGCGTTGCGCTCGATGCAAGGTATTTGCACCAATCCGCACACAGGGTCGCAGGTCAATCCCAAGTGGTGTTCAAGTCCCATTTCGGCCGAGTATTCGATTTGGGCGGGAGTGCCGCCAAAAAGTTGGCATGCCGCAGCTGCCGCCATGGCACAAGCCACACCCACTTCGCCTTGGCAACCTACTTCGGCACCCGATACCGATGCATTGGTTTTTACCACATTGCCGAAAAGTCCGGCTGTGGCCAATGCGCGCAAAATGCGCTGTTCGGAGAATCCTTTGGTGGTGTGCAAGTGGTAGAGAACGGCGGGAACAACTCCACACGAACCGCATGTGGGCGCGGTTACGATTTTTCCGCCCGCGGCGTTTTCTTCTGATACGGCAAGCGCATAGGCATAGACAAGGCCGCGGCTTTTGAGGCTGCCGGCATAGCCCGATGCGTGTACATAATAACTTACGGCTTTGCGACGAACGCCTAATCCGCCGGGCAACACGCCTTCGGCTTCAATGCCTCGCAAAACGGCACCTTTCATGGTTTCCCACACATCTTTGAGGTAGTCCCACACTTGTTCGCCTTCACATTCGTGAACATACTCCCAATAGGTCTTGCCGGTGTCTTCACACCATTGCTGAATGTCGGCAATGCGTGTCATTTGATACACCTTGCTGTTGGCACATCGAGGCTCGCCGTCTTCGGCAATGTCGCCACCGCCAACAGAATATACCACCCACTCGTCGGTCATCGCTCCGTTGGCATCAAATGCGCGAAACTTCATGCCGTTGGGGTGGAAGGGCAAAAACACCTCGGGTTGCCACACAATTTCGGTAGTGGTTACGGGTTGCAACACATTGAGAATGGCTACATCGGTCATGTGGCCTTTGCCTGTGGCGGCAAGCGAACCATAGAGCGTTACCTCAAATCGTGCCGCGTTGTTGTTGCGTTGCAGAAATCGCTCGGCAGCCGTCTTGGGTCCCATAGTGTGACTGCTTGACGGGCCGATACCTATTTTGTATAACTCTTTTATAGATTCCATAGTCAGTGAATGAAATTTGTCGGTCTCAAAGTTAATGATAAATCGCTAAATGGCAAAAAAGCCCTTGTATTACTCTACGATGTTGCTGTCGGTGTTGTCGGTGACGCCCATGGTCAAGCCCGAGTAGATT
This sequence comes from Muribaculaceae bacterium, assembly GCA_017555085.1. Classification (GTDB taxonomy): domain Bacteria; phylum Bacteroidota; class Bacteroidia; order Bacteroidales; family Muribaculaceae; genus RGIG4079. Next base: position 5,796 of record JAFZHD010000016.1, on the reverse strand, counting down.
TCTTGTATGCGTTTGAGGTCAGTGACCATTTGTTGGCGCAACCATTGTGGCGACAGCACCTCTATCTCGGCCATGCGCGAGAACAACTCTTGGCGAAAATCGAGAGTGGGGCATAGGAAATAGCAAAAATCGATGTAGTTGTCGCCCTCGGCAATCTCTTGTTGAGAGTGGTGCAGGGGCAATGCTTTGAGATATTTGCGCTCATTGCCGGTGGCGCGAATGGTGATGGTTTCGGCATTGACCTCTTTATCGACAATGATACCGAAACTGTTGGTGAAATACTCTTGCGGGTCAAACGATTGGGGTATCTCGTAGTGGTTTTCGCCAAACGAAAGCCCTTTGATGCGGTCGAGGGCATAGGTGCGAATCTCGTTATAGTAGAGGCTCAGTCCCACTACATACCATCGTTGGCGAAACACCTTGACGCAATAGGGGCAAAACTCAAAAGTGTAGGCCGACTCGCGGTTATAACCCTGATAAGTGAGTTCGACAGTCGTAAGGTCACGAATTGACTCAATGATGGGCGATAGGTATTCGCGGCCCGAAGGGTTTTCTTCAAATAAAATGTGGTGTTTGAGGTGGTGGCTCTCGTTGATGAGATTGTTGACGGCAAAAGTGTTGAGCAGCCAGCTACGCACGCCGCCGCGTTCCATCTCCTCGACATTCTCGATATAGTAGTAGTAGCCGCCGCGCTTGTTGCACTCGATGTTGATGTCAAACATCTCTTCGATGGCCTTGCGGTGATTGTGGAAAGTGCGCAAAGGCAAATCCTCGCCACCGCTCATGTCGGTGCGTTTCCATCGCTCGTTGATTTCCTCAAAAGTGATTTTCTTGGTGCGATAAATGGTGTCAACAAGCCAAATGTATCGATTAAAAAGGTCCTTAGCCATAGTGATAGATAAAAATGTAATTAGATAAAATTGTTCATAAAGCGCGCTAATAAAATAGCAATAAGCCTTACGCAACCCGCTCGGCTAAAATGCTAATGCAAAGATAATAAAAACTTATGCCAAAATCAAGCATACACCCCGACTCTATGCAAAAAAACAACACACCCATAGTCCAAATAACAAAATGAATACATATATTTGTAGAAAAGAACAAAAACGAGCAATAGAGATGATGAATTTGATAGTGATATTTGCGGCGGTGTTGCCAGTGGCGATATTGCTGTGGTATATTTATCGCAAAGATAATGTCGCTCCTGAGCCGACGGGGCAGTTGGTCAAGGCGTTTGCGTTTGGCATTGTGTCGGTGTTTGTGTCATTTTGTTTCTCTATTCCGTTGAATTTTCTGGGGTTTTATACCCAATATCCGAGTGATTTTGTCGAGGCGTCGCGATTGGCGTTTATGGGTGCGGCTGTGCCCGAGGAATTTGCAAAGTTTTTGATGCTATGGCTGTTTTTGCGCAAAAACCGTCATTTTGACGAGAAGATTGACGGTATTGTCTATGCTGTGTGCGTGTCGCTCGGTTTTGCGGCGTTTGAAAATGTAATGTATCTTTTTCAAAACTACGACGATTTTGTATCGGTGGGCGTTTCGCGTGCGTTGTTCTCGGTGCCCGGTCATTTCTGCTTCGGTGTGTTGATGGGATATTACTATTCGCGACTTAAACTTTGCGGCTTTACAACTACTCGCGACCGTGTGTTGGTGCTTGCTGCGCCGATTTTGGCCCATGGGGTGTATGACTCGCTGTTGTTTTTTACCGAAGTGTCGGAGTATCTCGCAGCGATTTTGATTATTATCTTTGTGGTATTCTGCTTCAAGATGTGGAAATTTGCAAAGGCGCGCATTGAGGAGTTTAAGCCCGATGAAGAAAAAAAAAGATAAGCCGGCCTGTTGGTCGGCTTATCTTTTATGATAGAGTGGGGTTGTGGCGGTTAAAACCCGATGCGGTTGCCGCGGCGGGTGTCCTCGATGAGTTCGTTGTCGCAGTAGTTGGTTAAGGTGGCGAGGTCGGTGGCGGTTTTGTTGTTGAGAATACAATCGACGGTGCGTTTGCGTGCGATGTTTTCGATTTGTCCGCCGCTGAAATCATATTTTGATGCGAGGGCTTTGGCATCGTCGGCCGAAATTTCGGGTATCATAGATTGCCAGATGCTTGCCTTGGCTTCGGTGCAAGGTTTGTCAAACTTGATTTTGTAAAGGAAGCGGCGCTCAAATGCTTTGTCAAGGTTGCAAGTGAGGTTGGTGGTTGCAATCATGATGCCTTCGAGGGTTTCCATTTCTTGAAGAATGATGTTTTGTATCGAGTTTTCCATTTTATCAACGGCGCGTTGTGCATCTTCGGTGCGTTTTGAGATGATGGCGTCGGCTTCGTTAAACAGCAAGATGGGGGCGATGTCGCATGATTCTACCATGGCGCGGTAGTTGTCAAAGATTTTCTTGATGTTTTTTTCGCTTTCGCCCACCCAGCAACTCTTGATTTGCGAGATGTTGACTTGGTAGATGTCGCGGCCAGTGAGGCGTGCGAGTTGTAGCACAGTTTCGGTTTTGCCTGTACCAGGGGAGCCGTAGAAGAGGCACGCAAAGCCTTTGCGCATGCCGTTGTCGGCAAGGCGCGAGCAGATTTCGTTGAAGCGTTGGGCCCCGAGCAGCGATGTGAGTTCGCCTATTTCCTGTTTCTCGCGAGGGTTATAAAAGAGTTCCTTGGGCGAGATGGTGGTGTGGTTTGTGAGCAATCGCTTGTCGGATGTCGCATTTTTGACGCTGCAACTGAGTTCATGCAGAATGGTTTCTTTGGCATAGTTGGACAAGCGCATTGACTCGCGGTCAACCATGCCGTTGTCGTTGTTAAACTCGATGAGATTTTTTTCTTGAAGAGGGTGTTCTTCGTTGCAAAGTTGTCGTTTGACGCGAGCAAAAAGCAGGCGGTTGTCATATAGATTCTCTAAGTCATAAAAACGGATGTCGTCATCGCTATTGTTGGCCCAGAGGTGGCTGAAATAGAGAAACAAAATCATATCAGTTTCTCTGTTTTTGAACTCTTTGAGGGTTTTGCTGCACATTTCGAGGTGAGAGTTGTTTTCCAACAATTCCTCTATGGCTGAAATTGCCGAGTCAAACGATATTTCTTCGTTTGTGCGTTCATTGAAGATGGTGCTGAGTCCGGCAATCATTAGTTCGTCGGCGCTGACATTGGTCAACTTTTGGGGTTGGTAGCATTCGTTGCATTGCAACGCTTCGAGCACCTCAGCGGGCACACGGTAACTTTTGCGTTCGTCTCTTTTGCGGCGTTTGATGAGACCTCGTTCTACAAGCACATCAATTTCGCAGTTGTATTTGAGCATAGTGATTGTTGAGCATTTGAGGTCGCGCGAAATCTCGTTGAGGTAGATGCATTGGTCTTCGCTGCGATTAACATAGAGCGAAAAGAGTACGGCCTGAATGGGAGTCAACGACATGGTTTTGGCAACATAACCAATTTCTTTTGTGTTGTCGGTGAAGAGTTTGTCGTTGATGCCGTCTTCGGTGCAGTTTGTGACGATTTTTTCGATAGCGTTAAGCAGGTTTAATTTTCTGCCCTTTGTGGCTTTGCCGGGTGTTGTGTTCTTTTTATTCATAATACTATGCTGTGTGATTTTCTGGCACAAAGTTAACTTAAAGATAAGCCATTTTGTGGCACAGGTTGATAGTTGTGAGATATAATATGTTGTTTTTAGATTATATATAGTAAAGTTACTCAAAAAATTCAATGAAATCAAGTGATTTTTGTGTTAAAGATTGTTATGTATGAGATTAATGCTTTGATAATTAGCGGTTATAAGAAAGGGAGGTATTTGCGATTAATTTTGGTGTGTGTTTTCGCTTGTCAAGTATAAATCGTTATCTTTGCACATTAGAATAATGTATCATACTTAATACCTCGAAATTCAAAATGAAAAAAATCAGTATTTTGGCCTTATTGGCAAGTGTGGCATCAATGTTTGCCACTGGCTGTAATGGTTCGGCGTCGTCGGCTGCTCCCGAGCGCGACTCGACCTACACCACCCTCACGCAGCCCGAATGGAGCCGCAATGCCATTATTTATGAAGTGAATCTTCGCCAGTACACTCCCTCGGCATCGGTTACAGAGTTTGCAACACATCTTCCCCGCCTCAAAGAACTTGGCGTTGACATCTTGTGGTTTATGCCCATCCACCCCATTTCAGAACTCAACCGCAAAGGCGAACTTGGCAGTTACTATGCAGTGAAAGACTACAAAGCATTCAACCCCGAGTTTGGTACAATCGAACAGTTCAAGGAAATGGTTGATTCGGCTCACGCAATGGGCATGAAAGTTATTCTCGATTGGGTGCCCAACCACACCGGTTGTGACAACGCATGGGTGACTGAACATCCCGAATGGTTCTCGGTTAACGAAGAAGGCAAAATGTATGGACCCTTTGACTGGACCGATGTGTATGAGCTCAACTACGATAACCGCGAGATGCGTGCTGCAATGGTTGACGCACTCAAATTTTGGTTGACCGACATTGATGTTGACGGTTTCCGCTGTGATGTGGCAGGCGAAGTGCCTACCGATTTCTGGGATGAAGCCCGTCCCCAACTCGATGCTGCCAAGGCCGACATCTTCATGCTCGCCGAAGCAAGCAAGCCCGAATTGCAGAAACATGCCTTCAACATGGGTTATAACTGGCCCATGAAAGACCTTTTCAGCGAAATTGCTGCAACATCAGGTCAATATACATTCCAAAAAGAGGGAGAGCCCATGCGCACCTTCCCCTTGAAGTATGCACCAGCCATCGACTCTTTGCTCGCCGACCAAGCACGCGAATACCCCCGCGACAGTTATTTGATGAACATGATTACCAACCACGACCTCAATTCTTGGGAAGGAACAGAGTTTGAACGCCTCGGCAACCTTTCGCAAGCATTTGCCGTGTTGTCATACACACTCCCCGGTATGCCCTTGATTTATACAGGTCAGGAAACTGGTATGAACCGCGCTTTTGAATTCTTCAAAAAAGATGAATGTCCCACATGGGAACCCCGCAACGAGTATTTTGAGTTTTACAAGCAACTCGGCAAACTCAAACATGAGCAAAAAGCCTTGCAAGCAGGTGAGGCCGGCGGCGCAATGAAGCGTTATCCCACACAATGTGGTCACATTTATGCTTTCAGTCGCACAAAAGGCGAATCAACCGTATTGGTGATTGTTAACCTCGGTCCCATTGAAGAGTATATCTCATTTGCAGATGAAGAGCCCAAACTCGCAAATCTCAAAAACTATTTCACAGGCCGTAGCGCAAAAATCCCCGAATCGCTCAAACCTGGCGAATATCTCATCTATGTGAAATAAATCGCATACACATTATTATATATATAAGGCAGCTTCGGCTGCCTTATTTTTTTCCCAGAGGGATGATGGCGGTCTCTTTTATGTTTGTCCTCGCTTTTTTTGTTGTCGCTTTCCGCCACGCCGCTCGGTTTCTGTTGTTTTTGCTGCCGTCGTTGCCATTTTCAAAGAAGCCGCTATTTTTTTTATAGTCACCGTAGATATTATAGAAACTATATTTTACATAGCCGTTATTGCTTTTTGTGTCCGTTATTGTCGCCTGGCCGCTGTTTTGCCTGAAATCCTGCGGTTTTTGGCTCAACAACCGCGCAATCAGCGGGTTAACACGCAAGTCAATGATGTGATGCTGCCCTCTGCTGCGCCCTTAATTCTTAATTGATGTTAAATTGGAAAAGAAAAACCCTCAAAAATATGTTTTATAACATAAAAATGTCTACCTTTGCACTCGCTTTTGAGAACGAGCGCTGACAGCGGTCAGGCGGTCAACAAGCCGAAAT
>JAFZHD010000015.1 GCA_017555085.1 Muribaculaceae bacterium | reverse complement strand
TTATTGTGCTCTATAATAAGTGGAAATATAGAGCAAGGGGGAACGGATTCAAACGAATTTATTCCAATTAAAGTGGAACGCCAAGAAAAACCACTTCGTCCACGCACACCCGATTATGGAACTGAGATCTCGGCGTATTATCAAAACGGAGTAATCTATCTTCAATTTAATGAGGATATAGGTTGCATGGATGTTGATGTAATCAATCTCACAACTGGCGAGTTGTGGAGTGATGATGCTTGTAGCGACAGCGGTATGGAAACCGTTTCTGTTTCATCGGCTACCGGCTCTTATGCCATCACTCTCACCACCGACAACGGTTCTACTTACTCCGGCGAATACACCATTGAGTAAAAACTTCCGAAAAGGCCATAAGTAACATAGGTGATTATTTATGTTGCTTGTGGTCTTTTTCTAAAACGGGAAAACTTTAAAACAATCATTTTAAATAACTAAACCAATTTACCATGAAATTTAATCATCTTTTATTAGTCTTATGCATAGCTTTTGTAGCATGCAACAATGACTTGGACGTAGTTCCTGAAAACGCAGTAAAAAATCTGGTTGAAAATGCTTTGGCTACCGATTCGGTTAAAGTTAACGAGTCAGAAATTAACAATATCTTAAAATCGGTTCTCAACAAACCGGAAACACGAGCAAATAACTACACAATGGAAACTATTAGTGACGAAGAAGGCAATCCATTGATTTATGTAGTAAATTATGAGAACAATGGAGGCTTTGTTCTTATCAGCGCCACAAAGAACTATTTCCCTGTATTGGCTTATAATGAAACCGGGAATTTTGTGGTTACAGAACATTCTTCAGAGGGAATGCTGTCGTGGAAAAATACGGCAATAAAGACTATTGTAAAATCCGCAAGTATGCCTAAAGGTGTCCAAAATGCGTTTCGCAAACAATGGCACAAGTATGAGAATAAGAAAGAGTTAAATCCCATTTGTGTCAGCCGAATGTCAGGTGATGAAATTTTAGCATCTCAGGTTGTTGTACAAGATAGTGTTATGAGTTGGATTTCAAAACATTATGATATCTATGCATTGAATGAAGATACTGGTAATGATGATATAAACGAGGAAATTCAATATTGGGCACAAAATTATATCTATCCAGAATATGAAGAAGACATCGAGCGTTTAACGATGATTGTAGGGAAACCGATAGATCTATCCCAAGGAACTATAAGCAATTTTTTGCTGACAACATGGTCTCAACATAATGGGTTTAATAGTGCATTTAGTCCTATAAATGGCGAATTGCCTCCGGCGGGTTGTGGCCCAATAGCTGCAGCTCAAACAATGAGGCACTTTCAACATCCGTCCAACATTAATTGGGCATCAATGCCTTTGTATTACGCGACAACAACAACTGCAGCTTTTATTAAGCAACTTGCGGATAGAGCTCATGCAGAACCTTCTTTAAACGAAACACCAACTACTCTTGACAATTTAAATAATGCAATAAAATCATATGGATATACGACATCAAAAGGGAATCATGTATGTTCTTATGTTTGGGATAATTTAGAGGTAAACAAGCCCGTTATAATGGCCGGGTGGACGCAAGAGGAAAGTGGACATGCATGGGTCGTTTCAGGAGGAAAACATCATCACAGCAAATATCGTTATGAAATATATACCATAACATATCCTGAACGATTTACATGTGTCAATCATATTGATGATTCAGAATTAATATCGTATCATTTTTATATGAATTGGGGATGGGGTGGATATTCAAATGGTTTTTATTATGATTTCTCCTTGCAATTACCCGGATATGAAAACGAAGGACAAATTGTGGATAGAAAAATAATTTATAATATAACTCCTATTTGATGAAAATAAGATATATTTGCGAAAGTTATATTTTAATCTCAAAAAAGACACGGTTATGGCACGATTTTTAGTTATCACAATTATGGCACTATGTGCGTCTATAATGTCGGCACAAAGTGTTTACAAAAGTGGCTTTACCGTTTCGGCAGGAGCCGATTTTTCGGTAAATCAGCAAGAATTTCATCCCGAAATCGAGTTTTGGGGAACGACAATTGCAGGTGGTTACAAGTTTATGCTATATAAAGGGCTGTTTGTTCAACCCGAGTTGTCGTTGTATTATGAAAATCATAAATTGACCCAATATCTCGGAGGATATCCTGAACCCGGTACTGGCACTCCAAGAAAGAATGAAGGCTCACATTCGAGCGAGTTTGGATTCGGATTGTCAGCTATTGCGGGTTATTCGTTTAATTGCTATAAAAGCAATACTCTCGATTTGTTTACCGGTCCAATATTTAATTGCGCTCTTGAACAACACGAAAATTTGAATGGTATAATAATTTCAGATGAATTCAATGCTGTTGGGTGGCGATGGCAACTCGGTGCAAGATTAAACATTAACCACATTTCAGTTAAAGTCGCTTATAATTGGGGCTTGTCTAATTTAAATAAATATGCTGCTGAAAGTGATGTCGTTTCAGTAGGCGTCGGATATAATTTCTAATATTAAGACAAAAGGAGCAATGAGAGCTTGAGCAATATACAGTCAACCAAAATCAAGATAATACAATTTCCCAAGTGTCCTCCTGCTACGGAGTAGATAGGAGGACGAGAATTGACATCTTGGCAATTCGGAGGAGGTGAGTGTAAAAGCTGACCCCTCAGTCACTTCGTGACAGCTCCCCTATCATAGCAGGGGAGCAATTGTTGCAAAGGCTGACGCTGATTTTCGTCAAACCTCTCAATTCTCAACTCTCAATTGCCTCCGGATATGCTACGCCGAAGGCGTTACACAGCGGGAAACCCCACAATGAAGGTGCACCGCAATTGTGGGGATAGACAAGGCCCGGCAAATCAACATCAAAGATGTTGCATATCTCAAAAAAAATGAGCATGGCATAATGCATGTAATCAACTGATATTCAGCAACTATAGCTCACCCCCCAATTGTGAAAATTTGTAAATAAAAAAGTGAACTAAAAAATTTGGAAATAATAAAAACAATCAATATTTTTGCGAAAAATCATATTAGTACCTTAAAATCAACGTCGCTTATGAAAAAAATTATTACTTTATTGATTTTGATGTGTAGCCTTAGTGTCATGGCACAAGAATATACCCCTCTTGTTCGCGAAGGTGTAAAGTGGAATTGCTTGTTGTGTGGATATAGTCTGTACTCTGAGGAAGATAATTTTGAGCATAAGTATCATATCGAGTTCAAAGGCGATACCATTATTAACGAAAAGGCGTATAAAAAATGCTATTATATTTTTGAGAATAGCGCGAATTACCCTAACGACATTCCCCGAGCATTTGTACGCGAAGATGTAGTCGCTAAGAAAGTTTATGCAATGTTTAACCCTGAATACAAGCATGATAAAATTGATTATGCTACTGATGAAATTTATAATTATGATGGTGCGTTGTATTCAGAATTCCTATTGTATGATTTCGATAATGTTTTGAATCTGGAGCAATATTGGCTCCGGACATTTGGCGCTGAAAGTTATTCCCAAAGAACAATAAAAGTTGCTGAAAGTAACTGCAAAATGTTCACTCTCAAAAGTCCATTTGATTTACCAGAATTAGACATTGATTTATTGGAAAGCGTAGGTTTTTGTAAGGGTAATACTAATGGTCGAGATAAAAGAGGCTGCGGTGATTTGTTGGTGCCTCATCCGTCTATTTGTATGTGTGGGTACAACTTTTATCCGTTATTCCTGAATTTTGAAGATGCCGAAGGCAATATCGTTTATGTGGCACAAGAATATAATGGCATTGAAAGCGTAGCTTCAACCGGCAAAGATGCTGTTGAAACCACTCGTTATGACCTTTATGGCCGTCAGTTGAGCCAGCCTGCACAGGGTGTCAACATCGTCAAGATGAGCGACGGCTCGGTCCGCAAAGAAGTGGTGAAATAATGGTTTCAAATGCTCAGAAAGGAGCTGTGATTGAGATAAGTAAATTGTCTAACTAAAAATAGATGTATCATGAAAAGGAACTTTACTTTATTGATTTTGATGTGCAGCCTTGGTGCCATGGCACAGGAATACATCCCACTCGTTCGCGAGGGCGTGAAATGGAATTGTTATAGAAAAGACGAGATAGGCAAATGGGATCAGCCCTATCTGATAGACCATTATTATATAGAAATTAAAGGAGATACTATCATCGATAATGTTTCATATAAAAAATGCTACTATATTTATGAAACAGCCGAAAAGTCCAACAATATTCCTTATGCCTATTTGAGAGAAGATGTTGCGAATAAAAAGGTATATGCACGGTCAAATCACGACCTATATATAAGTAATTCAGAATCTCATATAGATAAATATGGCAAAGAGTTTTTATTGTATGATTTTGCCGATATTAGCAATCCTAATCAGGAATGGAGAGTATCAATGGATGAATGGACCGATTTTGAATCGTTTCGCTACACAGAATCTAATATCGAAATAGATTCTCAAACTCATAAAATGCACACATTTACCGATAGTGAGGGAGAGTCGTTAGATATAATTGAAGGTTTAGGTCTTGCCAAACGTTATTTCAAAGAGGGTGGTGATTTGTTTCACAACGAGCCAAAAACAACAATTTGCAGTGGTTGCGGAGGTCTATTTTATGATTTTCTAAATTTTGAGAATTCCAAAGGAGAGATCGTGTATGAATCACCAGATTCTTATGCCTGCCTTTTGCGAGAGGGGCTGAAATGGAATGGAGTGTTGATTACTAAAGATGAAAAATCGGGAAATTCAGCCGAAAAGCCCTACTATATAGAAATGAAAGGAGACTCTATTGTAGATTTGATGAGGTATAAAAAATGTTTTTATATAATGGACGACAACGATGCTTCAAATTATGTTGCTCGAGCATTATTGCGTGAAGATATTATCGGCCGAAAAGTATATGCAATATATAATCCTGAGCAGAGTAATGCCGAATTGCCGACACATTATATGAGTCAGGATAAAAAATACTCAGACGAAGTGTTGCTATATGATTTTTCAGATATGGAAAATGCCGACCAAAATTGGGTGCCATTTTTAAGCGAAAACTATTTCATCTCTGTTAATAAAGAAAGATCAACAATTAAAGTCGGAGGCACAAGCCGTGGTGTAAGCTCTTTTAAGAGTGTTATAGATGGTGTCTTGCGACTTAAATTTATCGAAGGCATAGGTTTGGCTTACAATCAAACCGGTGGCGATTTATTGTATCCTATTCAGCCTGAAAGCACAACCTACACCAAATTTAGAAGTATCGAGAATGCCCGAGGCGAAATAATTTATGAAGTTGAAGACATTAGCAGCGTCGAAGATATCATTACCTATAATGATGCCACTGAAACAGCTCGCTATGACCTATACGGCCGTCGATTAAGTCAACCGACACAGGGGGTCAACATTATCAAAATGAGCGACGGCACAACAAGAAAAGAAATAGTGAAATAGGTACATATATACTCCCAATTTACACAAAGGTCGTGGCTCGCGTCACGGCCTTTGTCGCTTCACAAGCCGGTTTTACACTCCCCTCATCTCTTTTTATGGCTTGTTGACTGCGCATTTACACCAAATAATCTTTATCTTTGCACTATGAAAACATTGTATGTCACCGATATGGACGGCACTCTGTTGGGGCCCGACAGCAAGTTGAGCAGCCGCTCGGCCGCAATCATCAGCGAGTTGTCATATCAAGGCGCACTGGTCACCGTTGCCACCGCCCGCACCCCTGCCACCGTTGTGCCGCTAATCAGCGAAATGCACACCACCCTACCCGCCATTGTCATGACCGGCGCCGCTATGTGGTGTCGCGACTCGCAACGATATCTCAATGTGAAATACCTTGCCGACGACACCTATCGCGCACTGATGGATATGTGTCACAAATATGGCATCAACCCGTTTCGCTACACGCTGTGTGACGGAAAATCAATGCAAGTTTACCACAACGGCCCCATGACCGAGGGCGAACAGGCTTTTGTTGACAACCGTCTCAACCTCGGCCTCAAAAACTTCAACATCGACACTCCCCACGGACTGCGCCCCGACTTGCCCGGCGTGGTGTTTTTCTTTGCCATGGGCGAGTGTGACCGCATATTTGCCCTCGCCGACGAAATTCGCGCTACCGTCAACTGCTCGGTGTCGGCCTACGTCGATATCTTCGGCAAAGAAACCGGTTTGCTAGAACTGTTTGCACCCGGAGTGTCAAAAGCCGCCGCTGTCAAGCAACTTGCCCGCGACATCAACGCCGACCGCATTGTGGCTTTTGGCGACAATCTCAACGATATACCCATGATGCAGGCCGCCGATGTGGCAGTAGCCGTGGGCAACGCGCTCGACCAAGTGAAAGCCATTGCCTCATGTGTCATCGACACTAACGCCACCGATGCTGTGGCACGCTTCATCGCCACCGATTTTGCGTCAACACAATAACCCCGCCCCCTCTGCGTTAATTATATATGGCAAACATCTATGACATCAATCGATATGGCAAAGCGGTCTTTTTGGTCGTTTCGGTCATCGTCGTAGCCCTATTTGTCTATTTCTCAAACGGTCTCATCGAAGACTTGTCGCAACAAGAGCGCGAGCGAATGCAGATTTGGGCCGATGCCACCAAAGAAATCATTGACACGAGCAATGCCGCAATCGACGGCGAGGGCGGCGATGTCGATGTCGAGTTTTTGCTGAGCATCATTGAGGCCAACCGCAACATTCCCGTGCTATTGGTTGATGACCAAGACAACATTCTTGACAAGCGCAACTTTGACTTGCCCGACAAGAACGACGAGTTTTCGCTTGCCAACCAACAGTTTCTCGAACAGAAATTGCACGACCTCAAAGGCTCGACCAATGTCATCGAAATCGAAATTTCGCCCGAAAACCGACAATATCTCTATTACGAAGACTCAACCCTTCTCAAAAGCCTGAGCATCTATCCCTACATTCAGTTGCTTGTGATGCTCGCATTCATTGCCGTGGTTTATTTTGCCGTCACATCAACCAAGCGCGCCGAGCAAAACCGCGTGTGGGTGGGGCTTTCAAAAGAGACCGCCCACCAGTTGGGCACACCCATTTCATCGCTCATGGCGTGGATGGAACTGTTGCGCGACCTTGGCGTTGATGCCGAGACCGTGGGCGAAATGGACAAAGATGTAAAACGATTGAGCACCATCGCATCGCGCTTTTCTAAAATCGGTTCAAAGCCGCAAATGGAGAGCGAAAACCTCAACGATGTAGTCACCCGCTCGGCATCATATATGTCGTCGCGCATATCATCGCGCATATCGCTTACCATCAACTGCTGCGACCAAACGCTGCCCGTCAATATGTCGGCACCGCTATTTGAATGGGTAATGGAAAACCTCATCAAGAATGCCGTTGACGCCATGGAAGGCTCGGGCGCAATCACCGTAACCACCGCCGTTGACCGCGGCACAGCCTATATCGAAGTTGCCGACACCGGCAAGGGTATCTCGCGCAAAAACTTCAAGACCGTGTTCAACCCCGGCTTCACCACCAAGAGCCGCGGATGGGGCTTAGGCCTCACGCTCGCCAAGCGCATCATCGAGCAATATCACTCGGGCAAAATTTATGTGCGTGCATCAGAGCCCGGCGTAGGCACCACCTTCCGCATCGACCTCCCCTTGGCATAAACTCAGCCACCCCACCAAGCCCATTCCATTTATCGGCCTATTATCACATTTTAAGGCATTGGTGCGTTGTTTTCATCCCTAATTTTGTATATTTGCAGTAACCGCGTATATGCATTTTGCACTCGTAGTGAAAAATAATGAAGCAAACTTCATATTTCTCGCTCGTTTGTGCGTATATTTGTAGTTTAATTGGATAAATAGTACAATATGACATTTGAAGAATTAGGCGTAAGAGAAGATTTGTTGCGCGCGATAGCCGAATTGGGCTTTGAGCGTCCCATGCCCGTGCAAGAGAGAGTAATCCCCCATTTGCTCAATGTAGATGGCGATGTGGTGGCATTGGCACAAACCGGCACAGGCAAGACTGCCGCATTTGGCTTGCCGGTTTTACAGCGCACCGACACTTCGGTATCGGCTCCACAGGCGTTGATACTCTCGCCCACACGCGAACTTTGTTTGCAAATCGGCAGCGACCTCGAAGATTTTGCCAAATACATTCCCAACCTCAAAGTATTGGCCGTATATGGCGGTTCGAGCATCGAAAGCCAAATTCGCTCGTTGCGTCGCGGCGTGCACATCGTGGTTGCCACTCCTGGCCGCCTCATCGACCTTATTAACCGCGGCGAGGTGAAACTCGACAATGTTCACACTGTGATTCTCGACGAGGCCGACGAAATGCTCAACATGGGCTTCCTCGAATCTATCGACGAGATTTTGTCATATCTCCCCGAAGAACGCAAAATGCTCATGTTCTCGGCAACCATGCCCCAAGAAATTGCCAAGATTGCCAAGAAATACATGAACAACGCCCAAGAGTTTGTCATCGGCACACGCAACGAAGGCGCAGCCAATGTCAACCACATATACTATATGGTACACGCACGCGACAAATATCTCGCTCTCAAACGCGTTGCCGACAATAGCCCCAACATCTACGGCATCATCTTTTGCCGCACACGCCGCGAGACACAAGAGATTGCCGACAACCTCATCAACGACGGATATAATGCCGACTCGCTCCACGGCGACCTCTCGCAACAACAGCGCGACATCGTGATGAAGAAATTCCGCGACCGCATGCTGTCAATTCTCGTAGCAACCGATGTGGCTGCCCGCGGACTTGATGTTGACGACCTTACCCATGTCATCAACTATGGTTTGCCCGACGATATCGCCGTTTACACCCACCGCTCGGGCCGTACAGGCCGTGCCGGCAAAAAGGGCACTTCGGTGGCTATCATTCACTCAAAAGAAAAAGGCAAACTCCGCGACATCGAAAAGAAAATAGGCAAGACCTTTGAGCGCAAAGAAGTCCCCTCGCCCCAACACATCATCGAGAAACAACTCTACAACTTGGCCGACCGCATCGAGCGCGTTGATGTTGACGAAGAAGAAATCAACAAATACTTCCACGGCGTTAGCCGCAAACTCGGCTGGCTCAGCACCGAGGACATTCTCAAACGCGTGCTTTCAATCGAGTTTAACCGCTTGCTTGAATACTACAAAGATGCACCCAACATTGACTATGTAGAAGAAAAGAGCCGCAAAAAAGACAAAGAAAACAAGGCCAAAGACGACCGTCCCCGCACCAAGGAAGAGAAAGACCGCCGCACCGCCGAAAAAGGCATGGCACGCGTATATATCAATGTGGGCAAAGCCGACGGTTTCTATGCCGGTAACCTCATTGACATTCTCAACCACAATGTTACCGGTCAGCGTGTAGATGTTGGCCGCATCGACCTTATGCCCAACTATTCGCTTTTTGATGTCAAAAAAGGCGATGCCGCACGCGTTATCGGTGCAATCAAGGGTGCCGACTTCATGGGCAAACGCCTCATGTCGGAAATTGCCGACCCCGAAAAAGACTATGCTCGCGTAGCAGCCCGCCGCAGCCGCGAAGCAGCCGCTTCGGGCGACCAAAACTTTGAGCAATTCCACCGCAAAGGTCATGGTGGCAAGAAAAAAGGAGGCAAACGCCGAAAATAATTCATCGTCAATCGTTATATCGATATGAAACAGCTACTCATCACAATAGCATTGGCAGCAATAGCACTCTCTTCGTGGGCCATCACAGCCACCGAAGCGTTCACCACTGCGCCCAACACCGTTTTCCCGTTGCTTGAAAAGAGAACACGCCTTGACATGATTGATTACTTCAACAGCGGGCTTGCATCGGCATCAAGCAACAAACTCGACGGCAAGACAAGCATCACGCTGCTCAACGACACCGACATGCGTTTCACCATGTCGTCATCATCGGCCTATCAGATAGCCATTCTGCCCGGCAAAGACGGCGACATCATCGCCCTAATCGAGACAGTGGCAACCCCCGCCCCCGACAGCAACATATCGTTCTACACCGCCGAATGGACAAGCATCGACAAACCGCTGTTTAACGAACCGGGCGTGAGCGATTGGCTCACAGCCGACGGCCGCGACAACCGCTCGATGGTCGAGTCGCTCGTGCCGTTCATGCTCGTCAGTTACAACTACGACCCTGCCTCAAAATCACTCATTCTTCGAAACAATGTAAAGCAGTTTTTGGGCGAGGAAATGTACTCGATGATTGACGGCTATCTCTGCGACATGCTCGTTTACACATGGAACGGCAAACGCTTTGAGCTCAAAAAATAGCATCAGCCATGCCCGAGCAACAAGCCATAACACTTGAACAACTCAACCAGCAAATCCGCTCGCTCATCACTTGTGCCGACACACAAAATGTGTGGGTTACAGCCGAATTGAGCGATGTAGCTCCTCGCGGCGGACACTACTACATGGAGTTGTTGCAAAAAGACGACGACGGCCGAAACATCATTGCCCGCTCACGCGCCATGATATGGGCCAACCGCGCGTCAAGCATCATCTCAAAGTTTGAGCACGCCACCAATCAGCGATTTGCCACCGGCATCAAAGTGATGGTGTGTGTGTCGGCATCAATGCACCCAGTCTATGGCCTGTCGGTAGTCATCAGCGACATCAACCCCGAGTTTACCCTCGGCGACTTGATGCGCCGCCGACAAGAAATACTCAACCAATTACAACAAGACGGCGTTATCAACGACAACCGCCAACTTCAATGGCCCGCCGTGGCACAACGCATTGCCATCATTTCGGCACAAGGCGCTGCCGGATATGGCGACTTTATAAACCAACTCTTTGGCAACAACCAGCATTTGCGTTTCAACGCACGGCTGTTTCCCGCAATCATGCAAGGAGAACGCTCGCCCGAATCAATCATCAACGCCCTCAACACCATTGCACAAGAGCAAGACGAATGGGACTGCGTAGTGATAATTCGCGGTGGCGGAGCATCGGCCGACTTGGCCTCGTTTGAGCACTATGAGTTGGCATTAAACATCGCACAATTTCCGCTGCCGGTGGTTATCGGCATCGGCCACGAACGCGACATCACAGTGCTCGACTTTGTAGCAAACATGCGCGTCAAGACACCCACAGCTGCCGCACAATGGCTCATTTCAAAAAATGCCGCCGTGCTCGACCAATTGCAACAAACCGCTACCAACATCACACTCGCCGTCACCGAGCGCATCAATGGTTGCAAAACCCAACTTTCACACATTGAGGGCATCATTCCCTCGGTGGCACGCATTGCTATCGAACGCAGCAAAAACTCGTTGCAACGCAACATGCTGTCACTGTCGGCCGTGAGCAATCGCATTGTCGCAAGCCGTGCCCGACTCGACAACATCGCGCTCATGTTGCGCAACAATGCCACCTCGCTCACCATGCGCGCAAGCGACTCGCTCGCGGCAACCTCTCGACTGCTCAACGCCCTGTCGCCACAAGCCACGCTCAACCGCGGATATTCGATTACTCGCATCAACGGCAAAGCGGTAACAGCAGCCACACAACTCAATCCAGGCGATGTTATCACCACCCAACTTGCCGACGGACAAGTAACATCAACCATTAACCAATAAACTCAAAACCATCATAATCATGTCAACCCCACAATTTACACCCGTAAAAGAAATGTCATATAATCAGGCCCTGGCCGAACTCGAAAGCATCTTGCAAAAAATGCAAAACAACGAGTGTGACATCGACCAATTAGCCGCTTACACACGCCGCGCATCTGAACTCCTCGGCGAATGTCGCTCACGCCTCACCGCCACCGACCAAGAATTGCAGTCAATTCTCGCCTCTCTCGAAAACGCCAACTAACACTCCATTTTCAAAACTAATTCATGAAAACACCTTCAGATGAGCAACAACCAGAATAACATTGTAAACGCAACCAAAACCATCGGCTTTTTGCGCACGATTTCCATTTCATTGAGTTTTGTCCCTTTAGTGACATTTGCGGTTATCGCCAGTTGTGTCGGAATGGGTTATGACCGAGTTTTGTTGATAGCGATGACTATTATACTTATAGCCATTGCAGCACTCGCTATCAAAGCCTTTTTCCACCCAATCACATCAAACATCGTTGCTCGCACCGGCCTATGCTTTTTGACTGCATCGGCACTTATCTGCCTCTCATCTATGATTCTCAACGATTTTGACTTGATAACGCTTTCATGCGTATTGTTCGGCGTGGGTACAACCATATTTGCATGGGGAACGCCATTAAGCCTGACGCTCCGACTCTGCCACACTATATATTATGCGCTCATGGCATTGTGTGCCTTGCTGTGCAATTCGTTCAAAACCGAAACCGTGGCCGTTATCGCGCTTTCGCTCATAATCTACCCCATGGCAACAAGTTATTTGACAACCCGATGGGCCGGAAAACAATTTTTTGACATCGCAAACCACCCCGACCAATGATGCGCACACTATATTTTGCTATTTTCACGCTATGTTGCGTGGCCATCCATGCCGCTGATTTTGTCGGCTATTGGAAAGGTGAGGTCATGAACCTCCCCATCGTGTTTCACATCACCAACCACGATGGCCAATATAGCGCCACCCTTTCATCGCCCTCGCAAGGCGCAGTTGACATTTCGTGTGACAAAACAATTATCTCGGCCGATAGCATTTCAATCGAAATCACCTCGCTCGGAATGCGCTACGACGGCGTGATGCAAGCCGACGGCAAAGCCATCTCCGGCACATTTGTTCAAGGCATGGCATTAAGCCTGACCCTCACGCCCGCGACAGCCCAAGATGCCGTTGTCATACGACCGCAAGACCCCAAGCCGCCATTCATTTATAACGCGCGCGAAGTGACATTTGCCAACGGCGACATCACCCTCGCCGCAACGCTCACCACTCCCGCCCCCTTATTCGGTTCATCATCGCCGGCAGTGGTTCTCGTCACCGGCAGCGGCGCACAAAACCGCGACGAGGAAATCATGGGACACCGACCTTTTGCCGTTATTGCCGACTTTCTCACCCGTTCGGGCATTGCCGTGCTACGCTATGACGACCGTGGTGTTGGCGGCTCATCACAAGGCAAACCCACCGACACTTCCCTCGACTTTGCTACCGATGCAATGGCCGCAGTCAAGTTTCTCAAAAGCCAACCCGGCATCAACCCCGCCGCCGTGGGCATATTGGGACACAGCGAGGGCGGCTCAATCGCACTCATCACGGCTGCATCTATGCCCGACGACATAGCCTTTGCCATCAGCCTTGCCGGAGTTGCCGTCAAAGGCCGCGATGCCATGATTGAGCAAAACCACATGATTGCCCGCGCATCGGGCCGCGAACTGACCGCTGACATATCCCAAGCCGTAAACAACATGTTTTGGGCCATCGACACCATCACCGACAACGCTGCCCTCGAAACTAAAATCAGAGAGATAATGACCAAAGCCGCCATGCACAACAGCAGCCAAATCGACCAATCTGTTGCCGTTATGACCTCTCCCTGGTACAGCGCATTTATTCGCCTTGACATGACTAAATATCTGCCTCTTATCAAGTGTCCCGTCCTTGCTCTCAACGGCAAATGGGACATACAGGTAAGCGCCGAGCAAAACCTCAACGCCATTAAACAAGCCATACCCACAGCCCAAACCGTTGAATATCCACGACTCAACCACATGTTTCAAGAGTCGGCATCGCTATCACAATCACTCTCTTACGGCTCCATTCAGCAGACAATCAGCCCCACAGTGTTGTCAGATATCGCAAATTTCATAATCACAACCTCCAAAAAAATCAAATCAACTCCTCAAAACACCCATTAAATGACCCTTAAAAGTCCGATATTGGCATTGATATGCGAAATAATTTGCTTAAAAGTTGATTATATAGAAGATTATGCCTAACTTTGCAAAGTTTTTCAGCAGACAAATTGTGGGAAAGTTTTCAGAATTTAAGATCGCGTTGAAGAGTATGCCGATTGGTACACACGAGTTTGAATACCAATTGGACGGTCAGTTTTTCAAAGAAATGGAAAGCGCCGACATACACGATGCGTCGCTCACTGTTAACCTCACCGTCAATCGCAAGAGTGATTTCTACGAGATGGCATTTGTCATCAACGGGGAAATAACGCTTTTGTGTGATCGTTGTCTTGATGAGATGGCGCTTGATGTTGACACCGAATATGACATCGTTGTCAAATATGGCGACGCTTACAACGACGAGTCAGACGAAGTGCTCATAATCCCGGAAAGCGACAACTATTTTAATGTTGCCCACCTGATTTATGACACTGTTTCGCTTGAAGTGCCCATGACACATGTGCACGAAGAGGGAGACTGCAACGAGGATATGAGCGAAATGCTGCGACAGCACAGCGCATCAGAAGCCAACGACCAACAAGACGAAGACGAAACCCCGATTGACCCTCGTTGGAGCGAATTGAAGAAACTTACAGAAAATAACTAAACAAAATAAATTAATAAAGTAAAATGGCACATCCTAAACGAAAACAATCAAAGACCAGAACAGCAAAGCGTAGAACTCACGACAAGGCTGTAGCACCCACATTGGCTATCTGCTCTAACTGCGGTGCATGGCACGTTTATCACACCGTATGTGGCGAGTGTGGTTACTACCGTGGCAAAGTGGCTATCGAAAAAGACGCTGCTGTTTAATATTAGAGGCTGATTTTTCATAAGCCTTGAAAAATAAAATCTCCTGAAAGTAAAAATTTAGGAGATATTTTTTCATAGAATAAAGTTAACTCAAATAATATGCTTAACGCGAGAATTTCGGGTATCGCATCTTATGTCCCCGACGACATTCTTGACAACGAGATGTTGTCAAAGATGGTTGATACTAACGACGAATGGATTACGACTCGTGTAGGGATTAAGGAGCGTCGCATTCTCAAAGTAGAAGGCGCCGGCTCTTCATATCTCGGTGAAAAGGCAGTTAACAGATTGCTCGAATCGACAGGCACAAAGCCCGAAGAGGTTGATTTGCTCATCTGCGCAACTTCAAACCCCGACTTCCGCTTTCCCTCAACCGGTTCAATCATAGTCAATCTTTGCGGCCTCTCATCGGCCTACGCCTATGACATCCAAGCAGCCTGTGCCGGATTTATCGTTGCATTGCAAGATGCAACCGCTTATGTTCGCTCAGGTATGTACAAAAAGGTTGTCATTGTCGCAACCGAGAAAATGTCGTCAATGGTCAACTACAACGACCGCGCTACTTGCCCCTTGTTTGGCGACGGTGCTGCGGCTGTGTTGGTTGAACCCACTACCGAAAATGTAGGTGTTATCGACGGCGTATTCCATGTTGACGGTCAAGGCCTTGAATACTTGCACATGAAGGCTGGTGGCTCGGTTAAGCCCGCGTCACACGAATCAATCGACGCCGAAGAGCATTACATCTACCAAGAAGGTCGCAATGTGTATAAACACGCTGTTACCGACATGCTCAACTCTTCAATGGAGGTGGCTCAACGCAACAACCTCACTATTGACGATGTTGACTGGCTTGTACCTCATCAGGCCAACCTCCGCATCATCGAAGCTGTTGCAAGCCGTGCAGGCATTGCCCCTGAAAAAGTGCTCGTAAACATTGAATATCGCGGCAACACAAGCGCCGCATCAATCCCCTTGTGTCTTGACGAACACAAAGACAAACTCAAAAAAGGCGACAAGATTATCCTCACCGCCTTTGGCGCAGGTTTCACTTGGGGCGCAATGTATGTTATTTGGGACATCTAATATTCCGAGTATTTGATATTTTTCAAAAATAATATCGCAAAAATAGCATCTGTTTCAAAAACGGATGCTATTTTTGTGTAAACTAAAAAACAACAATACATGACCGAAAACCATAAAGCCGGATTTGTAAACATCGTGGGCAATCCCAATGTTGGCAAATCAACACTCATGAACGACCTCGTGGGCGAGCGCGTGAGCATCATCACATCAAAGGCGCAAACCACTCGCCATCGCATCATGGGCATTGTAAACGCACCCGAATATCAAATCGTATTCTCTGACACCCCCGGGGTGTTATCGCCTAAATACAAACTCCAAGAGAGCATGCTCGGTTACTCCGAAGGCGCACTTGTCGACGCCGACATTCTCCTTTATGTAACCGATGTGGTGGAAGACCCCATTAAAAATGCCGCGTTCCTCGCCAAAGTGGCGCGTGGCAATATGCCCGTGTTGCTTGTCATCAACAAAATCGACTTGCTCAAAGGTCAAGACGAACTCGTTGCCATCGTTGACAAATGGCGCGAATTGCTGCCCAACGCCGAGATTTTCCCCACATCGGCCAAAGAGCATTTCAATGTAAACAACCTTATGGCACGCATCGTTGACTTGTTGCCCGACTCGCCTCCCTACTTCGGTAAAGACGCGTTGACCGACAAGCCCGCACGCTTTTTCGTTACCGAAATCGTGCGCGAGAAAATCCTTCTCAACTACGACAAAGAAGTGCCCTACTCAACCGAGGTTATCGTTGAGAAATTTGACGAAAGCGAAAACGCCATCCACATCATGGCCGTTATCTATGTTGAACGCGACAGCCAAAAAGGCATCATCATCGGCCGCGGCGGCTCTATGCTCAAACGAGTAGGCTCCGAAGCGCGCAAAGACATTGAGCAATTCTTTGGCAAGCGCGTGTTCCTCGAACTGTTTGTCAAAGTCGAGTCAGATTGGCGCAACCGCGAGAACAAACTCCGCGCCTTTGGCTACATTGCCGAGTAATAATTCATCATTCCCCACAATATAAAGCAAACAGGGCGGCCCCGAAGGGTCGCCCTGTTGTGTTAAGGAAGGTCATTACCTATTATTTCTTAACAACTTTTTCTTTGATTACCACGCCGTCGGCAGTTACAGCAGTCAAGATGTAAACGCCTGCGGGGAGGTTTTCGACATTCACTTCGTTCACGCCTTCAACAGCCGCAACTTCTTGGCCTGACAATGAAACGAGGCGTGCTTCAACTACTTCTGCACCGATTTTGACAACCGATACAGCAGGATTTGGATAAACCTTAACAACAGCCTCAACTGTTACATCTTCAATGCCTGTGCTTGGCACGAAAAGCATCTTGGTTGTGGGGAGGTGTGCTTCGCCGTCCCAGCCAAAGAGTGCGTTGTGCGAGATAGTTTCGGTTTCGTCCCAAGGAGAGTCAAAGCGAGTGCGCAAGGGTGCCGAGGGATTGTCATAGCAGTAGTCGCCTTGGAAATATACACCTTCAAATTGTGTACCGGGGGCATCTTTGAACACCGTGATTGCGAGTGTACCGCCTTTGTATTCATATTCTTTGTCAAGAGGCAATACCCACTCGGTGTCGGCAGTGCTAACAGGAGCATTGCCGTCAAACACCAATGTCATGTCATCAGAGAAGATGTTTGATGAACGGAGGTCTTCGCGGTCAGTTTCTGTCACCCACACCTTAACGGGAACATTGGGATAGTTGCTTGTCACTTTGTAGTATTTGAAAGCAATCATTTTGAGAAGGCCTGACTTAACGCCGATTTCGTTGGGATAGTAGAGTGTTTGTGACACTGATTGACCCGACATAAATGAAGCGGGGCAAACCGAGAATTTTTCGGTACCGTTACCAATAGTTACAAATTGGCTACCTGCTGCGAGTACATTCACTGTCAAGTTAGCCGAGTTGTTTTCTTTGTTGTTGTCGGCAGCATAGTCAACTGTTGCAGTAAGCACCATTTCGCCTTCAGTAGCGGGAGCAAATTCAACTGCAATATTTTCAGTTGCCGCACATGCAACATCAACACCTTGAGCTTCGGCAACAACTGCGCCCGATGCATTTTTAACAACAACCTTATAGTCGCCTGCGGCTACTGCTGCAAGACCTTTGTTCATTACTTGGACTGTATATTTTGCAGTATTGCCTTTTTCCACATAAGCATCACCGCTGAATGCCGACAAAATCAACTCGTTTTGGAGTTTTTCTGTTGCAGTTACTTTTGCCACCCAACCCGAATAACGGTCCATAATATCAGACTCAAACACGAATGTCAATGCACCGTCGGCACTTGTCGATTCCACCGAAACGAGGTCAGAGGGAACTACTGTTGCCGAGTATTCGCCAATCTTGGGCGATTTTGTGCTGCTACCGTTATAAATAGTAAGGAGGTCATAAGACTCGATGTCAAATGTTTCAAACTCTACCTTAACAACACCGTTTGCAATTGCGGGGCGAATTACGAGTGTGTCAATTTCAGAGTTGGGATAAACAGCGTTAGGACCACCAGCGTCATAAAACTTGTAAGTTTTGCCTGTTTCAACAGTTGCTTCGCCTGTCATCATCACAATCCAATCGGCGGGTTTAACCATGATGGGAGCAGATGTTGTTTCAACACCGTTGCCCACTTCGTTAACGGCATAAACCGAGTAAGAGTATGTGCCAAACGAGGGTGCATCGGCATAAGATGTAGCAGATGTTTCAAACTTGGTAGCAGTTGAGCCAGACCAACGAGTTACCACATATTTAGTAATGGTAGATGCGTCAAATTCGCCGTCATACATACCTTGTGAGGGTGCTTCCCACGACAAGAGTGCTTTGCTATCGCCTTGTTCAACCTTGAAGTTGACAACCGCACCGGGAGCGTTTTTACCAACATAAGCACCAAGAGCATCGGTATCTACACCACCCTCGCCCTTGCTGTTGAAGGGAACGATTTTGTAGTAGTGTTGACCTGCTGCCACGCCTTTGTCTTCATAACTTGCAGCCTTGCCTGCATCAGCGATTGTGCAGTTAACAGTAGTAATGAGAGCATCGTCACGATAGATTTTCACACCCGAGAAATCGCTCATTTCTTGACCTTGGATATCAACAGCGGGGTTTACCCATGAGATAGTCATATCGCTGTCTTTTGCCACGGCTTTGCGTTCAGTCACGCGGTCGGGACTACCGACGGGAGCGTTAATCCAAGGGATGAACATACTGTTGGTGCTGTCATAGCCATAAGTGCCCGCACCGATAAAGTCGATGGGTGTAGCACCACCGGTTTTGACATTGATTTCATACAAAAGATAGTCGCCGTTATTAGCCCAATACAAGCGGTTGGTGTAACGGTCAAACTCCATACTTTGTGTAAACGAAGGCTCTGCACCGAGTGCACCGAGTGCTGTACAAACAGCAGTTGCCTTGTCAATCTTGTAGAAATAACCGTCGGGGCAAACACCATACATTTGGCCGTTTGCATCACATGCAATCGCCAACATATCAACGGCCGTACCAACTGCGTTAGCAAAGTTTGCCACAGTAGTTACCGCACCAGTTTTGAGGTTAAGTTTCACCAATGTGTGAGCGCCATACTTGATACCAAACATTGTGTTTGTTTCGTAGTCATAGGTCATATCTGACAACTGTGAACCAGCCTTTGCAATCAAAGTGCGTTCGCCGGTTGTGTAGTCAATAGTGTAAAGACCTTCGAGCGAAGATTGTGTACCGGGTTTAGTTACTTGGGCATACCATTTGTAGTTGTAGTATGCACCGGCATATACATGACCCATTTTGCTTTGGTCAGCAATAAGAGTCACTTGACGGGGTTTGTTACTTGCATACTTGATAGGTCCCGTGACAGGAGTACCCTCCGCTTGCCAACAGCGGTAAGAGTAGATTGTTGTCTGCGCATTAGCCATAAAAGGCAACAACATCACCACAGCCAACAAAGCGAAAAACAGTTTTTTCATAAGTGTTATGTTTAAAATTATTAATATTTGAGCAATAAAGCCGCAAAGATATAAAATAAACCCAAACAATAACCTATTAATTGAAAGAAAAAGGGAATTTTCTCAAAAAAGCGGACATTTAGACCACAAACCCTATCACAAAAGCATTTTCTACACACAAACCAAGCCACGAATAGTCGTTTTTGCCTTGCTAATTTGGGCATTTTTCTCTATCTTTGTCTTTCAATCAATAATCATTGCCCATGAAACCATTTGCGATATTAGCATTGACGCTCATTTTGGCATCGGCTTGCACAAACCACAGCAATGACGACACCATCGCGGCTGTTGAAATCATGATTAACAACTGCGACTATGATGCCGCACAGCGCGCGTGCGACAAACTCGTTGCCGATAGCGCCACCAACCAACTCAGCGCATCACAGTGGGGACAACTCGCCATTGCCTACATGTCTCTCGCCGAAAGCACCAACGAGGACGCCAACACCGCCCTCGCCACCCAATGTTATCGCAAAGCGTTTGCCACCGACAGCGACTCGGCATCGGTATTTTTTGACAACATCGGCATCGAAGAAGCGGCATTTGCTCACACACTGCTCATGCTCTCATCAAGCATCGACTCCCCAGCCGACTTGAACGACTTTGAAGCCGACACCATTCCCACCGATATAAACTAAACACCCTTCATACACTATGTGTGCCAAACCCAACAACGACTGGCAGTCGAGCCTACAAGCATTTCTCGACTCCAACCCCGACCTTCCCCAAGGCGAAGAAACGCCCGCTCCCGAACCTCAAAACGAGACAAAAAAACACCCTCGTCTCGACATCATTTTTGAGAAAAAAGGCCGCGCGGGCAAGACAGCAACCATCGTTTCAGGCTTTATTCTTGATGACGACGAAGTGGCTGCCATCGCAAGCAAAATGAAATCGCGATTGGGCACAGGCGGCTCGGCGCGCGGAGGCGAAATACTCATTCAAGGCGACCGCCGCAAAGATGTTCTCGCATTCCTGACCGAAAACGGATTTAAAGCACGAATTATTTAATCAACACACCTTATCAAAATCTTTAACACACATGCTTACAGTTTACAAAGCATCGGCCGGCTCGGGTAAGACCTACCGCCTCACTTATGAATATATCAAAATGGTGCTAGGTTACAAAACCGACGACGGAAGTTATCGCCTTCGCACCCAAGGCAAGGAACACCACCGCGCCATTCTCGCCATCACCTTTACCAACAAGGCCACCGACGAGATGAAACAACGCATAGTCAGGGAATTGGCCAACCTGGCCGAAATCGATTTGCCCGAATTTTACAAAGACGGCAAATATGCTTACAGTCCCTATATTGACGACCTCACCAATGAACTTCACTGTACCCAAGAAGCACTCAAAACCCAAGCGCTCAAAGCCCTTAAAGAGTTGCTTTTTGACTACACATTTTTCAACATCAGCACCATTGACGCGTTTTTCCAAACCGTGTTGCGCACCTTTGCCCGCGAAGCCGATCTGACCGGCGACTACGAGGTGAACGTTGGCGACGACATGGCATTCACATCGTCATTGGGGCAAACGCTCAACGACTTGTCGTATGAATTTGACTCAAAAAACCGCGACAAAAACAAACAATGGCTCATTCGCTACATGAAAGAGCAGTTTGAATCGGGCAAGATTTTTGACATCTATAACCACGATTCAAAAACATTTACCGATATCGCAAAATATCTGAAAGAAATATGCGACGACACTTTCAAAAAGAACTACGACGCCATATACAACTACCTCTCTGACCCCGACAAACTCTTAAATTTCCAAAAGGAGTTGTATGCACACATCGAAACTCTTTTCACCAAAATCAACAATGCCGCAAACGAACTTTTGACGACCGATTTAGATGGCAAATGTTTCTCTGACTTTGTCAGCGCTCACATGAGAAATGCCATAGAATACCATTCAAAAATCAAAATCACAGATAAATTAAAACCGTTTGGCACAACTATACCCAACGCCATTGGCAATGACCCCAAAAAACGATACACCTCTAAAAACATCGGTCTTGCTAATAGTCACCCCGATTTTGATGCCAAATATATCGCCAACCTTGAACTCATCAAAAATAATAGAAACAGCATCGAGTTCTACAAATCGATTATTCGACAATTGACTAATCTCGGACTGTTGGCAAGCGTAATTGACGGCATTGATAAATATCGCAAAGAAAACAACCTCATTTTGCTTTCCGACACCAACGATATTCTTACAAAAATTATCGCCGACGAAGAAGTGCCTTTCATCTACGAGCGAATGGGCATGATTTTGCGCCACTACCTGATTGACGAGTTTCAAGACACATCTCACTCTCAATGGGATAACTTGAAGCCGCTTGTAAAAACAAGCCAATCTGAAAGCCACGACAACCTTATTATCGGCGACGAAAAACAGAGCATCTACCGTTTCCGCGGCTCTGACCCTGAATTGCTTGGCGAGCAAGTGCAAACCGACAAAGCATTTACCGACGACATCAACATTCGAGGCGTAAAAATTGAAGAAAACACAAATTGGCGAAGCACCGTTGAAGTTATTCAATTTAACAACACGCTATTTACCGCTTTGGTTAATAACGACGATACAAGAGTCAAAGAACGATATGGCAATGTAGCACAACAAATACCCAGCAAACACTCCGATTTCCATGGTTATGTAAAAGTTTTGTCATTCAGAGACAAATTAAACAAAGATGTCAGAGACGCCCTTGCCATGCAATTAACCGGCGAGGAGATTGACCGTCAATTAGGAGCAGGCTACAAGCAGTCAGACATCGCCATCCTTGTGAACAAAAACAAAGAAGGCCGAGAAATCATCAACTATCTGCTCACCAAGCACCATTTCAACAATACCCCAAACGGCAAAATAAGCATTTCTTCGGCCGAAGCATTGCGCATTTCAAGTTCATCGGCCGTGCGCATCATCATTAGCATTTTACGACAACTCGACAAGCCTTCAAAGCCTACAACCGAAAAGGACAAGAAGCGCAAAGAGATTGACAACCTCATTCAAAATTTTGAGGGAAAACTCAAAGAAGGCGCCACCCCTTCCGAGGCATTGTTACAAGCATCGATGTGCCCCGTTGAAATGGGCGGCACCCTCACTGAAAGCATCGCAAAAATGGAGTGCGCCACACTCACAGCAATCGTCGATTTGATTATCGAACAATATCTCACCGACGAAACACGCAAAAACGAAAACATTTTCTTGACAGCATTCCAAGATGAGGTAGTCAATTTTTGCAGCACCACCAACGGCGACTTGCACGCGTTCTTGAAATGGTGGGACGCAATCGGCTACAAAGTCGGTGTGACAATGCCCGAAGACTTTAATGCAGTCAAAGTCATTACCGTCCACAAGTCAAAAGGTCTTGAATTCAAGTGTGTTCACATTCCGTTTGCCAACTGGGATTTGGAAACAACTGATGAACTAATATGGTATGACACCGCTGGCGCATTCGGCAATTTTGGCAACACTCCTCCCTTCATTCCGTTAAAAGGTTCTTCTGCTTTTGATTTTGCCGATGAGTCATTAAAAGAGCAATATACAAAGGCTTGCGATGCCGCATATCTCGACAATCTCAACAAGACTTATGTAGCATTCACTCGCGCCGTCAATGAAATGTTCATCATATCTGACAATAGCAGCCAATTAGGACAGCGAATGAACGACGCCTTTGGCATAGCACATCATGAGGCTATTAAGGAATTTGCCCAAGACCTCGAATACACCGGCACTACGCCCATTTTTGCTCCACTTAATGGCATTAACAAAGTTCTAATTGATGAGAATGAATGCAACCTCATAACTTTGGGCAAACCGACAATTGTCAAAAAAGACGACAGCAAAAAAGACAAAAAGGCCGAGACCAAGAGCGACGATGACCGATACACACCCTCTGACGACAACACATATTATATCGTTCATAAAGTAAAAGTGGGCGAACTCAGCAGTGTTGACGACATTGACGACATCTATGACTCACGCCAACGCGGTATAATCTTACACAACATTCTCGCCCATGTTTATACCAAAGAAGACCTGCCCATGGCCGTGCGACATCAGGCATATCGCTCACTCGTACCCGAGAAAGAAATTCCGGGCATCGAAGAGGAGTTGCTCCAACAAATATCTCGCGAAGACACTCGCCATTGGTTTGAAGACGCTATCCGCATTGTCAACGAGCGCACCATCGCTCTCACCGACGGCAGACGCCTACGCTGTGACCGCATTGTGTGGACCGCCGATGGACACATCGACATCATCGACTACAAAACCGGCAGTCCTTCGGACAAACAGATAACGAAATATAAAGAACAAGTGGCAGGCTATGCCAAACATCTTGCCGAAAACGGCTACACCAACCTGCGCGGATACCTGTGGTTCCTTGACTCGGGCGAAATTGTAAAAGTCCCCCTCAACTAACCGCAATCTCAATAACCTCGGACTGTCGCGACATCGTGGCAGTCCGAGTGCTATTTGCTACTATCGGCCATTTTTTGTAACTTTGCACCATCAAAAAAACACACATTCAACACTATAAATTGTCTAACCATCTAAATTTCACGGCCAAAATCTACTTAGTTATCACTCCGACGGGGCATGCAACCCCCTATAAAGTTGCGTAAATCAATAAAATACAGTAATTTTGCACAATAATTAAACTCTTATGGGACAACTTATAGCCATTGTAGGACGCCCTAATGTGGGTAAGTCTACACTTTTCAACCGTTTAACAGAAACCCGCACCGCTATCGTTGACGGCACTGCCGGCACAACTCGCGACCGCCAATATGGCAAAGTCGAATGGTCGGGCCACGAATTTTCTATCGTAGATACCGGAGGTTGGGTAGTAAACTCCGAAGACATATTTGAAGGCGAAATCAACAAGCAGGTAGCACTCGCTATCGAGCAAGCCGATGTAATTCTCTTTGTCGTTGATGCCATGAACGGCGTTACCGACCTTGACGACCATGTGGCCGAAATCCTTCGCAAATCAACAAAACCCATCGTTCTTGTTGCCAACAAGGTTGACTCTAACGAATGGATTTACAACATTGCCGAGTTTTACAGCCTCGGTCTTGGCGACCCCTACCCCGTGTCGGCTGTCAGCGGCTTTGGCACAGGCGACCTTCTCGACGAAATCACAAAACGCATGCCCGAGAAGACCGATGACGAAGAAGAACAACTCGACGACATTCCCCGCATCACAATCGTGGGCCGCCCCAACGCCGGCAAATCGTCGCTTGTCAACTCATTCATCGGCGAAGACCGCCACATCGTTACCGACATTGCCGGTACAACTCGCGACAGTATCTACACTCGCTACAACAAATATGGCTTTGACTTCTACTTGGTTGACACAGCAGGTATCCGCAAAAAGACCAAGGTTAACGAAGACATCGAGTATTATAGCGTTATCCGAAGCATTCGCGCCATCGAGGCATCAGATGTGTGTATCCTCATGATTGACGCCACACGAGGCATCGAAGGTCAAGACACCAACATATTCTCGCTCATTCAACGCAACAAAAAAGGACTTGTGGTGTGTGTAAACAAATGGGACTTGGTCGAAGACAAATCAAACGAAGCAATCCGTTGCTATCAAGAAGCCATTCGCGAACGATTTGCCCCCTTCACCGACTTCCCCATCATCTTCACATCAGCACTCACAAAACAGCGCATCTTCAAAGTGCTTGAAACAGCGCTTGAAGTATATCAAAACCGCCGTCGCACAGTGCCCACATCACAACTCAACACCACAATGCAGGAGTTTATCGAGGCATATCCCCCTCCTGCAAACAAGGGCAAGTATGTAAAAATCAAGTATATCACAATGTTGAAAGGTTCGCCCATTCCCACATTCATCTTCTTCTGCAACCTTCCCCAATGGGTTAAAGAGCCCTATCGCCGCTATCTTGAAAACAAGATTCGCGAGACATGGGAATTCCACGGCACACCCATCAATGTGTTCATGCGCGAAAAATAAGCCAAACATATCCCAACAAAAAAAACCGAAGCTCCCGCTTTGGTTTTTTCATGCGTTATACTCAATTACTGTTTTGTCAACACCAATGAAGCATCATTAAACTCGGCCGATGCATCAAGCAACTGCAAGTACTTTGGCCAACGCTCAACAGGCTCGGCATAACGAGAATATCGTTCGTTGACTTGAAGCACCAAGTATTGGTCTTGCACTGTCGCTTGTGCGTAGAATGCACCGCACTCGTTTGCAACATTGCGATTCAGCGCTTCAAGGCTAGCCACATTCACCACATAACCGTCGGGTATCACAAACTTTATCACATAGCGTGTTTGCTTTGCCGACACTCTTACCACACCACAAGCGCGTTCGCGTTCACTACCTTCAATCTTTATCTGATTGCCTATGAGTTTGCCTACCGACACAATCATGTCATTTCCCGCGCGTTTTACCAAACCGTCAACATCACAAGCAGCGACATATTCACAGGCCGGGGCATCGGGAGTTACACCTCGCGACAATATGCTGTAACTTTTCAAATTGCGCGGCTCGGCACACAAAGCAAATTGTAATTCTTTCTTCATGCTTTCTTCTATCTTATTCTTCACCTCAACAGTGTCAATATCTTCTTTATATTTTTTGCGTTCTTTTTCTGACACGCCAAGATATTGAGCAACGGCATCAACCCAACTACTTACTCCGATATAAACAGCCGAGCGTTTGAGTGAACCTTGCAACTTCACTTTTCGTTCAATATCAAGAATGGCCTCATCATCGGCATTAATAGAAACGGTCATATCTATACGCGCGTTATTGGCAGCAGCGCGAGTTGTAGGCATTTTTATCACTGTTGCATCTTGTCGAATGTAGTCTTTGCGGTCGCCATAAAACATAGCCGCATCCTCTGCCTCATATTCGCCGGGAAGTTCACCAGGCACATAACACAATTGGCCTAACATGTAGCAACTATCGCCAACCATTACCATATAATCGGGGTCACGCCAATGCAAAATCTCTGTGACCGGCACATCAAATCGTGAGTTTATCACACCCACAGACACTTGTTCTTTAACTTTAAGTTTGCGCATCACATCGGCCATATATAACGACAACGAAAGAGTACTATGCGAATCCTTGTCTAACAGCGCCTCATACACCACTGCAAGCCATGCCGCATCAATTAATTGACGCGAAGTTATCTCTGGATGCGCCTTCTGAAAATTTTTTGCTCGCTTTGTTGCTCGCGACACAATGTCAATAGGAAGTTCTATTGTTGAAAGGATGTGTGAAATATCGGTAAAATAGTAATTGGAATTCAGCCCACAATACACACCGCCACGGCGAGCACTTGGGGTGCGATATACCATTTTAGTCATATTGTTCAGCACTCGCATATCAATAAACGGTTCTTGACGAGCAAAGCATTGCCATTCGCCCTTCTCGGTTTTAGGCAAATTTACTGTTTCCACTTGCAAGATGCGTGTTCCGTCTTTTTCAACCGATCCGACAAGCAATGGCGCTCCGTTGTATGCTCGATATTCGACTGTCAGTTGAGGGTCAATACTACATTTTATAGTATAGTTCATTGCAGGATAATCGCGGAAGAACGGAAACTGAATAGGATCTAGATCCAATTCATCAAGCCATATTTCATCATAATAGAAGTATTCAAGCACATCACCTGGTTCCAATCCGGGTATGGCTATTTTATGTTGCATAGCCTTGTCTTTCTTACCCTCTGTAACTGTGAACACCTCACCGCAATCAACATCATTAATCCGACCGTCGGCTTTATAAACTCGTGCGCCAAATGCCGAATTGGTATACATTACATTATATGAGTCAATTGACTCTTTGTCCTTGGCATCAATATCAAACTCCGAGAATTTTTCAACGGCGGCAGCATCATTCAGCTTAACCATTACACGCATCACCTTTTTACAATCGATTGCATTGGTGTAGGCGTTAAGCGTAGTCGAGTATTTTGATATATTTGTTTGCTCCACACGCTTTACATCAACACTGCGATAACATGCGATAATGACTGCCGATTCATTGGCATAAAGGCTATCGGGCACTTGTGTTTTACTGTCAAACTGAGGCAACTCCATTTCCCACACAATCTTTGAGGCCTTTTCATAAAATTTTCGGTCAACCTTATTGGCCCATGAGCACATGGCTATCACGCAAACAGCCATTGCCGAGATTATTATTCGTTTCATATATGACTATATTTTTCGTTTCAATACTATTTGTTCGTTGTTTGCTGCGACAATCTTTCTTATCAAAGCATTCCACTGTTGCATATCTGCGAGCGACACATCTCTGCGTTTCATTGTCGCCGTTGACTCACACACTACTGCCGAATCTTTTACCTCATAGGCTATTTTCACTTTAACCCATTCGTTTTCAAATTCGGCCATTTGGGGCAAATAATCAACAGCAAAACCATCGGGGACCGACACGCATATATTGCTCACAAAATTATATCTACCGGGAAATTTCACATCGTTTTTGCGGTCTTTGATATTCACCACCTCCATATAAGGATGTCTGACAGGGCGCAGATCTATGTATATTGCATCGCCCAAATGTTGGCATGCCTCTTTTTCGATTACATCTGCTTCAACAACCGCTGTATCTGACTGCATTGTATTACCCTCAACAGCGACATTATCTATTTCAACATTTTTTCGGGGATATGACAGGTAGGCTATCAAATAGTCATTGCGACGGTCGGCACTCTTTCCGTTATAAGACCCAGCCATAATCATCTTGCGCATTCCAGTCAAAGAGCGTTTCATTTTGCCTTTGAGGTTATGGCCGTCAATTACCATTTGCGCCGATAAACTATCGGCATTTTGTTCCGGCGCTATCATGGGCACACGCTCTACAATACAAGTTTCGCCATTTTCAACAATCGTTTGCTGCCCTTCTATTGACGACGGATACACACCCACAGGCATATATTGTGCAGTGCCATCAACATACAAAGTCTTTCCGTCAAGCATAACGGCACAAATCATGTGGTCGCCCGACGACAATGCCGGCACCTCGGTCCAATCAACGCTAATATCATCAGTGCCTATCCACACAAGACGGGCATCTAAACCCACTGCCCGAAACATCGCTTTCAACAATGCCGACATACCTTTGCAGTCGCCATATCGTTTTTCAAACACATGCGAGGCCAATTCAGGGCGAAAACCATACTCGCCATGCTCAATTGCAATATATCTAATGTGATTTTGCACCCATTCAACAATCGCTTTTATGCGACTCATATCATCAGCACAATCGGCCACCAAACTACGGCTAAACTCATTGATTTCAGTCAAATCGTCTTCGGTATTTATGGTATATGTTCGCATGTGCTGATACAATTCATCAACCGACTCAAACAATCCGGTCACATAAAGCCGAGGAGCGACGGCCGACAACGACGGCATATATTCTTCACTTTTTATCTCGGGAATATCACTTGCTTCGTAGAAATAAGTAATCTTGCCGTTACCACCGTCTTTTACGGTTTTGACGACATTACCGCCCAACGACTTTTCCACTACTTTGACTTGCGAAGCCAACGCCGCCGGGACTTCAATCACAATAGTTTTCTTTTGAATGGGATATATCTCGGGAATAAAAATTGTTGAGAAATGGGCCACATCGGTATAGGTCTTTTCAAACACAGCCTTTGCCTGCTTGCCGTTTTCAATCTCGATAGGCAATACACACATCTTGGAATCATCATAAAACACATATTCCGAAATCCATGGCTTATACACCGGCTTCGTGCCGGGAGCCGAAGCCTTGTCAATCTTAACATGCGAGCCAAACGATTCCAGTGCTATTGCAGTTTCAGCCACGCGCTGAGCCATATAATTTGTCTCTTTTCTGACTTTGACTTTCGACAAATCGCCCTTTCCGTCGGCTACCAATGTATAAACTTCGTTAGCGTCAGTAATTACGATATTACTATCGGCCATCATACCCTGCCAACCGACTAATACAAACAATACAATTATTATTAGCCTGTAATTTTTCATGCTACTTGTGTTGCGTTATTTCGCAAAGATAATACATTTCACTCTCAGCCACCCTCCCCTATTTGCAAAATAATGTTAATCGCCCATTATATCTTCGGGGACATAGGGCCGGTAGGGCTCCGTTCCAAAAATTGTTTTATAAAATTGGACTTCGGCTTCGTCGGGAAGGTCGCGAAAACTCGGCATCAAATTCACCATATCAACTATCTTTGCAAAATATGTTGATGACACAATCGACACTTGATTGACTATATACGGCCCGATTTCAGGCTCATAAGTATCCATTGTGACAACTCGTTGTCTTTCAAACATCAGATTAGAAAACACCTCTTCTGATTTCTTCAAAGCAAATTCCTGAAACCGCTCTTTCTTGATTATGGGCACTGCTTTGTTGTATAATTCCACCACATAGTTTTCAAACGATTTACATATTGAGTCGCGATAATGATTGCGACGGTCAGCTACGGCCTTTTCCAACGCCCGCTGATGCTCAATCGAGTCAACTTGCGCTTTATAGAGACGCGTTTCCTGATTGGCAATCGACAGTGAATCGCGCAAAGCGTTATAACTCTCGGTCAATTGCTCATCTACCGCCGACACCGACTGACGGCCAACAAAAAATGTCAATGGTAACAATAGCACTATCAAGGCCACAAGCAACACAATGCGCGGTGTTTTTTGGCTCTGCTGCCAATGGCGCATCAGTTGGTCGACATTGTCATATCTGTCTTCGCGATTGTCGGCAACACATCGGGCCGACACCTTGGCATAACGCTTTGTGCCAAATATCAACTGCATGATGCGACCCAACGAAAAGATGTCGCTGCGGGCATCTACGTCGCCTTGCGCCAACAATTCGGGCGAGGCATACGACGGTGTGCAGCCCAGCGTATGAGCCAAATAATGGGCATCTTTGTCGCTTAACCCGAAATCAAGCAGTTTCACATCATTGTTGATGCGCGAAATCAAAATGTTTTCGGGCTTGATGTCGTTGTGAACAATTCCGTTTTTGTGAATATAGGCTACTACCGAAAGTATTTGATAAAACACCCGACGGCGGCTATCAAGCGACGGCTTTTCGGCGAGGAACTCATTGAGGTTGCGGCCGTCGACATATTCCATCACAATAGCCGGCCCCACAGCAGTTGATTCCTCATAGGTAAAGATATAGGGAATGTGATAATGGTTGAGCGTTAACGACATTTCATATTCGCGTTTAAGCATAGCAATCGACATTCCGCTATTGTCTTTTGTTGTCTTTAACAGCACATAACGGCCCGCCTTGCTTGCTCGATATAATCGCGCAGCCGAGGTCTCACGCAACAGCAAAAAGTCTGTATATGAACCGCCAAAGTCTATAGCGACAGTGACCGGCTTGAATGTTTCGCTTTCGTTTTCCATATCCAATTGCCGATATTTCAGTTTGATAATTCAAAATTAGTAATTATTTTTGTATCACTATGAATTTCAAGACCGATTTACCTCAAATTGCCGCTCTTCGCAATCGTGTCGAAGAGACTGTGGGCTTTCAAATGAAAACCCACAACGACTTTGTGATGCTCGTCGACTTTATTGAGCGACAGTTAAAAGAGCACATGTCAGAAACCACCCTCGAACGCGTGTGGGGATACTCTACTCGCGGCTACGACACAGTGTCAATGCGTACTCTCTCGGTGCTTGCACGACTTGTAAACGCCAATGATTGGGACAGTTTCTGCCAAATGCTTCGCAACGAGGACCAAAAAGAATCAGAAATTTTCACGGCTAACAGCATTTTATCGACCAACCTCACTGTCGGCACACGATTGCGCATCGGCTGGCAACCCGACCGACTCATCACCGTCAAATATCTTGGTGACAATCGCTTTGAAGCCGAGACAACCGAAAACTCATCAATCAAGCCCGGCGACTCGTTCTCGTGCATGCAGTTTCAAAAAGGCCGCGAATTATACATGGATATGTTTCAACGCGCCAATGAAACCTCAACACCCGACCCAAATGCCCGCTATGTCGTTGGCCAACGCAACGGCTTGACAACCCTTGAAGTTCTCGCATAACAAACAACCCGTCCCCAATAATGACAAAAGCCTCGATTTGAGGCTTTTGCTTTATTTGTATGTATCAGCGATATTGTAAATCGAATTGAATATCTCGCGGTCGGTTTCGGTAAGTTCGACCTTTCGGCGGGCCATCATTCGCTCGGCTATGTCAAAGAATTTTGCCAACGACACATCGGTAAATCCGGCCGAACTGCCCTCGCTGAACGATGCGACAAAGTTGCGCGGAAATCCAGCTCCGTGAATGTTAACGCCTACACCCACCACAGTTGCCGTGTTGAACATGCAATTTATGCCGGTTTTTGAGTGGTCGCCCATTATCAAGCCGCAGAATTGCAAGCCGGTGCGCAAAAATCGGTGTGCGGGATAATTCCACAACTTGATTTCGGTGTAATCGTTTTTGAGGTTTGAGGCAGTAGTGCCGCCACCCAAGTTACACCATTCGCCAATCACGGCATTGCCCAAGAATCCGTCATGGGCCTTGTTGCTGTAACCAATCATCACCACATTGTTCAACTCGCCGCCCACCTTGCAATATGGGCCGATTGTGGTTGCGCCATAGATGCGAGCGCCCATGTTCACAACGGCGTGGTCACACAATGCAAACGGCGCACGAATACACGAACCCTCCATCACCTCGGCATCGCGACCGATGTAAATAGGGCCGTTGACAACATTGAGCACTGCAGCTTCAACCACAGCGCCTTCCTCAACAAAAATTCGTGGAGTGCCATCGGCGGCAACGGCATCGCCCACCACCGTATTGGTTTTGCTCAACGGCGCGCTCTTGCGACCTGCCGTGAGCACCTTGAAATCTTGTTCAAGCGCTTTATCGTTGTTCAAGAATATATCATACAGCATGTTTATGGCCAACGGAGTGTGACGCAATCGGGTCTCGTTGCGCCATTGGCGGCATTCAAAGTCGGTCAGCGAGCCGCAAAACGCCACCAAGCCCTTGTCGCTCGTAATGGCATCACCCTCTTTCATCGTCTCAATCATTGCTACCAACTCGCTGTCGGGGCAAACATTGCCGGCGATAAACACATTTTCAGCTGCAATGCTCTTGGCATATTTTTTTGACAGATATTCAACGGTCAGATAACTGTAATTTCCGGCAAGAGCCTTTTCCCATTTTTGACGAATGGTCATAATGCCAAATCGCATATCGGCAACAGGGCGCGTAAACGACAGTGGCAACAAATTTTCGCGTGCCACCTTATCGTCAAAGAGTATGATATTTCTCATTATTGCTTTATTGGTTTTGAGACAAAATTGCAGTGAGCGCTTGGGCTAATTGGTCGGGACACGATGTAGCCTTCATGCCGCAACGAGTGCCTTTGAGGCGGTCAATCACATCTTGCGCCTTCATGCCGGCCACCAACGCCGATATGCCTTTGAGATTGCCGTCGCAACCGCCATAAAACATCACGCTTTTAATCACATCGCCTTCAATTTCTATCTCAATAGCCTGCGAGCATGTTCCGCTCGTGCGATAACTATATTTTGCCATAAATCTTTGCTTTTTATGTTTTTATTTGACCGCAAAATTAAGCATTATCCCCGAATTTACGACACCTTTTACACTGCTAATTCGCTCGGTTTTTACATTAAATGATTATTAAACGGTGGCTAAAGGGCTATATTCCGAAATGTTTTACTAAATTTGCGTAAAATAATCAACCCGATAAAATGAAGAAACATATATTGGCGACTTCTGTTGCCGCATTATCACTCCTCGCCACCAGTTGTGGCGACAGCAATCAATGGACCGTTAAAGGTTCTATCGACGGCGCTGCCGGCAAAGACATCGTGCTCGAAACATCAACCTTTGGCCGTTGGATGCCTATGGACACTGCCACTATCGACGATAACGGTAATTTTGAAATGAAAAACAAAGCGGCCGGTTATCCCGATATCTATCGCCTCAGCCTCGACGGAAAAAAACTCTATTTCCCCATTGACTCAATCGAGACTGTTGAGGTTACATCTACCGCATCGGCTTTTGACCGCGACTACACTCTCGCCGGCTCTGCTGCCGCAGAAGCATTGATGGAGGTTGACCGCAAAGTGATGGAAGTGGTTAAGGCCAAAGGCGAAGCCGCTATCGCAACCGACTCGGTGCTCAAACGCGAAGTTACCAACATCTTGCTTACCGACCCCGACGGCTCTGTGGCCTATTACATCATCAACAAAAAGGTGGGCAACACTCCCCTTTTCAGTGCCAACAGCAAGAGCGACTTGCGCGTAATCGGCGCTGTGGCCAACGCGTTTACACAAAACCGTCCCAAAGACCCCCGCACTCTCTATCTCAAAAGCCTATATCTCGTTAACCGCCCCGCTGCACCTCGCGCAAGCAACGACACCATCACTGTCAACGAGGCACAGGTTATCGACATCAACCTTTATGACAACACCGGCAAAGCCCACAGCCTTGCCGAACTTGCCAAACAAGGCAAAGTGATTGTGCTCAACTTTACTGTTTATAGCGCCGAACAATCGCCCGCGTTCAACCTTGAACTCGCCAAGATTTATGAAAAGCGCAAGGATGCCGGACTCGAAATCTATCAAGTTGCTATTGACGAAGATGAATTCCAATGGAAACAATCGGCCAAAAACCTCCCTTGGATTACCGTTTACAACTCGCCTGTTACCGGCGCGGCCACTCTCATGAGTTACAACATCACAACTCTTCCAGCGATTTTCATCATCAATCGCAAGGGTGAAATCGTTGAACGCGTCGAAAATATTGCCGACCTCGACACTCGCCTCAAAAAATATATGTAGGAATTATCAACGCGGCGGCTGACGCTTGATGCTGCCGTCGGTGTTAAAATATCGTTTCCCGTAGATGTAGCCTTTCACAAGATGGCACACTGCGGGAAACAGTTTTACTCGGCCCAATCGCCAACTGCGCCACGCAAACAATGGCACTCTCATCAACGCCGTTGTGCGATGCACTATCGACAGATATGCCCCTTGCGCCATCAGCACTCCGGGAGTGAGAGTTCGCACTCCGGTGGTGGTTGCTCCGTGGTGGGTTATCGTGATGGGGAAATAACGGCAATTTAGTCGGCGACACAATGCCTGATGCACAAACACACCCTCTTCGCCCGAGTGCAAGACCGGAGCTCCGAGGCCAAACCACTCGTTAAAACGCAACTCGCCTATTGATTGTCGGCGAAATGCTATCTCGACCGACGACACATAATAGCCCCTGGGCATCTGTGCCAAGTCAAATTCATATTCGGGATATGCCTTGCCGCTGCCCGAAAAACGGAATGTGGCAACATCTAACTGTTCATTTTGCTCAAAAGTGGCTTTCACTACCGCCAACTGCTCATCGGTATAGTCCAAGTCATCATCGGCAATAAGGCAGATATCGGCTGATGAATGGCTAATGGCATTATTGCGATTGCGGCTCAATCCGCGGCCATTCATTTTATACACTTTCAAGTCTTGACGCTCCAATGCTTGCGGCACATCGGCATCAAATTCATCATCGGTCAACTGCCACGACACCACATAGGCCACCCCGTCGGCTTGCGGCAACTTCATCTGCGCCACTCGCTCAATGCCGTCACGGCCATAAGTACATATCAATACATCAAGTGTCATCGTTTACCGATTTTCTGTTCCCAAAAATCAACAAATCGCTGTGCCACCACGCGGCTGTCGTTGTGTTTCAGCACAAACTCGCGGTTGCTGCGCACCATTTGTGGCACTCGCTCGGGG
Source organism: Muribaculaceae bacterium (assembly GCA_017555085.1). GTDB lineage: Bacteria > Bacteroidota > Bacteroidia > Bacteroidales > Muribaculaceae > RGIG4079. The sequence continues at coordinate 2,329 of JAFZHD010000015.1, read as the reverse complement.
TGCATCACCACATCAACGAGCGTTTCATAAAGTTGCTCATCGTCGGGCAACGCGTTTACCACACAGCGGTTGTTGCTCTCGCCGATAAAGTCATAGTAATCGCTCTCGCCACCGCTCACAGCCGTGAGTCCCATCGCCATTGCCAACAGCGCGTTTGTGGCAGGAGTGTAAGAATATAATTGGTCGAGTATGACATGCGAATTACGCATCTGCTCCAAATACTCGGCATAAGGCACATTCTCGACAATGCGCAGTTCACACTTGTCGGGATAAGCCTCTTTGACACGGCGGGCGGCAGCAAGCAAGCGGTCGGTACCTTTCTCCACCTTGCGGTCGCGATGCATACCCAAAAACAGTTTCACTCGCTCGGGCACTACATTTTCATCGACCGACAATTCAACGCTGTCGGTGTCAATCGGAATACCGGCATAGGCCACCTTATCGGCCGGCATGATGCGTCGATAAGCAAGGTCATACTCATAGAGCGCAGTCACCACGCCGTCGATGTTTTGACACACATAGTCGCAATGGTCGCTCAGCGGCGGCTGCAACCATGCGTGCAACACCGAGTTGCTCTGCTTGTAAAATGGCGATGCCTCGCCGTCAATCATCCACTCGTTGTAACGCAGATTATGCGTTGAGTCGATGCACATTTTTATGTATGCGGTATCGGTGCCGAGCCCTGTCAGAAACACCGAGCCGTTATCTTTTTTCAAGCGGTTGAAAATCTCTCTCACACGGTGAGGACGCAAATCGAGAAACACCGGATTGCTCAACTGCACCACATCATAACCTTTGAGGCGATGGCGCAACAGCGTGTTGAGATTGGCCCACAACAATGCGCCGCCAATCTTGCCGCCAAAAGGTCGTTTGGTGTTAATCTCGCGGTCGGTGTTCATCCAATGCGAACCGTTTGAAGCCACGGTAACATCGTGTCCGAGGCTTCGCAACGCCCCGGCCAAACAGTTGTGATAGTTACTCGCATCTCCTAAAAACAGTATCTTCATCGCTCGTTATTTTACAGAAACATTTTGGCCAATATAGCCACACCGCGACCGCCGGCAGCAATAAATCGGCACACAAACCGATAGAATGTGCGCTGACGCCAATTTGTGGCGCGACCCACCACCTGCGACAACAATCGGTCGCTGTTGGCCTTGTCGCCCTCCTTGCGATACATTCCGGCAAGAATGGCACGACGCGTTTCAATCCATTTCACCAAATCGGCCTTATCGGCCTTACGCAACGACGCCTCACAACTGTCGAGAGCGGCTTCCCATTTGCCTGGTGTTGACGAGAAATTAGTGCCGGTAATTGATGTTGCCTGAGAATACACATTCACGCCCACGCCCTCGGCCAACTTCACCATTCGTGGATTTTTCAGCGCAATTCTCACACCAAGTTCATAGTCATTCCACCCCGCAATCGCCTCATTCCAACAGCCCACAGCCCTTATCAAGTCGGTTCGGGCAGCATATCTCAGCGTTGCAAACGACGAGTGGAAGATGTGATTATACAGCACATCATTGGCACTAAAGCGTTTCTTCACGGCCTTGCCGTCAAGCAAGTTAACAGTTACATCCCAGCCCACAATGTCAAGGCTCTTGTCGGCTTGCAATGCGCGCAATGCGCTCTCTATATGGGTCGGAATCATTGTGTCGTCAGAGTCAAAAAACATCACATAGGGCGTTTTAACAGCCTCGAGGCCCTTGTTGCGCGCACAGCACGCACCGGCACGCGACTCTTGCAAGACGGTCACGACAAAATCGGCCGACTCGTTCTGCGCCTTCCATTGGTGCAAAACATCAAGCGTGTTATCGGTCGAATTGTTATCCACAACAATCAACTCAAACGGGCGCAACGATTGTGCCGCAATCGAGTCGAGAGTGCGAATCATCAGTTTGGCGCGGTTATAAACCGGCACAATAACTGTTATCTGTGCTTGTTTTGACATATTTTATAAACGCAATCCCGACATAGATTATTATATTTTGTGCTCACTATCTTGCCAATACCGAATTTTATATCTAAATTTGCGACATCGTTAGGGGTGCTGAGCATCATGCCCGGCTGAGATTATACCCTATGAACCTGATATGTATAATAACAGCGCAGGGAAACGGTATTGGTTTTTCATTGTTCACGGCTTAAATCAAGCCGTTTCATTGCGTCATAATAAACTTTTTCACAATGAAAACCTCTATTTCTACCGACGCATTGTCTGCGGCCATTGAAGCCGTAAGTGCCAAGAGTCCGCTTGTGCACAACATCACAAACTTTGTAGTAATGAACAACACCGCCAACGCGCTCCTCGCCATTGGCGCATCAC